>NZ_JBEAID010000018.1:0-319827 GCF_040064585.1 Klebsiella sp. CN_Kp113 | reverse complement strand
CCCCCCCCCCGACGTGCGCGATGTTCAAACGGCGATGATCTGGCTGGCGGGCAGCCTGCACGCGGCGACCTGGCCGCTGTTGGCCGTCGCCTTCTGCTGGGCGCTGCCCGGGGCGCTGATCCTTTTTTTGACCGCCAGGGCCGCCGATGCGGCGCTGCTCGGCGACCGCACTGCCATTGGTCTCGGCGTACGCCTGCAGCAGCTAACCCTGCTGCGCTTTTTCGCGCCGGTGCTGCTGACCTCCGCCAGCGTTTCCTGCGTCGGAAGCCTCGGCTTCGTTGGCCTGATGGCGCCGCATATGGCGCGGTTTCTGCTGCGCGGCGGCCAGGTGGCGCTGCTCTGTGGCAGCGCGTTGGTTGGCGCGCTGCTGGTGTTAGCCACCGATACAATTGGCCGACTGGCTTTCGCGCCGCTGCAGATCCCTGCAGGGATCGTTATTGCGCTGGTCGGCTGTCCGTTTTTTATCGTTCTGCTCTGGCGTCGCCGTGACGCCCTGTAAATCAAAAAGGATCGCTATGCGTTGGTTCGTTTCTCTGCTGGTGCTGTTGGCGGGCGTCGCCTCGGCCGCCGATACGCAAACCTTCACCGATGATTTGGGTCGTACGGTGACCGTTCCGCTGCACCCGCAGCGCATTGTGTCGCTGCACGATCTGGATATCACCATCCCGCTGATCGAGCTTGGCGTCCCGCCGGTGGCCAGCCACGGGAGGACGCGTCCGGACGGCAGCCACTTTTTACGCGCCAGCGCACAGCTGACCGGCGTTGATTTCGATAACAGCGCGATTCGGTTTATCGGCACGGCGGATATCGATCTCGAAGCGGTGGCCGCCGCGAAACCGGACCTGATTATTACCGAGCCCAGCCGCCACGTTTCGGTGGAGCAGCTGGAGAAGATTGCGCCAACGGTCAGCATCGACCACCTGCAGGGCAGCGCGCCGCGCATCTACCGCAAGCTGGCGCAGCTCACCGGTACCCAGCCGCGGCTCTTAATCCTCGAACGCCGCTATCAGGCGCAGATAGCCCAGCTAAAGGCGATGGTGGATACGCAAAACATCGTAGTCTCGGTGATTCAGGCCAACAACGGCAAGGTTACCGTGCATCACGCCTATCATGCGCTGGGACGCGTGCTGCGCGATGCCGGATTCCGCTTCCCGCCGCTGATTGACAACATCCCCGATGGCCAGCGTATTGACGTCAGCGCCGAGCAGCTGCCGGCGCTGGATGCTGATTTCGTATTTGCCACCTGGCGTTCCGATACCGGCGGCAGGCCCCAGGATGAGCTGCAGGCGATGGAGGGCGTGATGCCCGGCTGGTGCGACTTTATGCGCGCCTGCCGCACCGGGCGCTACATTCTGCTGCCGCGCGAGGAGGTTATCTCTAACTCCTACGCCTCGCTGTCGCTGATGGTCGCCCAGGTACAGTCGCACATTGCCGGTCGTCCTTTGCCCGAGGGGCTGAAATGAAAACGGTGGTCAAAAGAGAGAAGGGGCGGGTTGACCTGTTCGGCGAACGTTTTCGCGCCCGCGCGCATCAGCTGTCGCCGCGTCTGCTGGCGGTGGTGAGCTATATCAACGAAAACCGGGAAGCGGTGCTGGAGCGCACGGCCATGGAACTCGCCGCCGCGACCAATACCTCGGACGCCACGGTGGTGCGCGCCATCCAGGCGCTCGGCTTCGCCGGACTGCGGGAGCTGAAGCAGACCATGGAGCGCTGGTTCGGCCCGTCGGCGACCTCGTCGGAAAAAATGATCTCCACGGTGAGCGCCTTATCCAGCGACGTCAATTCGAGCATCGATTTCGTGCTGGAAGGGCATCAGCGGGCCTGCGAAGTGCTTGCGCGCCCCGACAACCGCGCCGCGGTGGCCCAGGCGGTGGCGCTGCTGACCGACGCGCGCCAGGTGGGGATTTTTGGGATCGGCGCCTCGGGCATTCTGGCGGAGTATACCGCCAGGCTGCTGAGCCGCATCGGCCTGCCTTCGTACGTAATGAACCGCACCGGGTTTAGCCTCGCCGAGCAGCTGATCGGCCTGCAGCGCGGCGACGTGCTGATTATGATGGGGCAGAAGTCGCCGCACCGGGAGGGGATGACGACCCTGCGCGAGGCCCGCCGTCTGGGGATCCCGACGATTTTACTCACCCAGGCGCTGGACTCCCGCTTTAGCCAGGAGGCGCAGGTGGTCATTGAGGTGCCGCGCGGCGGCGATAATGGGCGGGTGCCGCTGCACGGGACGGTGCTGGTTTGCCTGGAGATGATCGTGCTGTCGGTCGCCTCCACCGCGCCGCAAAAAACGGTGAAATCGATGAAGCGGATCAATGAATTGCATCGGGCCATCGGGAAATCCGGCGGTAAACGAAGCTAAACGGCAGATAATTTACCGTCGGGAAGGTTTCCGGTTGCATGCCATGCTGACAGTGTGTATTTTTATGCAAAATTAATGCATAAAACGGAGTTGTCATGGTTAAGAAGTGGATGAAAGCATGCTGCCTGGTGGCGGCGATGATCGGCACCGCCCACGCGGCTCAGCAAACTTACGTGGTGGGATCCGGCGGAACCTATCGCCCGTTTGAGTTCGAGAACAGCCAGAAACAGCTGGAAGGTTTTGATATCGATATCATCAAAGCGATCGCCAAAGCGGAAGGCTTTGATATCAAACTGGTCAATACGCCGTGGGAAGGGATCTTCGCCACCCTCAACACCGGCGACCGCGACATTATTATCTCCGGGATCACTATCACCGATAAGCGTAAGCAGATGGTGGATTTCTCCGCCCCTTATTTCCCGGCCGAGCAGTCCATCGTCGTGCCGGCGGATTCAAAGGTCTCCTCCCTTGAGGCGCTGAAAAACGAGAAAGTCGGCGTGGTGAACTCCAGCACCGGCGATATCGTGGTTTCCGACGTGCTGGGCAAGAACAGTACCGCGATCAAACGTTTTGATAATACTCCGCTGATGCTGCAGGAGCTGTTTGAAGACGGCGTGAGCGCGGCGGTCGGCGACGTCGGCGTGGTGAAATACTACATCAAGCAGCACCCGGAGAAGCAGTTCAAGCTGGTGCCGGATGCCAAATTTGAGCGCCAGTATTTCGGCATCGCGGTGGCGAAAGGCAACAGCGAGCTGCAGGCGAAGATCAACGCCGGTTTACAGAAAATCATCGCTGACGGCACCTACGCCAAAATCTATAAAACCTGGTTCGACGAGAACGTCCCGACGCTGCCAGCGCAATAATTCGCATTTTTATTTTCATCACGGCTATCGACTCTGGCGATAGCCGTATTTTTTAGGGAAGGGCTATGACGGGATTCCGTTGGGAGATCATTGAGGAGTACGGTCCGCTGTTTATGGACGGTGCCCTGATGACCATTAAATGTACCATTATCTGCGTGATCCTCGGCACCCTGTGGGGGCTGACCCTCGGGCTGGGGCGGATGGCGAAAGCCGAGCACGGGGTATGGAAATACGTTCTGCGTTACCTGGTGCAGTTTCCGGTGCGCTTTTACGTCAGCGCGTTTCGCGGTACGCCGCTGTTCGTGCAAATTATGGTGGTGCACTTCGCGCTGGTGCCGCTGTTTATCAACCCGCGCGACGGACTGCTGGTGACCAGCGGCATGATGAGCGCTGATTTCGCTCGCGAGCTGCGCTCAAACTACGGCGCGTTTCTCTCCTGTATCGTGGCGATTACGCTGAATGCCGGGGCCTACGTGTCGGAGATCTTCCGCGCAGGGATCCAGTCGATCGATAAGGGGCAGATGGAAGCTTCCCGCGCGCTGGGAATGCCGTGGTGGAAAACCATGCGTCAGGTGATTCTGCCGCAGGCGTTTCGTCGCATTCTGCCGCCGCTGGGCAACAACGCTATCGCCATCGTTAAGGACTCCTCGCTGGCGTCGGCCATCGGTCTGGCGGATCTGGCCTACGCCGCGCGCACCGTTTCCGGCGCCTACGCCACCTACTGGGAACCCTACCTGACCATCTCCCTGGTTTACTGGGTTATTACTTTCCTGCTGGCGCAGCTGGTTAACCGTCTGGAAAAGAGGTTTGGCAAAAGTGATTCACATTCATAATTTACACAAGCGCTTCGGCGACAGCCACGTTCTGCGCGGCATCAGCTGCGACATTAAGCCGCAGGAAGTCGTGTGTATTATCGGCCCGTCCGGTTCCGGGAAAAGCACTTTTCTGCGCTGCATGAACGCGCTGGAAACCGTCAGCGAAGGCGAGGTTGAGGTAAACGGCTTCGCTGCCCACGATCGCGCCACCGATCTGAATAAGATGCGGGAAAGCGTCGGCATGGTCTTTCAGCGCTTCAATCTGTTCCCGCACAAAACGGTGCTGGAAAATCTGATTATGGCCCCGATGAGCCTGCGCGGCACGGCGCGCGCGGAGGCGGTGCGTCTGGCGGAAGAGCTGCTGGCGAAGGTCGGGCTGAGCGACAAGCGCGACGCCTGGCCCTCCAGCCTCTCCGGCGGGCAGCAGCAGCGGGTGGCCATCGCGCGCGCGCTGGCGATGAAGCCGTCGATTATGCTGTTTGATGAGCCCACTTCGGCGCTCGATCCTGAGCTGGTGGGCGACGTGCTGGAGGTGATGAAAAACCTCGCCAGCGAAGGGATGACCATGGTAATCGTAACCCACGAGATGGGCTTTGCTCGCGAAGTGGCCGACCGGGTTATCTTTATCGACCAGGGCATTATTCAGGAAGAGGGGAAACCGGCGCAGATCTTTAGCGCGCCGACTAACCCGCGCACCGCCGCGTTTTTGAGTAAAGTGCTGTAACGGCTACCGGCCCCGGCGCGCGACTGCGCTGCCGGGGAGAAGACCCTGCGCGGGCGATGAGGGAGCTTTCGTTCTGCCGAACCGTGCCTGCCCTTAAGCGTTACCGCGCCGCCTCGCTAATATCATCCATCTCTTCTTCGCGCTCGCGTTCGTCCGCCAGCAGGGCTTTTTCGCTTTTCCCCAGGCACTGAATCAGCAGGAACAGCGCGCCGCTGACAAACAGCGTCATCAGCAGACCATCATACCCTGCGACGCTGATCAGCAATCCGCTGACCACCGGTCCGGCGACGCTCCCCGCGGACCAAAAGAATCCCAGCAGGGCGTTGATCATAATCAGCTTCTGCCCGGAGAAGGTCTTCCCGGCGCGGACCAGCGACAGGGTATAGAGCGCCCCCGCCGCAGCGCCGAGAAGCAGGCAGCCGACAATCAGCTGGATATGCGACGCCAGCAGGAACGGTAAGGCCAGCAGGGCGAGGCAGAAGACCACCGCGCAGGTCAGATGCACGCGGCGGATACCGAAGCGGTCGGCAATCCAGCCCAGCGGCGCCTGGAATACGGCATCGCCGGTTAATACCACGGTGACCAGCAGTACCGCCGTCACTTCACTCAGCCCTTTATCCATACCGTAAAGCGGCAGCAGCGCCAGTATGCTGGCATCAAAAAAGGCGAAGCAGAATACGCCGGAAGCCAGTACTGGCAAAAAGGCGCCGAGGCTGCGCCAGCTGGCGCGTTCCGCCAGCCGTTCGCGGCTGCCGGAGGGCAAATGGCGGAGCATCAGCAGACAGGCGAGGGTCACCAGTCCGACGAGCAGCAGAGTCCATGATTGATACGCTTCTCCGGCGGAGATCAGCAGCGGCCCCGCCAGCTGACAGCCGGTAAAGGCGGAGGCATAAATGCCGGTCAGGGTTGCCCGGTTTTTACCCGCCGCGCCGCCGGTGATCCAGCTTTCGCCAATGACGATAATCACCCCTGACGCCAGGCCGGTCACCAGCCGCGGCAGCAGGAGATGAACCATATCAAACGACAGGCAGGAGGCGATGGTTGCCACCGCCAGCGCCACCAGGCTGACGGAGAGCAGAAGCCCCATCTCGAAGCGCCGGCACAGCGCGGGCGAGAGGAAGGAGGAGATCATCATCCCCGCTGGCGGTAGCGCGGCCAGCAGGCCGACGTAAACGGTATCAACCTGCTGCTGCGCCAGCTCCAGACTGATTAAGGGTACCGTGTATCCGGTGATAAATCCCACTAATGAAGCCGCCATGATCATCGCCAGCGTGGGGGCAAGACGATTCTGCTCTGGGTTGAACATTTTATTTCCGGTTAAGGAGGTCTGTAGAGTGAATTATTCGGCAAAACGCCAGTATAGCTGCATAATAATTAATCGCACGCCTTATGTCACCGTTGATATGACTACAAAAAAACGCAGTGCAGGCGGGATGCCGCGCAAAGGCGCGTTGGCGCAGGGTTTGGCGGCAGTTGTCAGCGAGCGGGCGAAAGGATATAACCAATAGGCTAGCGGGTTACCTGTAGCCCCAACGTATTGCATAAAACACTCGTTCAGCGCTGAAGCTGTGCAGGAAAGGAGTAAGACATGGCTGTATCCCCTTCACTGATCGCCGAGGCCATTCGCTGGCGACGTGATTTTCATGCTTGCCCTGAGCTGGGGTATCAGGAACAGGAAACCTCCCGCCGGGTCGCTGAACTGCTCGCTTCATTTGGCCTTCAGGTGCATAGCGGTCTGGCGGGCACCGGCGTGGTCGCGACGCTGGAGAACGGCCCGGGTCCGGTAATTGGCCTGCGGGCCGATATGGATGCGCTACCGATCACCGAGCAGAGCGACGTCGACTATAAATCGCGTAATCCGGGCGTGATGCACGCCTGCGGCCACGACGGCCATAGCGCGATGCTGCTGGCGGCAGCGGCGCATCTGGCGCAAACCCGCCGCTTTCGCGGTACCGTTCACTTTGTTTTCCAGCCCGCTGAGGAGAACCTGGGCGGCGCGCGTAAGATGGTGGAAGAGGGGCTGTTTGCGCGCTTCCCGATGGATGCCATTTACGCGCTGCACAACTGGCCGGGTATGCCGCTGGGCCAGGTGGCGATCGGCAGCGGGGCGATGATGGCCTCTCTCGATGCGTTTGAAATTACCCTGACCGGCAAGAGCTGCCATGCGGCGATGCCGGAGCGCGGGGCGGACCCGATTGTCGCCGCGGCGCAGCTGATTATGGCGCTGCAAACCATTCCGTCGCGCCGCCTGTCGCCGCAGGAATCCACGGTGGTAAGCATTACCCAGATTTCCGGCGGGGAGGCGATCAACGTGCTGCCGGATAAAGTGGTGCTGCGCGGAACCTTCCGCTGTCTGAATAACCAGGTGCGTGAGCGGGTCAGGGGGCTGATTGAAAGCTATGTCGCCGCCCAGCCGCAGGTATCAGACGTGGAAGGCAAAATCGCCTGGTATCCCGGTTATCCCGTCACCACCAACCACCCGGCTGAAGCACAAAAGGTTCGCGAGGTGGCGACCGCGCTGCTGGGGGAATCGGCGGTGAGCTGGAACGGCAATCCCTCTATGGCCTCGGAAGATTTTGCCTGCATGCTGGAGGCCTGCCCGGGCGCCTATTTCTGGATTGGCACCGATGGCGAGACGGCGTCAAAGCCGCTACATAACGCCGGATATGATTTTAACGATGCGCTGATCCCGCACGGCGTGGCGCTGTGGACGGCGCTGGTGGAGAAACTGTTGGCGTAAGAGACCGATCCCGGAGGCGATGCTGCGCATCTGTCCGGGCTACCGGCCCGCAGACGGCACTGAATCTGTAGCCAGGGCAAGGCGCGTTGCGCGCCGCCCCCGGGAACAGAGCGCAGAGTAGCTGAATTTCCCGGAGGCGATGCTGCGCATCTGTCCGGGCTACCGATCCGCAGATGGCGGTGAATCTGTAGCCGGGGCAAGGCGCGTTGCGCGCCGCCCCCGGGAGCAAAAGTGGATATGTGGGGAGATGCGCGCATCTCCCCGCGGTGTTTTACACGTTCACCGCCGCTTTCAGGCGGGCTTTCATCTCACTATAGCTTGTCCAGGCATACTGCTCGGCCCAGCGCTGATCCGCGATAGCCTCCACCTTCACCGCGCAGTATTTGGTTTCCGGCGTTTTCGAGATCGGGTCGAGATTATCCTGCGTCAGCTCATTACAGGCGCCGACCCACCATTGATAGGTCATATACACCGCGCCTTCGTTAATGCGATCGCTGATGTCGGCGCGGGTAATCACCTTACCGCGCCGCGAGCTGACCCATACCAGCTGCTGGTCGGCGATTCCGAGGCGCTGCGCGTCGGCGCGGTTGATTTGCACCCGGCCCGGCTCATCGGCAAGCGATTGCAGGGCCGCGCAGTTGCCGGTCATCGAACGACACGAGTAGTGGCCGACTTCGCGCACGGTACAGAGCACCAGCGGATACGCTTCATCCGGCGTCTCGGCAGGCGCGCGCCACGGGGCGGCGAACAGCTGGCCTTTGCCGGTTGGCGTATCGAAGAGGTTATCTTTATACAGCCACGGCGTACCGGGGTGATCCAGCGTCGGGCACGGCCACTGGACGTGGTTCATATCGCCCATTTTCTCGTAGGTGACGCCATAGAACAGCGGACAAAGCTCGCGCATTTCGTCCCAGATCTGCTGGTTGTTATCGTAATGCATCGGGTAGCCCATTTCGCTGGCCAGCAGGCTGATGATTTCCCAGTCGCGCTTAACATTACCGGTGGCGATAATCGCCTGCTCGAAGCGCTGGAAGCCGCGGTCGGCGCAGGTAAAGACGCCGCCGTGTTCGCCCCATGAGGTGGCGGGCAGCAGCACATCGGCGATTTCGGCGGTTTTGGTCATAAAGATATCCTGCACCACCACAAAATCGAGCGCTTCAATCCCCTTACGCACCAGGCCTAAATCGGCTTCGGTTTGCAGGGGATCTTCACCCATGATGTAGTAGGCTTTGATTTCGCCAGCCAGCGCTTTGTGCGGCACTTCGGTGATCCGGGTACCGACCTGGTCGTCCATGACAGCCGGGTTAACGCCCCATGCTTTGGCAAACTTATCGCGAACGCTGGCGTCGGTGACGTCCTGGTAGCCCGGGAACATATTCGGCAGGACGCCCATATCGCAGGCGCCCTGGACGTTGTTTTGTCCGCGTACCGGACCCACGCCGACGTTGGCGCGTCCGAGGTTACCGGTTAACAGCGCCAGGCTCGCCAGCCCTCTGACGACGTCCACCGCCTGGCCGAACTGGGTGACGCCCATGCCCCACATAATGGTGGCGGAAGGCGCGGCGGCAAACATGCGCATCGCCTGGCGAATTTCAGCGGCCGGCACGCCGACGATCCCTTCGACGGCTTCAGGGGAATAGTCTTTCACCGTTTCGCGATAGGCGTCCAGCCCCTCGGTAAAGCGGTCGACGTAGTCGTGGTTATACAGATCCTCTTCCAGCAGCACGTGGGCGAAGGCGTTGACCAGCGCCATATTGCTGCCGTTATTGAGCTGCAGATGGCGATCGGCGATGCGGGCGGTTTCGATACGGCGCGGGTCGCAGACGATGATTTTCGCCCCGTTTTCGCGAGCTTTAATCACCCGGCGGGCGACGATAGGGTGGGAGTCAGCGCAGTTATAGCCAAAGACCAGCAGACATTTCGAGTTTTCGATATCGCTAATCGAGTTGCTCATCGCGCCGTTACCGAGTGCCAGCTGAAGCCCGGCTACCGACGGGCCGTGGCAGACGCGGGCGCAGCAGTCGACGTTGTTGGTGTGGAGCACGCCGCGGGCGAATTTCTGCATCACATAGTTGGTTTCATTCCCGGTACCGCGCGATGAACCGGTCGTCATAATGGCGCGCGGGCCGTGCTTCTCCTTTATTTCACGCAGTTTATTCGCCGTATAGCGGATAGCTTCCTCCCAACTGACCGGGGTGAACTTACCGCCTTTCTGATAGCGAATCATCGGTTGCTGCAGACGCGGCGTCAGTAGCTGGGTGTCGTTGAGGAAATCCCAGCCGTAATAGCCTTTCAGGCACAGCTGATTTTGGTTGGTGACGCCATCGGCGGCTTCGGCACGGAGAATTTTATTGTTTTCGACGACCAGCTTAAGTTTGCAACCGGCCCCGCAATAAGGGCAAACGCTCGTGATTTTTTTCATCAGTAACAGACCTGTTAACAGAGAATAAACAACAACGACAGACCGGGCCCGGCCCGCCTTTGTCAGGGCGTCATGAGCCAGCGCACCGGCAAATGACGGGAGCGTTATGCATACGCTGTGCCAAAACTTAACTTATTGAATTTGTATAGAATAGTTGATCAGGCGGGGCGGGGCGGCGGTGATGTCGACACTAATGACGATGACATGACGCCCGTTCGGGCGTCATCGAGGAAAAATCAGGCCAGCTTCTGGCGCAGCTGCGCGAGGGTGTCGGCGGGTAAACCGACTTCTTCGGCGGCGGCGCAAATCGCCTGCCAGCTGCCGGCGTCCAGCGGTATCCCCTGCGCCAGACGCTGCTGGCGGTTAGCCTCTTCCCACTCGCCCGGGGCCAGAATCGGCGCGTCCGGGTCGTGCGGCGACCGTTTACACCAGTCGATAAACGCTTCGGTCTCGCGCTGCATATCCGGCGCATCGAACGCTTCCGGGCTGAGAATAATGGTGGTCATGCAGTTGAAGATAGCGTCCACGCTGCCCTGCAGCGTCTCCTGATGCGAGGTTTTACCGCCGGATACCGCGCCGCCGATAATTTCGCACAGCGTCGCCAGCGCGTAGCCTTTATGTTCGGCAAAGGTCAGCAGCGCCCCCAGCGGCGACGTCTGCATCACCGCCGGGTCGGTAGTGGGGACGCCGTGAGCGTCGATCAGCGACCCCGCCGGTACCGGGACGCCTTTATGCCAGGCGACGCGGGTTTTACCGAAGGCGATGGCGCTGGTGGCGTAATCCAGCAGCAGCGGCGGATGGCCGGCGCGCGGGAACACCACGCACAGCGGGTTAGTACCGAAGCGGCTGTCTTTCCCACGGAACGGGGCGACCATCACGTTGCCAACGACGTTAACGAAATGGATAGAGATCATTCCGGCGGCCGCGCACTGTTCCGCCCAGTAGCCGATGCGGCCAATATGGTGCGCATTGCGCAGCGCCACGGCGGCCATACCGTGCTCTCTGGCTTTCTTAATGCCGATCTGCATGGCTTCATGGGCCACCACCTGGCCGAAGCCGCCGTTGCCGTCCAGCGTGACCACCGCGCCCGCGTCTTTCATCACGCTGGCGTGGCGATTGAGCTGGAGATAACCCTGCGCGTGGGAGCGTACGTAGCTTGGGATCATGCCGACGCCGTGGGAATCGTGCCCGGCCAGGTTAGCGGCAATCAGATGGTCGGCGATAAGCGATGCTTCGGTGAGGGAGCTTCCCATATGGGTGAAAAGGGTTTTAACAAATTGATGCAGATCCGTGGCCTGGAAGCGATGTCCTGTTTGCACTGATTCTCTCCTGTGATTGGGTTGCGAATTCTTGTTTTAGTGTGTTTGCATTTCCATGCTGCGCTGAGCCACGGAGAAGATCAAGGTTTTGAATCTGTGACGGTAAAGAGAAGGGCTGAGGGGGAAAGTGCAGCGTTGAGGCCGGGCAGTCTGGTTATGATGTGAGGGATCATTAACGCTGAATGCTCTCTCTGGCGACTTGACTGGGATGGCTCACAGTAGAAAGACGCTGTCTCTCTCTGTCTACGGGGAGGGCGCAAGGAAGGTTATAGGACATGATATGAGTGAGAGGCATTATTGTAAGTTGTGTTTTAATATATCCGCTGAATGAAATGCCGCTATTTCTTTTTCTCTCAGCGCGAATCTATACATTGTCCGGTTTAACCATCGATACCGGATATTTGGCAGATATTATTTGTGAGTTTTATATTAATCCTAGTAGCCATTAATTATAGCCATATTAAAATCCACTACTGGACTTTTTCATGGCCGGTAAACGATAAAAAATAATTTATTTCTTACGCCCCTGCTCGCGCGCTTTTCAGTATCCGGAATGACCAGTATTTGCGTTACATATTGATTTGCATCAATCAATTCTGTGTATTCAGATATGAATTTAATTCATATTGCTGCATGAGGTATACATTCTTCCTTTATTGTAAGCAAATGGTTGTTATTACATACCGGCTTTGTTTGTCTCATGCATTTCATTTTTACATTTGCCTTAAGATGCCTGAGGAAAGTCTTATAATGGACTTTGCAACCGGCTGGTTGATATTTTTTGGCGCTTTGCTCTACTATATCCGGGTCATCACACACCGTTATCTTTAACACATTATTCCTCACGGGAAGGGACCGCTATGGCTGATACGTTCCAGAATGAGGTGCCCAAGGCACGCATTAATTTAAAGCTGGCTCTGCACACAGGAGGCGCGCAGAAGAAAGTCGAGCTGCCGCTGAAACTCCTCACCATCGGTGATTTCAGTAATGGCAAAGAAGACCGGCCATTATCGGAAAGAGCAAAAATCAACGTCAATAAAAATAACTTCAACAGCGTACTTTCGGAATTCAGCCCGGAAATCAGCCTCACGGTACAGAACACGCTGGCCGGCGATAGCGCCGAAGAAAATATTCAGCTCCGCTTCGCCGATATGAAAGATTTCGAACCGGAGCAGGTGGCCCGCCAGATTCCCCAGCTCCGCGCCATGCTGGCGATGCGGAATTTATTACGCGACCTCAAATCCAACCTGCTTGATAACGCCACTTTCAGAAAAGAGCTTGAGAAAATCCTGAAAGACCCGGCGCTGACGCAGGAATTACGCGACGAAATGAGCGCGCTGGCCCCGAAATAAACGGCGTGCGTTATTTAATGGATTAACCGGGAATATGCTGATGTCTGTAAATACTGAAACCGCCCCCGCTCAGGGGCAGACCGCTGTACTGGAAAAAGAGAGCGTTTACGCTTCCCTGTTTGACAAAATCAACCTGACCCCGGCGTCCCGCCTGGGCGATATTAACGACTTTCTGGATGATGCCGCGCTGTCCGACGCCCCGGCGGGCGAACGACTGACGGCGGCGATGCAGGTGTTTATGGACTGCATCCGTCAGTCCGGAAAGACCGTGGAGAAGCTCGACAAGACCCTGATTGACCACCACATCGCGGAGCTGGACTATCAAATCAGCCGCCAGCTGGACGCGGTGATGCACCATCCTGAGTTCCAGAAGGTGGAATCCCTGTGGCGCGGCCTGAAGCAGCTGGTGGACAGCACCGACTACCGCCAGAACGTCAAAACCGAAATTCTGGACGTCTCCAAAGACGATCTGCGCCAGGACTTCGAAGACGCGCCGGAGCTGATTCAGAGCGGTCTCTACTGGCACACCTACACCGCCGAGTATGACACCCCGGGCGGCGAGCCGATTGGCTCGGTGATCTCCGCGTATGAGTTCGACGCCAGCCCGCAGGACGTGGCGCTGCTGCGCAACATCTCCGGCGTCTCCGCCGCGGCGCATATGCCGTTTATCGGCGCCGTCGGCCCGGCCTTCTTTCTGAAAGAGTCCATGGAAGAGGTCGCCGCCATCAAGGATATCGGCAACTACTTCGACCGCGCCGAGTACATCAAATGGAAATCCTTCCGCGACACCGACGACGCGCGCTATATCGGCCTGGTGATGCCGCGCGTGCTGGGCCGCCTGCCGTATGGACCGGACACCGTGCCGGTGCGCAGCTTCAACTACGTCGAGCAGGTGAAAGGCCCGGACCACGAGAAATACCTGTGGACCAGCGCCTCGTTCTCTTTCGCGTCCAACATGGTGAAAAGCTTTATTAATAACGGCTGGTGCGTGCAGATCCGTGGCCCGCAGGCGGGCGGAGCGGTGAAAGATCTGCCGATCCACCTCTACGATCTGGGCACCGGCAACTAGGTGAAGATCCCGTCGGAGGTGATGATCCCGGAAACCCGCGAGTTTGAGTTCGCCAGCCTCGGCTTTATCCCGCTGTCGTACTACAAAAACCGCGACTACGCCTGCTTCTTCTCGGCCAACTCGGCCCAGAAGCCGGCGCTGTACGACACCGCCGACGCCACCGCCAACAGCCGCATCAACGCGCGCCTGCCGTATATCTTCCTGCTGTCGCGTATTGCGCACTACCTGAAGCTCGTTCAGCGTGAAAACATCGGCACCACCAAGGATCGCCGCCTGCTGGAGCTGGAGCTCAACACCTGGGTGCGCGGTCTGGTGACGGAGATGACCGACCCGGGCGACGAGCTGCAGGCCTCACACCCGCTGCGCGACGCGAAGGTGGTGGTGGAAGATATCGAGGACAATCCGGGCTTCTTCCGCGTGAAGCTGTACGCGGTGCCGCACTTCCAGGTGGAAGGGATGGACGTGAACCTGTCTCTGGTCAGTCAGATGCCGAAAGCGAAAGCGTAAGGCGGGGGCAGGGATGAAAATTTATCGTCCGCTGTGGAGTGAGGGGGCGCTGCTGTCCCCTCAGCAATTCCAGCAGCAGTCAGCGTGGGAATCTTTTCGCAGCACAGGCGTTGCGGCTCTCTCTTCGCCGTTTTCATGGGGGGTTGAGCGGGTTGAATTCGATGAGAGGCTGCTGGGCTCGGGCCTGATTCAGATCTCTCAACTGCGGCTCTGGCTGCCTGATGGCACGCTGGTGGATACGGCCGTCAGCGATCTGCCGCCTGAACCTCGGGAACTGGAGTTAGCGCAGCATTCAGACGCGGTCACGGTGATGATTGCGCTGCCGCTCATGCAGCCTGGGCTGAATAATGTGCAGCGGGAATCGGCTATGACCGAGCGGCCGCTCCGCTACCGTGAGGAGTGGGTGAATGTTCAGGATGCGTTTGGCAGCGAGGAGGAGTCCGTTGCCGTTGCCCGCTTTAACCTGGCGATCCGTTTTGACCATGAAGATAACGCGTCATGGCAGTGCTGCGCGATCGCGCGGTTGATCCGCGATCGACAGGGATGGTGCCAGGATCCGACATTTATTCCACCCCTGGCATTGTTCTCTGCCAGTCCGGCGATGCGTGAAAGACTGGCGCTACTGAATCGTCAGCTTCGTTCCCGCCGTCAGCGTTTGATGTCCATGCGCCGCGAGAGCAACGAACGCCTGGCCGATTTCGCTGTGGCGGACGTCTCTCTTTTCTGGTTGCTCAATGCGCTTAACTCCCATGCGCGCGTGCTGGTGGAGTTTGAACGTTCTCCTGCCCGTCATCCGGAGCAGGTGTGGGCAGAGCTCGTCCGTCTGGCGGGCAGCATGCTGACGTTCTCTCTCGACAGCGATCTGGATGCCATTCCCGCCTATGACCATGCAGAACCTGAAAAAACGTTTCCTCCACTGTTTGAACTCATCACTGCTTTGCTGGAGGCCAGTTTGCCGTCCCGAGTGGTCGCACTGGAGATGTCCCGACCGGACGAGCAGACGTGGAAAGCCGCGCTGCACGACGCTCGCCTGCGCGAAGACGCCGATCTCTATCTTTCTGTCCGGTCTGATGTTCCGGCCTGGCAGGTAGCTGAGAAATTCCCTGCGTTATGCAAGGCGGGTTCACCGGATGAGGTGAATGCGATTTCCGCCGTCGCGCTGCAGGGGATCCCGCTCATTGCCGTTAGCCGCGTTCCGGCAGCGTTACCTGTGCGGATGGAAAACCAGTACTTCGCGCTGGATATGGAGAGCTCTGCGGCCCGGGACATGCTGGAGCAGGGGGTATGCATGTTTTACGTGCCGGCCCTCCTGGGACGGCTGGAACTTGAACTGTTTGCGGTACTGCGATCATGAGAAAAGACATTGATATTGATGAACTCATGGCGGAAACCTGGCTTACCGTCACCATGCTTAAGAAAGGGGCAACAACGCCCGACGGCAGCGCGTTATATGACACCTGCTGTAAACACGTGGAAGGCGTGCGCGAGGCGCTGGAGCGCGCCGGGTACGATGAGGCAAGCATCGGGCATATCTCTTATGCGCAATGTGCGCTGCTTGACGAAGTGGTAATGAGCAGAACGCTGAGTGCAGGTGCCGAAGCTGATGCGGGTCAGGCGGCATGGCGAAAAGCGCCGCTACAGGCGCGCTATTTCGGGTCATTACACGCAGGCGAAGCCCTCTGGGATCGTATCACTGAGGTCTTACGGCAGCCTGCGCCGAATATAGCCGTTCTGACCTGTTATCACCGGGTGATCGCGCTGGGGTTTCGCGGATTATACAGCATCAGTTCAGTTAGCCAGTCACAGCGGGAAGAGGTGATTAAAGCGCTTTCTGAGCAGGTGCCGCCTCTGAATGCGGATATCTCTCTGGTGGTTCGCCGGACCCGAAAACATCGCTATAGCATCCTG
This sequence comes from Klebsiella sp. CN_Kp113, assembly GCF_040064585.1. Lineage (NCBI taxonomy): Bacteria > Pseudomonadati > Pseudomonadota > Gammaproteobacteria > Enterobacterales > Enterobacteriaceae > Klebsiella > Klebsiella sp. CN_Kp113. The sequence continues at coordinate 303,749 of NZ_JBEAID010000018.1, read as the reverse complement.
CGTTCAGTCTGGTTCTGGGCTGCTACGGCTGCGGTGATCGCTGCCGTGGCATGGTGGGGAGGCCACCTCTGGCTCCAGGGGCTGTTATCCGCTCAGTTACCGGAGTTACCTCATTGATGCGTAAATCGGTCATGGTTTCTCTGATACTTCACGTTCTGGCGGCTGTCGCCGCGTTTCTGTGGCTGCTATGGGGATTCATTCCGGCAGGCACGTTGTTTAAGGGCGTGATGACGGTGTGCATTGTCGCACTGGCCTTCTGGCAGGTCTGGAGAAAGCGTTGCCCTGTTCAGACGATGGCGGAGGGTGAAATGTCCACCTGTGAACTGCTGCTGTTTGATGCCGGGGGACCTGTTGTTCTCGTTTGTGGGGATGAGCTGGACGCGTTGTTCCAGGGGCAAACACTGCGCAAAACCGCGCAGGGCTGGTGGCTGAGGGTGAATGACGTCAACAGGCTAAGCGACATTGTTCGCGATATTCACGAACAGCAGCCGCATCAGGGCGGACAGCTCGCCGTTATGTATTCCTGCCAGCCCGACAGACATCAGGATGAAGCCGTACTGCGCGCGTCCCTGAAAGCGTTGCGTCAGCAAATGAAGCTGCTGGGTCAGATAATTGGATTCACGCCGCCGATGGTTCTGAGCGGTGAATTTTCCGGTCCTGCAACGCCGTGGCTTGTTGTTTGTGGCGATAAGCTGGCGGTATATCCGGCTGATAAAACGCCGCAGGCGGTGGATGACTGGCAACAGGACGCTCAACATCTTGCGTTGATGCCTGTCCTATGGGAGGCCTTTGCTGTTATGCGCGCCATTCTGGCGGATGAACTGACGAAGGAAGATCGGCTCCTTCCGGCGGTTCACCCGTTTGCGGTGGTGATTCGAAGCGGTGTGGCTTCTGCCGATCGTGCTTCGCTGTGGTCACATCGCCTTTTTCGCCTGACCCATCTGATTTTTCCGCAGGCAGAGGGGGCGGCGGAAGTAACGGAGCATTTTCCTGATGCGGTATTACCGATGCTCGCGCCTTACTGCGCTCCAGTACAGGGGGGGCAACGCTCTCGTCGTCTCGTTTTATGGGTTCTGGCGTGCGCTCTGGCAGCTCTGGCTTTTTCTGCTGTGAATAACGCGGCGCTGATTCGCCAGGTCTCAACGGATCTCCAGCGCTGGTATGCCATTCCCGAGAATCATGATGAGCCCAGGGCTCAGTCCCTCCTGGCGTTGAAACAGGATGCTCTTCTGCTGGAGCGCTGGCAGCGGCAGGGCGAACCACTCCGGTACGCGCTCGGCTATTACCCCGGCCTGCGTTTATGGCTGGCGCTTCAGAAGGCTATTGATACGTATGCGCCACCGCCGGCACCTGCGCTAAAGCCACAACCGAAAATCATCCGCCTCGACAGCATGTCGCTGTTCGACACCGGCAGGTGGGCGCTGAAGCCCGGCTCGACAAAGCTGCTGGTGAACTCGCTGGTCGGCATCAAAGCGAAGCCCGGCTGGCTGATTGTGGTGGCGGGCCATACCGACAGCACCGGCGACGATAAATCCAACCAGATACTTTCGCTTAAGCGTGCCGAATCGGTGCGCGACTGGATGCGCGACACCGGCGACGTGCCGGAGAGCTGTTTTGCGGTGCAGGGCTACGGCGAGAGCCGACCCGTTGCCCCCAACGACACGGCCGAAGGCCGGGCGCTGAACCGCCGTGTCGAAATCAGTCTGGTGCCGCAGGCGAACGCCTGCCAGCCACCGGGCATGACCCCCGCGCCATCGCAGGATGATGGCGCTTTTTAAAATGATACACACAGTCATTCGGGCTGCTTCGCAGCGGCAACTGAATGCGTCCCCGGAAGCATAGTTCACTATGTGACCGGGGCAAATGAAGGCAGCCAACAAAGAGGCAGCCTGAAGGACGACGTGTATAAATGGAGAAGTAATATGGCAATACCAGTCTATCTGTGGCTGAAGGACGACGGCGGCGCGGACATCAAAGGTTCCGTGGACGTGAAGGACCGCGAGGGCAGCATCGAGGTGGTGGCGCAGGAGCATAACCTGTACATCCCGACCGACAACAACACCGGGAAGCTGACCGGCACGCGAATCCATACGCCGTTCCTGTTCACCAAGGAAATCGACGCCTCCAGCCCGTACCTGTACAAGGCGGTAACAACCGGCCAGACGCTGAAGTCGGCAGAGTTCCGCTGGTACAAAATCAACGACGCCGGTCAGGAAGTGGAGTACTTCAACACGAAGCTTGAGAACGTGAAGGTGGTGAAGGTCAGCCCGCTGATGCACGACGTCAAGGACCCGTCCTACGAGAAGCATAACCACCTCGAGCAGATTGAGCTGCGTTACGAAAAAATCACCTGGACCTACAAGGACGGCAACATCATCCATTCCGACAGCTGGAACGAACGTACCACCGCGTAATCCTGATGCGGACAGGTTTTCCTGTCCGCGTTTTTTTGCTGATTACCTGAGACGCGGGTACTCGGCAAAGAAAAACTCAATCTGCTGCCTGACCTGATGCGCTTTGGCGAACAGCGAGGGGCGGTAGCGTGCCCAGGAACCGACAAAGAGAGAGACTCATGGATAATCCCGCCATCCCTGTGATAAACGATGCGGCCAGTCAGGCAAAACAACGATTAGGTCAGTCACGCTACCGGCTGGACGTGCATGGCTGCACAGAATTTCTTGATGTGCTGAAATTCAGTTCGGTTGAGTCGCTCAGCAAGCCCTGGAGATTTGGTATCTCCGTGACCTGCTCGACACCGGATATCGCCAGTGATTTGGTGCTGTTAAAACCTGCGTCGTTTACGTTTCAGACCCCGCAGTTTTACGGGGCTCCGGCCGTACCCGTTCGTTCCGTTTATGGCGTGGTGGCGTCATTCGAACGCCTGTCCACGTCCAGAGAGGATACCGTTTATGCGCTGACGCTGGTTCCACGTATCGCTCTGTTAGCACATACGAAAGGCAGTGAAATTTTCCTCAACCAGACTGTGCCGGAAGTCGTGGAAAAGGTGTTGCGTAAACACGGGCTGGAAGGCGCGGACTTTGAGTTTCGGCTGTCCCGCGAGTATCCGGTGCGAGAGCTAATTACCCGGTGGCGGGAAACCGATCTTGAGTTCATTGAGCGTCTGCTGGCTGAAGTCGGTATTTACTGGCGCTTTGCGATGGATAGCCGCCTTGAGCAGGATGTGGTCATTTTTCAGGACTCTCAGGAGCAGTATCAGTTTGGTGTGACCCTGCCGTTTCGTAACCCGGCAGGCATGAGTGACAGCGGGCAGGAAAGCATCTGGGATATTCAGACCGCATACAATGTGGTGAGCGGAAGTGTGGCCACCCGTGACTACAACTATCGCGAAGCGCTGAAACCTCAGGGCAGCACTGAAAGCATTTTTAGCAAAGAAGGGATCACCGCCGGAGAAACGTACCATTATGCGGAACCCTTCCTGACAGCAGGTGACGCTGATAGCCCGGAGACCGGGGCATACTTCGCCCGTCTGCGTCACGAACGCATTCTGAATGCGCAATATCACGTCACCGGGCATTCCTCCAGCCCTCATCTGGCTCCGGGTCAGGTACTGGAAACGGACGGAACGCTTCCCGATGCCGTCAGGGAAGGCATCGTCATCACCACGGTGCGCACCAGTGGTTCGCGCAAAAGTAGCTTTACGCTGACGTTTGAGGGCATCCCCTACAGTGAAACCGTCTGTTATCGTCCGGCACTGCTCAATCGACCGGTGATATCCGGCTCGCTGCCTGCCCGGGTGGAAAGCACACAGAAAGGCGACACCTATTCCTGGCTCGACCCGGACGGGCGATACCGGGTAAAACTGGACTTTGACCGCAGCAGTACTGAACAGGGCTATGCCTATTTGTGGCTGCGGCTGGCTAAACCGTATGCCGGTGATACGTACGGATTCCACTCCCCGCTTATCGACGGAACGGAAGTGGCCGTCGTTTTTGACGGCGGAGACCCGGATCGTCCCTACATCGCTTATGCCCTGCATGATTCAGAACATCCGGACCATGTCACCAGTGACAATCATACGCGGAACGTGTGGCGTACCCCGGCGAACAATAAGTTGCGGATGGAGGATAAGCGCCAGGAAGAGCATATCAAGCTCGCGACGGAATATGGCAAAACGCAACTGAACCTGGGACACCTGGTCAACAGCCAGCGTGAAAAGCGCGGCGCCGGTTTTGAACTGCGTACGGACGAGCATGGCGCGGTTCGTGCGGCAAAAGGGCTGTTCCTGACGGCGGATGCCCAGGCCAAAGCCCAGGGCCCGGTGCTGGAAATGGCGCCTGCCATTAACCAGCTTAACCAGGCCAACAGCCAGATGCAGGCGCTGAACAGCGCTGCTGAAGCCGCCGGAGCCCTGATCTGTGACATCAATACCCAGATTAGTCTTGTGACCGACAAAATCAAAGATCTCCAGTCTTCGGTCCTGCTGGGTAGTGCTCCGCAGGGGGTGGCAATGACCTCAGGTGAACACCTTCAGCTCAGCAGTAGCCGCAATACCATGATCAATGCCGGTCAGCATCTTGATGTCGGTGCGATGAAGAATCTGTCTGTAACGGTAGAAAAAGCCCTGCGTATGTTTGTCCATAAAGAAGGGGCTAAGCTGGTTGCCAACCAGGGAGACATCGAGATTCAGGCTCAGCACAACACGATGGCACTGTTTTCTGAAAAGCAGCTGACGGTGACCAGTAGTGAAGACGAAATTATTATCAGCACGCCGGAAACACTGACACTTAACGGTGGTGGGTCTTACCTGAGGCTGAGTAAGAACGGCATTGAACATGGTTCATCAGGTGAGTTCATTATGAAAACGTCTGACTATCTGGTACCAGGCACCGGCGCGAATCTCCCCAACGAAACACCTAATTTCAGCCTGACGGATATCACCCAGGAAAATAAAATCGGCAGCAAATCTTTTAATGACTAAGGGCTGATGATGGATCCATTAATTCCTCATATGCGTAATGTGTTTTTATTTGCATTTTTGCTTTGTTTATCAAATTTTACACAGGCATCCGAGCAAACAAGCCCAGAAAGCATCGTGTACAATTTTTATAAGTCATATTTGAAAGAAGAATCATCGGACAACAGTCGATTTCTCAGTCAATATGTTTCTGATGAATTAATGAAAAGCATTAACGACTCTATGATGTGTAATTATGATTCTGATGATTCAGCGTCGGCAGAAGAACTCGAAGGGAAATGTTCACAAAAGCGCGAATGCAAGCAGTTTAAAGGGCGTTATATTTGTAACTGGCATGGTGCTTGGGTTGATACTGATGTTGATTATTTTACAAAATCACAAGATGTTTATCCTTCATGGAAAGCAAGTATAAGTACCTTTGATGTATATCGGAAAGAGAATGACTCTTCAGTCAACGTTATTTTAGGAGCAGGTTCCGAGCCTAAAGTTAAATTTAAGGTTGTGCTAGAAAGAATTGATGAGAAGTGGAAAATCACCAGCGTAACGGAACAATAAGAACGTGGTCATTTTCTAAATTTCTCACCTCGACTACTTATACAAATACCAACATATCTACGGAGAGACGTTCATGTTGAAGAAGATTATTTTTGCTTGTTGCTTATTCTGCGTGGCCAATATAGCCTCAGCTTCAGCAAACGATAGTTCAATGCCTCGGGAAATTGTTGCAAAATTTTATCATGATTACCTTGTTGCGTCTGAAACGCCTGATATGGAATCAGCTGATAAACTAACTCAAAAAGCTATTTTTGAATATACAACTGAGCATCTCAGAAGTCTGCGGGATAATGATGAATCGGGTGCTGATTATTTTGTCGATGCTCAGGATATTTGTGAAGAATGGAAAGACAGCATTAATGTGGAAACTGTTTCAGAGAATGACCAGGTCGCACAAGTGAAGCTAACATTAGGATATGGTAAGGGCGTATCCCTGTATGCCGTTAACCTGGTTAAAGAAAAAGGGAACTGGTTAATGGATTCTGTTAAGCCCATATCTCATAGTAGTATTTATTGCCCTCGACAAGCAGAGGGGGGAGAATAAATGCTGGACAAGAATGTAGCAGTTAGTGTTTTAAACACTCAAGCCCTGGCCAGAGCGAAAATTAACGCTGAAAATTTTAAAAATGGCATAGATAAAAAGCTTAAATATGGCGAGTCAAAATGTGCCCGCTATGTTAAAAAAGCATTAATCGCTGGAGGGGCATCTGCAAAAAATTCAGGAATTGAATCAGCTAAAAATTATGGCCCATGGCTGCTTGAAAATAACTTTAAAGTTGTGGATAACGCTACAACAGTGCGTACTGGCGGTGTATTCACAATTTCTGGTCAGCAAGTGGGGGATGTTGTCGTAATCCAGGCAGCACCACATCATGTGCATGGTCATATGGCGATGTTTAATGGTACACACTGGGTATCTGATTTTGTCCAGGAAAGGGGGTTCTATCCTGCCCAGATATATCGTGATCAAAACATACCCTATGCACTTTATCGTTATGGCGCTAATACCACATCAGAGCAGAACGCCACGGCTATCCGAAAAGGAAAAATCAAAATAGTCTGGCCGATCCCCTCCAACAGTCGGGGAAGTGAGTTCAAAAATCAGGAAGAGATCCTCTCTCATATTGGGGGGGAATCCACCGGGCAGTATATGATTGGTCGCAGTGGGATGTGGCATGGCGGGATCCATATCACGGAAGCAACGACCCCGTGGTGTGCTCTGAGTGGCAAGTCTCCTCTTGAAGCATTAGATTTCCCAGTTCCCTTTAAAGGTGAGCAGGCTGTGCGATGCATGGCTGACGGCGAAGTGGTTGCTTATCGTGTCTGCAAGGATTATCTGACGCTTGCATGGGAATCCGGCCCACTGAGCTTTTCTGGTTCGTTTGTTCTGGTTAAACACTTTATTCAACCGGGGGAGAAAGAATCCAGCGGGCTGCATTTCTACACCCTGTATATGCATCTTGCGCCGTATTCAGCTTATGAGGCTGAAGCAGAAAATCAGTGGGCCATTCAGAATACTCTAAGAGCATATTCTGAAATGGACTGGCTGACGGCAAAACTGACTTCAGATAAAACTTCTCCACAAATTGCAGGGCACATACCTAAAGGGGCAAGAGTGGAGTGGGACCCGGCAGACAGCAATCTTAACGCCACAGGAAATAACAAGCGAAAATATGGTCTTGTAACACTGAAAGGATTACCAGAAGAAACCAGCAGTACCCTCACACCTGGTCAGCGCTATTGGGTTGTTGTGGATAACAACAATATTAAGCCAGCGCCGGGGGCTGGTCCAGGCTGGTGGCGGCATTTGCTTCCTCCCGCAAAGGAAGTCATGGTATTCGATAAGACAGTAAGTCTCAGTTTTCCATTTGCTATTAAGGCCGGTGACCCGATTGGCCACATGGGCTACTATCAGGCACCAAAAGATGGTGGTTATGAGGCACGATACCAGGTACATATCGAATGCACGAGCATGGATGATAATCTGGAGAATTTCCTGACCAACCCAGAAAAAGTGGGGGAGAAAAACCCGCTCTGGTTGAAGTATTCTCCTGGCCTTGCTCTTTTCACAAAAGATGTTGCGAAGGGCACTTTCGCAAAGGGCTCGACGTCGACAACGCGGACAGGCATTCTACCGTTGAGTAAGGTCACAACTGAAACTGATACCTCAACAAAGCAAGAATACTGGCAGCTGCGACCAGAAAATGCTTACGTCCCCAAAGGCCAGGCGGAACCTCAACTCTTGTCGCAGTATGATCTGGCAAAGCTGGGCTTCAGAACTGAAACCTCAGAGCCTACCAGTTTTGATTACTTGGATGGAAAAAACCAGCCTGTTGGATTCTTCCGCAGCCTTATCAACTCGCTCTATGAGGTTGCGACCAGTGATACGCGAACCAGTCATGCCCTGGTTAAGCATAATTATCAGCGCCTGCTGGATAAAATTGATAGTGGAAGCGACCGTTACTCTCCGATGGAATACTGGAGAGCACTTCATAATCCCGACTATCGTGACACCATCCAGAAAACAATCGTAAAACATCCCAGCGATTGGTACTTCAAAAAAGATGATGCTATCTGGCAACCTTTCCTCAATGCGCTGAAAAAAGAAGCCCCAGAATGGAAGAAATATAGCGAAGATTTTCTTGATAAAATGGCATGGATGCAGGATGTGTCCACTGAGAAACTAGGGCCTTCACTGTGGCATATGCATCCTATCCTTTTTTTGGGTACGTTAAAAAGTGCTAACCGGATTACTATCGTCTACAAGAATTACGATTATACTTTAGATTATGCCTTGAACAAGCAAATGTCACTTACTGGCGATAGTGTTCCTACATATGGCAATTATGGTGCCGTAACACGTGAGCAAGTTCGGGACTATATGAATCCTGAGCTTCATCAGGAAAACAGTGAAATATATCAATTCCTCGACATTTCTGCACCTTCGGGTATTTCTCGCGAAGATTTAGGTAAGTTACTTTCCGGTCAAGGTGTGTTATCAGGGAAAGAAGATGTATTTATTGCTGCTGCACAAAAATATAATGTAAGCGAAATTTATTTAGCATCACATGCAATTCTGGAAACTGACCGTGGTAGACATGCGTTTGCCAATGGAAGCAAAATGTATAACAACAGGCATGTTTATAATATGTACGGTATAGGTGTTTTTCCTGGCAACACTCAAAACGGGGTTGTAGTTGCTTATAACAAAGGTTGGTTCTCAGTAGATGAGGCTATCGATGGTGGCGCAAAATGGATTTCGGAAAAATTTGTTAATAATAGTAAAAACCAACAAAACACGTTATATAAAATGAGATGGAACCCATCCAATCCCGGAACCAGGCAGTATGCAACATCGATAAACTGGGCTCTTATACAAAAAACTGACATGAAGAAAATGTTTGATCAGTTCCCGGATGCAAACTTACGTTTCGAAATACCTGTTTATAAGAAGGGCTAAAAATGAAGAAAATCTTGCTATTAATAATGTCTATGCTGTCATTTCATTCTTATGCTGCTTGCGATGAGTCTTGGAAAAAAGCTGACTACGAACAAAACATACACTCATATAAAGTGATTAACAAAACTTTTTTCCATTCAACGCCAGATGACAACTCAAGAAATAATAAGCTTTTTCTAATTAGTAACAACACGTTTCTCGGCTTTTTGAAATCCGGAGGATATGAGTTCGGGAGATATACAAGAAAAGATGGCAGCATTGTCATGGGATGGCTTAAAGACGATGATCTCTCTGAAACGGAAAAAACAAACACACCAGAATTTAATGGCGCTGACTTAAGCATTTACTCCCCAAATGGAAATATAGAATTAAGCTCTTCGTTCGAAGGGTTTTATAAAGCATGGGGTAGGTGTGGGAAAAAAGAGCAACTTGAAACGGGGGCCTGGAGCAACTATATATCGAAAGGTGATGAAACGTACAAGTATTTTGATAACTACTGGAAAGGATTCATTATTCGCTCTTCAAATATAAACTACAAGCATTTTGGTGATGATTTTGATTTATATCGAATTACTACCATAACTGTAATAAATAATAAGTACATCACTGGTCGTGGTATATATGTTGGCATGAATGAAAATGAAATAATAAATGCTTATGGAGAACCCACATCAAGAAGCAAAGACAAAATAAGCTATCATTTCAAAAATAACACCCTGAGTTTCATGCTAGATAATGATGTAATTAAAAATATCATTTTGGAAGAGAGCATCCTGTAAATCCCCCCTATAAATAAAAGGCATAGTATGCTTCAGATAATACGTAAAGGCGATAAAACCACTCACGGCGGTTCTGTACTGACCGCTTCTGAAACGATGAAATTCGGTGGTATTGGTGTTGCCCGCAAAGGCGACAAAGTGTCCTGCCCGGTTCCGGGACATGGCCCTACAACTATCATAGAAGGCAATCCTGATTATCTTGATCATGGTATCCCGGTTGCATTTCACGGCCACAAATGCGCCTGTGGTTGCACGTTGATCAGTTCATTTTCCGCTGCAAAGGTTGCCTGATTATGCCCGTTTGGCTGGATGCCATCCCTGAAAAGGCTCCTAAGGTAGCGCGTCCCGGCACCGGTCGTTGGTTGCTATTCCTCGCGTTTATCATGCTGGGGGGCATAGCGCTCACGCTATGGTGCTGGACGTCAGAGAGAACCGGATTTGTCTTCTGGTTCACCGCTTTGGGTCTTCCATTTTGTACCTGGGGGCTTATTTTCGGCTTACGCCGGTTTGCCTACAAAGCCGAACAGGTGGGGGCCGAGTCCCGAAATGTCGAGCGAGAAGCGCTTATTGACAGTGAAATTCTGCGCGGTCAACGCTGCGCCTGGATCCTCGGTACTTATATTCAGAGTCCGGCCGGAAACAGCGCCGATGACCTGCTGAAGGCAATGAAAGTCGCGGCCCCCGCTATCGACTTCTCTCGCCCAAGAGGATATGACAAACCGGTCAGATACGCGGCATTAACAGAATACCAGACTGATTTAACAAAGGCCCTGACAGCGGCGGTGACTAAACTGACAACGCGTGTAGAAGGGATCGTTCAGCCGCTTCCGCCGGAGTTGCCATGCTGGCTGGTACTGGATTGTGATAACGACCTGTACCCCTTGATTGAAGAGCAGCTTAAGGCCGCTCTCTCACTAAAGACCGGCAGGATTTTTCGCCTGATGGCCGGAAAAGGTCTGGGGGCGTTTGATGCCTGGCTGGACAAGCGATGGGACAACCCGGGCATTCTGGTTGCCATTACCGTGTCGTTACCGGCGTATCCCCGGGAAGAAGATGCTGATGCTGTCTCAATGGTGGTATTAAGCAACCGCAAAGCCCATGCCTGGCCGGATGCTCTCCGCCTTCATCGCCCCGAAAGGGGAACAGAAACAACGCTCACAAAGACGCTCACCCGGGCGCTGCTCTGGTCGAAGACCCTGCCCAATGAACTCAAAGGAAGCTGGATCTCCGGTCCCACATTGACGTCGGACAGCGGCTGGAATAATGCCTGCGAAGAGAGCGAAGTGGAATTTAGTCTTTCAGAAGACAATTCCAGTATCGATCCCGTGCTGGGATATACCGGCCATGCTGCTCCATGGCTGGCCATCACGCTTGCTAATGCTGACGTTGAACAACGAGGGGCGCAGGTTATCGCCGCACAACCCGCCGCTGATAAGGACGACATCTGGGTCGCCGTCATCACCAAAGAAGAAGTTCGCAAGGAATCGCCTAAGAATGTCTAAGGTAAAAGTAAAAACTCTCATCGGCTCGGTTGTGACTGTCGCCTTTTTCCTGACAGTCATCGTGGCATTTTTGTTTTATGCCTTTCCGGAAAATGTGGCCTCAGCCACCGGCTTCGGACCGTATGACGGTCAACGGATACTCACATTCTGCGCCATACTGGTTGCCGCGATATTTTTGATCGGCTGGCTAATAGAGAAGGCTTTCGACCACGCGGGTAAATCCGGGTTGTATTTCCAGTGGGGCCAGAAAAAGGCTGAGAGTATCACTCCGGTGACGAACACCATTCTCAGTGAAGAAGATGACGATGAACCGGTCTTCAGCGAAGACGCCGTGTCCGAACACCTGCGCTTTCGCTATGGACGCCGCTGGCAGCGTAAGGTGCGACTCCTGCTGGTGATGGGCAACCCGGACGATGTCCATAAAGCAGCCCCGGGTCTGTGCCATGACCTCTGGCAGGAAGGTGACGGCAACGTACTGATTTATGGCGGTGATGCGCAGTCACTTCCGGATGAGATCTTCCTTTCAAAACTGAAGCGTCTGCGATCTGGCCAGCCGGTTGATGGCATTATTCAGGTGATGAGTACTTCAGCCCTCCCGACGGATAGCGAACGGGATGCTTTCTTGCGTTGCCGCCAGAAAGCCGATCATCAGCTGGGCTGGCAGGCGCCTGTCTGGCTGTGGCTGACTGATAAAGCGAAAGGTGCTCAGCAGGACGCGGACACGGCTGCGACAGGGGTGATATTCGGACCGGAAGGCACTATAAAAGAGGCGGATAGGGCATTGACTACGCTGTCTCAGCGCCTGCAAAAAGCCGGTATGGCACAGATACTGAATAATCCGGCTCATAACGGCCTGCTCCAGTTATCTTCCCGTCTGCAACACGAACTGAAAGCCAGTCTGACCGTTTTGCTCAGTGGGTTGATGCAGGGATCTGCGGCCTGGCGTTTACGCGGTGTCATGTTCAGCCCTGAACTGGCCGTTGCCGGAACGGTACCGAACACGCGCCTCGACACACCGACATGGAAAGCCGTCATTGATGACTGTGATGCCATCAGCGGCAGGAAGCTGGGCTTCGACTGGCAGAAGATGCTGAGGTTAATTCTGCTTTCCCTGATTGTCCTGTGGGGGACCGGTACATTGCAGTCCCTGATCGTTAACCGAACCCAGATTTATGAGGCACAGGAAACGGCGAGGCAGGCAGCGGATACCGCAAAACCACTTGCTGAACGCCTGCACAACCAGCTCGTACTCCAGCAAGCTATTGCCCGTCTGCAACATCGTGAGGCGACCGGAGCTCCATGGTACACCCGTTTTGGTCTTAATCAGGACAGCGATACGCTGGCCGCACTTTGGCCCCTGTATGCGAAAAATAACGCACAGCTGATGAGGGATGCCACAGCCGATAGTCTCAGGCAGCAGCTGAATTCGTTTGTGCAACTTCCTCCTGCCAGTGATGCCCGAACGCAGGGCACACAGCATACCTACGACGTGCTCAAAAGTTATCTGATGCTGGCCCGTCCTGACAAAGCAGACGCAGACTGGCTGGCAAAAAACGTCCTGAAAGCCTTACCGAAACGTCAGAATGTGCCGGATGGCACATGGCAGGACCTGGCACCGAAACTGCTGGGCTTTTATGCGCAGAACCTCCCGGCTCATCCGGAATGGAAAATTAAGCCTGACGCTGAATTAATCAGCACGGTCCGTCAGATCCTGCTCAAGCAGATTGGCCAGCGGAACGCTGAGTCCGGGTTATATCAGGACATGCTTAAGCGCGTGGCCAGCAACTGGCCTGATTTAACGCTTGCCGATATGACCGGCGACACCGATGCCTCAACGGTATTCAGCACTGACGAAGTCGTCCCGGGTATGTTTACGCGTCAGGCCTGGGAAGAACAGGTTCAGGATGCGATTAACGAGGTCGTCAAGACACGCCGCGATGAAATTGACTGGGTACTGACGGATAAGACGCACCAGACAGGGAGCGATATCTCCCCGGAGGCGCTGAAAGCCCGTCTGACAGAACGCTATTTTACCGATTTTGGTAACGCCTGGCTGAATATGGTCAACAGCATTCAGTGGCAGGATGCGACTTCGCTTGCGGAAGCCATTGCCCAGCTCAGCCTGATCGGCGATGTGCGCCGGTCGCCCCTGGTGGCCTTGATGAACACCCTCAACTACCAGGGAAAAACGGGCGAGAAGGGCGAAGCGCTGGCGGATTCGATAGTGGATTCGGCGAAAAAACTGGTTGGCCGGAAAAAATATGCCCGACAGTTCATTGAGCAGGCGCAGGGGCCGAAGGGGCCGCTGGAGGACGTTTTTGGTCCCCTGACGGGTTTCATGGAAGGAAAGGAGGGGACCGGACGTAATGGTAATCTGAGCTTCCAGTCCTGGCTTGCCCGTGTTACACAGGTCCGCCTTAAACTTCAGCAGGTCACCAGTGCGCCGGATCCGCAGGCGATGTCCCAGATGCTGGCCCAGACCGTGTTTCAGGGCAAAGCTATCGATCTCACCGATACGCGTGACTATAGCAGTCTGGTGGCGGCAAGCCTGGGTCAGGAGTGGAACGGGTTCGGTCAGTCATTGTTTGTTCAGCCACTGGATCTGGCATGGCGACAGATACTTGCTCCGGCAGCAGGAAGCCTTAATACCCGCTGGCAAACAACTATTGTCGATCAATGGAACAAAGCGTTTGCCGGTCGCTACCCATTTAAAACTACCGGCAGCGATGCCTCATTGCCTCTGCTGGCTCAGTTCCTGCGCAGCGACTCAGGTCGTATTGCTACGTTCCTGAAAACTAATCTCGGCGGCATACTTCACCAGGAAGGGAATCGCTGGGTCGTCGATCCTTCAGCAAGTCAGGGGATGGAAGTGAGCCCGGATTTCCTGCGGGCCATCAATCAGCTGGCTGAACTGTCAGATATCGTGTTCTCACAGGGCGATGCGGGTGTTCACTTCGAACTGATGGCGCGTCCTTCACGGGATGTTGCCAGAGTGCAGCTTACCCTCGATGAGCAGAACCTGGATTACTTCAATCAGATGGAAAGCTGGCAGAGCTTTACCTGGCCGGGAAACACGTACTACCCGGGCGTCAGCCTCCGCTGGCGTAGCGTAAATAGCGGGATGCAGCTCTATGCTAATCACCAGGGCAACTGGGGATTCATCCGCCTGCTGGACAAAGCCCTGCTCACTCCCCTTGACGCGAGCCGCACGCAGCTGGTGTGGATCACCCCGGACGGCAATCCGCTGAAGTTTGTGATGCGCAGCGAGTTGGGTGATGGCCCGCTGGCCTTGCTGAAGCTCCAGGGCTTTAAGCTGCCCGAAGCCATCTTCACGGTTGCAGCCAGCGCTGAATACGTCGAATGATGAGACAAGGGAAAATGCGCTCACCCCAAATCCTTGTATCGGCATATGCCACAAATCACGAACAGCAGTAAGGCCTTATCGAAAGCGCCTCCAGCACTTTGTCTCACTCTGGATAACGAGCTAAAACCCGTCAACCCTGAAACGGAAACGGACGATGCTCCAGTTTATGACGATAATTTTCCGCTAATGCACACAGAGCTTAATACGCTCTCGGGTACCGATCCGAAGCAGCTCTGTACACGGGCGAAAATAGTGTGTGAACCCGCTAAAGCTATCCGCGTCGACACCTCTGCGAGGGATGTTCTACCGGCGAGGCGGGTTGTTGTCGAACCGGCCAGAACCAGCGGTTGTGTTTGGCTAATATTTTGTTAACTATCAGGAAATTTGTGCATGGATGATTTAACCCTGCGCTACTATGAAGCCGAAATGCGCTATCTGCGCGAAGCGGGTAAAGAATTTGCCCGGGCCCATCCGGACCGGGCGGCGATGCTTAATCTGGATAAACCCGGCGCGCGCGATCCTTATGTAGAACGTCTGTTTGAAGGATTTGCCTTCCTGATGGGCAGACTGCGTGAAAAGCTCGATGACGATCTGCCGGAGCTGACCGAGGGGCTGGTGAGTCTGTTATGGCCACACTATATGCGGACCATTCCGTCACTTGCCATCGTAGAGTTTACGCCGGACTGGCGCAGCCTGCGTCAGGCAGAAACGCTGGCCGAAGGCTTTTCTGTTCTTTCGCGCCCGATTGGGCCGCAGAAAACCACCTGCCAGTACCGAACCACTCGGGACGTGCCCTTACAACCCCTGCAACTTGCCGATGCGCGTCTGCATACTGAAACGGATGGGCGCTCGGCTATTCGCCTGCGTTTTGAGTGTCCGGAAAAAGTGGACTGGAGCAAGTCCGGGCTCGAAAAAGTCGCTCTTTTTCTGAACGCCGAAAGCCCGGTCAGTTCAGCCCTGCATCTGGCGATGACCCGCCGGGTGCATGCTATGTATGCCCGTCATGTCGGTACCGGAACTGAACGCCATAAGTTTGATGGCTGGTGCAGGCCGATGGGCTTTGACGACGACGGCCTGTGGAAGAAAAGCGATACGGCCTTCAGCGGCTATCAGCTGCTGCTGGAGTACTTCAGCTTCCGTCCGAAGTTTATGTTTGTTGAGCTACGCGGTCTCGACACCATCGGGCTCACTGAGGCCAGCTCCTGGTTTGAAATCGATATTGTGCTCAGTGAAGCCTGGTCATCTGACCTGCCTTTTGAGACAGAAAACTTCCGGCTGCACTGTGCGCCGGTTATCAATCTCTTTACCCTGGAAGCCGATCCGCTGACACTTAATCCTCTGGATAACGAATACCTGCTCAGGCCGCTGCGTCTTCAGGATGGCCACACCGAGATTTACAGCGTCGATAACATCCATGGCGCGGTGAAGAATGGCAAACACCCCTATGTACCGTTCACCAGCTTCCGGCACCGGGGCGGTATGATGCGTCATGATGCCCCTGAACGTTATTACCACACCCGCGTGAAACGCGGCCCCTCTGGTCTGTATGACACCTGGTTAATTCTCGGGGGGCGCTCGTTCGAGCTGGAGCAGCTGTCCGATAAACCAGAATCCCTTTCGATGCGAATAACCGGTACCAACGGGCAACTTCCGCGAAAAGCGCTGGAAAGTACCCTGCTGGACAGGGTGGTCAAAACCGGCAAAGTGCCCGTCAGAGTATTAAACGTCACAGCACCGACAATGCCGCTATATCCCCCGGCAAATGACCGTTTTCACTGGCGAGTGATGAGCCACCTCGGATCAAACTTCCTCAGCATGATGGACAATCCGGAGGTTCTGCGGGGAACGCTGGCGCTCTATGACTGGACTGACGATGAGATGAACCGCCGTCGGCTTGAAGCAATCGTCGCCGTGAAGCACACCCTGATCCGCCGTTTTGAGAAGGGCTTTATGCTCAGGGGCGTGGACATTGAGGTCACGCTAAATACGGATAATTTTGCAGGCGAGGGCGATGTGAATCTCTTCGGGGAGATGCTGCACCGGTTCTTCGCGCTCTATGCCGATATTCACCTCTTTAACCAGCTCACGCTGGTACTGCAACCGACAGGGAAACGACTGAGATGGCGCGAGAATCACAGCCAGCACGTACCGGGCTGACGCTGGCCCTTAATAAAGATATCTGGCGGGCCAATTTCTATCGTTTCTGCCAGCTGCTGGAACAGGAAAATCCGGACGCGCCCAAACTGGGCGCCACCAGCCATCCGGGCGACGATCCGGTACGATTCAGACCCTGGCCTGGTATGGGTTTCCCGGTCAGTACCCTGAAGGTGGTGGAGACCGACGAAGACCATCCGACATTACCCCCAACGGTCCGCACGACATTTCTGGGGATGTATGGCGTGGACTCCCCTCTGCCAACGTCCTGGCTGGACGACATTGCGCAGCGCCGGGAAGGACACGAGGCGGTCACCTCGTTTCTGGATATTTTCAGCCACCGCATCACCACGCAGTATTACCGGATCTGGCGAAAATACGCGTATCCGGCAACCTTCGAGGCCGGTGGGCGAGATGCCACATCACAGTGTCTGCTGGGGCTGGTGGGACTCGGTATACCTGGTACGTCTGAGCAGGTGGCAACGCCGGTGTCCCGTTTCCTGGCCCTGCTGGGCACCATGCGTTTGCCCACGCGCAATACCGAGGGCATCCGGGCTGTGGTGAGCCTGCTGGCGCCGAATACCCGGGCAATTATCACCGAACCGGATCCGGTTAAAGTCCATATCGATAATCGCAGTGGGCTGGGGGCCGGAAACCGTATCCGTCTTTCGCAGCGGGCCACTCTGGGTAAAACGGCCAGGGAGGCATGCAGCCGGGTACTGGTGACGCTGGAGACAGCGGATCCGGACGAGGCGGAAGGCTGGTTACCCGGTGGTGTCCTCCATACCGATTTTCTTGTTCTGTTACGCGTCTATCTCGGCTACCGCAGTGACGCCCGACTGCGCCTCACTGTACCCGTACGGCTGTTGCCTGAGCCCCGCCTTGGCAAAGGCAGGCGTATCCAACTGGGCCGCACCGGTTTGCTGGGGCTGAAAGCAGGCAAACTCAGCAACAGCCAGGAGAGTCTGACCGTCAGTCTGGGCTGTTATGAAGGGTTGCAATGGTCTGTGTTACCCCCTGCTGAAGACGGACATTACCGCTTCGACTAATCATCAATCATTAATTCTCCCCAAAATAATTCTGATTGCAGGAAGGCGGCAAACGCGTGAGTCCCCGGGAGCATAGATCACTATGTGACCGGGCGGGACGAGTGCGTGCAGCCAACGCATCTGCAATCAGAAGTATGAAGGGGATAAAAGGAACTTTTGAATGGCAACAATAACCCGCTGGCGGGTGCTGACGCTTATTGCCTGTGGTCTACTCGCAGGCTGCGGTCTGACGCAGACCGTCACGGACGGTACGGTCAGCATCACGAAATCCATCTTCTACAGGAAAATTAAAACGCTGCATCTGGATTTTACCCCGCGCACGGCCATTAACGCCGATGGCGCACAGACGCCGCTGGCGACCATGATGCGGGTTTATCAGCTCAGGGATCGTAAAGCAGTTGATGCCGCCGGTTACCAGACGCTGCTGCGCAAGGCCGATACGGTACTTAAGGACGATATGCTTGCGTCAAAAGAGCTGCTGGTGATGCCCAACGGCAGCGTGACGCTCAATGTTCCCATGGATGAAGATGCTCAGTTCGTGGCGGTGGTGGGATTATTTAACCGCCCGGATCAGAAGGACAACCGCTGGCGCCTGGTGCTGACCCGTGACGATCTCGACCCGGACAAACCCCGTACGATTGAACTGGGTGATGGCTGGCTAAGCCTCGTGCCGGTAAAGGAGTGACGTGATGGATAACTGGTCAGCGCTTTTTGACGGACAGACCCGATACTTTCTGGATATCAATGACAGTACAGTGAAGCCGGATGTCCTGCGCTTTTACGGCAGGGAAGCCCTGAGCGAGCCGTTCAGATGGGACATTGAGTTCACCACGCTGCAGGCGAACATTCCCCCGGAACAGGTGCTGATGAAATATGCCTCTTTCCGGATGCGTGGCGGCAAAAACGTTCACGGCATGGTGACCCGCCTGGAATGGCTTTCCACCTCAAAGGATCAGTCTCACTACCGGCTTACGCTCAGTTCGCGCCTGGCGCTCCTGGGATACACCCGGCAGTGCGCGGTATATCAGAACCAGTCCGTCCTGGAGGTGGTGGAGCAGGTGCTGCGTAAACACGGTCTGGAAGGTCCAGATTTTGAATTCAGACTGGAGCATACATACCCGCCGCGTGAAATTATCACTCAGTGGCAGGAGACGGATCTGCAATTCATCCAGCGCATTCTGTCTGAGGTGGGCATTTACTGGCGCACGGAGATGGACGACGTGCGCGGTCTGGATACGTACATTTTTGCGGACAGCCAGCTTAACTACCAGTTTGATGTGCGCCTGCCGTACAGCGAGCCATCGGGGTTGTTCGACGGCGCGGCAGAATCGGTCTGGGATGTGCGGACCTGGCACAACATCGCCACCGGCACTGTCGTCACGCGGGATTACAACTACCGGACCGCCACCACGCCGATGGATGCGGCGGTGAGTGTGCGCAGTGATGCGGTCACCACCGGGGAGCATTACCGCTACGCGGCACCTTATCGTGAAGCGGGCGATGACGCGAGCCCGGAGCCGGAAACCGAATCTGGCGCGTTCTACGCCCGACTTCACCACGAGCGGGAGCTCAACAGGTCGGGCCGCATTCACCTGTTCAGCAATGCTGCACACCTCACTCCCGGGCAGGTGCTGGAGCCGCAGGGCGACGTCATTACGGCCCTGCAAGAAGGCGTGATCCTCACCCTGGTGACCTTCCGGGGCGCCCGTGATTCCCGCCTGCATGTGTCAGTCTGGGGCCAGCCTTACACCGAACGGTACTGTTTCCGCCCGGCGGAAATCCCTCGCCCGGTCATCCCGGGTACGCTTCCGGCCCGGATCGAAAGTCGCGAAAAAAATGATACCTATGCACACCTGGATGAGCAGGGGCGCTACCGGGTGAAGCCGGACTTCGACCGGGAGGGCACGGAGCCGGGCTACGGCTATCTTTGGCTGCGGATGGCGAAGCCTTATGCCGGTGAAACGCTGGGCTGGCACACCCCGCTCACCGACGGCACCGAAGTGGCGATTGCGTACAGCAACGGTGATATTGACCTGCCGTACATCGCGTATGCGCTGCACGACCCGGAGCACCCGGACCACGTCACCCGTGACAATCACACCCGCAACGTGCTGCGCACCCCGGCGAATAACAAGCTGCGGATGGAGGATAAGCGCGGTGAGGAGCACATCAAACTTGCCACGGAGTACGGCAAGACCCAGCTCAACAGCGGGCACCTGGTGGATGCACAGGGGCAACGTCGCGGCACGGGCACCGAGCTGCGCACCGACGAGTGGGGAACCCTGAGAGCCGGGAAGGGACTGTTTGTCAGCGCGGATGCGCAGGTGAAGGCGCAGGGTGACGCACTGGATATGAGCGCTGCGCTGAAGGAAATCGACAGGCTTAATCAGCAACTGCAGCAGCTGGAAATGGCCGCAGAAAAAGCGCAGGCGCTGAAGGGGGATGTCGACAGCCAGATACAGATGTTTGAGCAGCGGCTGAAACCGCTAAACGAGGTGCTGCTGATGTCCGCCCCGGAAGGGATGGGGCTGACCAGCGGTGAGCATCTGCAAATGGCGGCCACAAAAAATGTCGCCCTGAATGCTGGGGGGGATATTAGCATCGGAACAATGGGCAACATGACCGCGCTGGCCGGGGAGAAGCTGGGGCTCTTTGCCCGCACCGGCCAGCTGAGCGTCAAATCCGGAGAAGGGCCGGTAGAGGTCCAGGCGCAGAACGCCAGCCTGCGGTTGTTTGCTGAGAAGAAGCTGACGCTGAGTTCAGCGGGTGACATTTCCTTTGCCGGGAAAAAACGTATAACGCTGATCGGTGGCGGAAGCTATCTGCGACTTGAGGCCGGGAAGGTGGAGTACGGGACGACGGCGACGTATCTGCGGAAGGTGAAGCGGACTATGGCGGCGGGGGCGGCGAGTATGCCGTTAAATCTGCCAGTGATGCCACTGGTTGATTTATTCACCTCCCAACCGATCAGTCAGAACCTTAAGCCGGTGCTCCGTTTGTCTGATGCGCCAGGAGTAAACGGACTTGCACAATCAGTGCGCCAGTGGCAAATCGTCGAGGCAGGCTCTTACATGCAGGCCATTTCTACCGATGAAGTCCTTATGAACGGACAAACGGACGATGCTGGCAATGTTCTCCAGTCAGAAACACAACAGGCGCAATTGATAAAACTGGCATCACAGTATTCGTCCCGTTTATGGATGGTGGCTGGTGACCGCGCGCACAGGTTGTATTTCAATATGATACCTGCCGACACAGGCAGTGATGCAAAGGACTTCTGTGCACAGGATGCAATGGGATTCCATCGCATGTTCAATTCGGTCTCCGACAACATTCAACCTGGCGAAAAGCTGAAACAATGTATACAGGATGAACAACAGATCAACGGGGCAATACTCGATTCACTCAGGGAGGAAAAATAAGATGGCAGTGCAAAAACTTGATGATGGCATGAATCGGGGGAGTGTGTATTTTGATGACAAAAGCGACAAGAGCTATACAGCCACGTTAACTCACAACCATTGGGTACATTACACCAGTGGCCAGGAGCGTCAGTCAGAAAACTTTGCCGAGTATACCGAAGGTAATGCGGTGCAGGCTTTCCTGGGGGGAAAGGCCTATTTTACTGCGTTACTGACTGCCTTTAAACAGGCCCAAAAATGTGTTTACATCACAGGCTGGCAGGTTAACTGGGATGCCCAACTAGCGGAAGGGGTTCGCCTGGTGGATGCATTACTGGAAGCCGTACAGGCTTCACCGGAACTGCAGGTGTACATTATGCCGTGGAATAATCCCTCACAGGTGGAAACCTATTCGGCGGCAACAGAGCGGGTGTTTGCGGCGATGAATTGTTATCTGAAGCGCAAGGCCTTTTATGTTCAGTGTGCGGATTCTAAATCCGGAATGATGTTTTCGCATCACCAGAAATGCGTGATTGTTGATGAAGAAGTTGCGTTTGTCGGCGGTATTGACCTGGCCTACGGACGCTATGATGACCATTATGGTTTGCAGGCAAATGCAGACGGACGACAGGGGATGAATATGTACAATTCGTGCATCCCGCCTGTTTCGCGGCAAAGCAGTTACAACCCCATGGAGGAATATGTCATCCCGGCAGGGGGATTCCGGCGGGATAACCAGCAGGATGAACGGCAAAAAGCTGAGCGTCGGCAGGCTGACAGTGTACAGCACATTATCAATAACGTGCTCAGCCATCAGCACTGGCAGTCATCCGCCACGTCAAAGGACAGTACCTATCTGGACCCGACGGTCCAGCCCCGGATGCCCTGGCAGGACTACCAAATGCAAATTGAAGGGCCAGCGGTTTATGACCTGGTGCGTAACTTTGTGTTTCGCTGGAACAGTTATAGTCACCCCTATCCGGATCATTCGCTGAAAACCTCTGTTCCTGAACTGGAGGTTCCGGCAGCACCGCCACGGAAAAAAGGCAGTTGCCAGGTGCAGGTGCTGCGCAGTGCCTCACTCGACATGCGTAAAGATGAGCATAAACGTATGCCGGACAGCGCACCAAAGGCCAGGCTCAAACAGGATGATATCCTACGCAGTATCCACCTGCTTATCAGCAAGGCGGAGCACTATATTTATATTGAGAATCAGTTCTTTGTCTCGGCGTTTGGGCGGTCATCGATTAGTGCCGGGAGTGGGCTAAGTCCGGTGGCGGATAGCATTAATCCGTCAGTAGCAGCTTGGGCAACCCGGCTCCTGGCTGATGACACGACACCGCAAAATCCGGTGGCAGAATGGCTGGGAGACCGGGTTAAACGGGCAGTCTTTAGTCATATGCAGCAGGCGTTCCATGTGTATATTGTACTGCCGGTGTATCCAGAGGGGCGGCTTGATGATCCGGCCATTGTGGCGCAAATTCATTTAACCCGACAGTCCTTAGTCTTTGGTTCGCAGAGCCTGCTTAACCGTATTCGCCGTAGCTTATGGGTAAAACAACAACTTGAGCTACAGACGGTCCCGCGCAGGGAGTGGTGGCAGAAAATTACTGAGCTGGAAGAGCAGTGCGGCGATAAGTATAAAACCATTCCACTGGAAGCATGCAATGAGTATGTGACGATGCTGAATCTGCGCGACCACGCTGAACTAAACGGCAGGGCGGTAACAGAGCAGATATATGTCCACAGTAAACTGATGATTGTCGATGACCGCTATGTTCTGGTGGGAAGTGCGAATATCAATGACCGGAGTCTGCAAGGTGACCGGGACTCCGAGCTGGCGGTACTGATATCCGATACAGCCTATTGTTATACGGACCTGGATGGGACGGGCGTTGCTGCCCCGACCCGAAACTTTGCGCGCGAATTGAGACAAAGTGCATGGCGTAAATGGCTGGGCAGCGCAGCGGGAGCGTGTGCAGATGTGCTGGATAAACCGGCACTCAGGACGGGATGGGAAAAAATTCAGATGCTGGCGAAAAAAAATGCCGAAAATTACGAAGCAGTATTCAACTTTATTCCAGGAGATAATTATCAACTGGATGGAGGTAACGATTATCCTGATAGCACTGAAAGTAAAATCAGGTCTTCTGTCTGGCCAGTAATTTCGGTTAATTCTACAGCGGCAGAGTCTGATAAGGAAAATATGCCGTTTTCAGAAACATTCTGGGCTACTAATAGAACAGTCCAGCATAGTAATAAACTGAACGGCGTTAAGGGATATTTTACTATGTTACCCGTTCACTGGACTGAGGGAGAGAATAACCTGATTCCTTATAATATACGACTTATAGCCAATAATAATGGCTTAAATAGTAATGACTTTCAGATTGCTGGTATTTTTGAAAATAATGACAGAAGTGGAGTGTTGCTATGAAAACTCTGTGCTTGCCAGTGTTATCTGTTTGCTTACTCTTTTCATTTAACGCATATAGCCAGGAATGGAAAAATGAGTGTGTGGGCTATTATCAATTAGCGTTGCCAGATAATCTTGAAATAGCATTGTATCAGGTTGAAGATTTTGTTAATCCCAGAGAGCAACCCGAAAACGATGGGGATATAAAAACAAGGTTATATGCAAGCCCAGAAGTAAAGTTCGAAAGGAATACTTTTGTTCGGAATGATAGCTCTGTTCAGGCGCAATTTACTGAATTCTATTACGGGCAATATAAATTGGGCATTTCATCACAGAGTCGCACATCCATTAATTGGGTAGAGTATCGAAACAAAGTAATCGCTAACAGAGATTTTGGTGTGAAGGTTGCCAGGCAATATGAAGATCGTAATCTAGAATTATTTAACGATCCTGTTACGCCAGGATCAGAATTTAAAAGAAAGCATAATTATATCATTAAAGATTATACTGATGCTTTTGTGCTATATGAAAACAGAACTTATAGCCTTTTTGTGAAAAAAGATGAACGTTTATATCATTTCTGGAAGAAATATCAGAAGGACACAGGTGATAAAACACAAACGGCAGAGAAACAACTGCAAGAGAGTGAACCTGAAATTCTTTCATTACTTAACAGATTCCAGTCTCGCAAACTCTATCAGGTTCCCACAGCGCAAGGTTTTTGTATACCCTATGGTTTTATCGCCGGGGATTCTGGCCATGAACTGCGTAATATGGCGGTCACTTACCGTCTGAAAAATCACCCGGATGTGACCATATTTTTTCAGGATTTAGGCATGGAGCCTGGACCAAGGTTTCAGCGTCCTGAAAATGAAAGTGCTAAGGATTTTGTTACTTATTTGTGGAACAGAAAATACCAGTGGTCATCTGTTTCGAAAGAGTTAATCAGCCCGAAATGGCGCCCAATTAAGATGGACGGGCGTGACGGGCTTGGGACTTTTGTGAAGGCAACTTTTCGTGATGTCCCAGTATATGACTATAAGGATCAAGTAATTAATCGCCTGAATTATATTAACTATGGTTATGTTGCTTATGTGCAGGGCAATCATAATGTCAGAAGTATGGAACCTGATTTATTGCTCTATGTTATGCAAGACAGTAGTCAGGTTAAAAAACAACCACCGATGGATAAAGATGACCTAGAAAAACTTGCTGAACATATTGTCAGTTCGATTAAGAGACGGTAATTCATTTATTACTGCTCCCCCAATTTTCTATTCCTTTATTTTCACCCAACACTACTTTTATGATGCAGGTTTATCAGCTCAGGGATCGTAAAGCGGTTGATGCCGCCGATTACCAGACGCTGCTGCGCAAGGCAAATACGGTATCTACGCTCACCTGGACGAGCAGGGGAGCTACCGGGTGAAGCTGGACTTTGACCGGGAAGGGACAGAGCCGGGCTACGGCTACCTGTGGCTGCGGATGGCGAAGCCGTACTCTGGTGATACATACGGCTGGCACACCCCACTCACCGACGAGACGGAAGTGGCAATTGCGTACAGCAACGGTGATATTGACCTGCCGTACATCGCCCATACGCTGCACGATTCTGAACACCCGGACCACGTGACCCGCGACAACCACACGCGCAACGTGCTGCGCACCCCGGCGAACAACAAGCTGCGGATGGAGGATAAGCGCGGTGAGGAGCATATCAAACTTGCCACGGAGTACGGGAAGACCCAGCTCAACAGCGGGCATCTGGTGGACAGCCATGGGCAACGTCGTAGTCAGGGAACGGAGCTGCGCACCGACGAGTGGGGAACCCTGAGAGCCGGGAAGGGGCTGTTTGTCAGCGCGGATGCGCAGGTGAAGGCGCAGGGTGAGGCCCTGGACATGGATGCCGCGCTGAAGGAAATCGACCGGCTTAACCAGCAACTGCAGCAGTTGGAAATCGCGGCGGCGCAGGCGCAGGCGCTGAAGGGCGATGTCGACAGCCAGATAGAGATGTTTGAGCAGCGGCTGAAACCGCTCAATGAAGCGGTGCTTTTCTCGGCGCCGGAAGGCGTGGCCCTGACCAGTGGTGAAGATATGCAGCTGGCCGCTGAACGGAACCTTGCGCTAAACGCCGGAGAAGACTTCAGTGTTGGAGTGATGGGCAATGCGACCGCTTTGATCGGGGAGAAGCTGGGGCTCTTTGCCCGCACCGGTCAACTGAGCCTGAAATCCGGGGAAGGGCCAATAGATGTCCAGGCACAAAACGCCAGTATGCGGTTGTTCGCTGAGAAGAAGCTGACGCTGAGCTCAGCGAGTGACATCTCCTTTGCCGGAAAGAAACGTATCACCCTAATTGGTGGTGGCAGTTACCTGAAGCTTGAGGCCGGGAAGATCGAGTATGGTACGACAGCATCGTATTTGCGCAAAGTGAAGCGGACTATGTTTGCTGGTGCAACCGATCTACCAATTGAGTCAATGAAGCAGATGACAATGATCATTCAGTATTACGACAGAAAGTTAAATTTCTCTTCAAATGTCAATTATCGTGTTGAAACATCGGATGGAGAGGAACTACTTTCTGGCTTCGGCACAGATGGATACATAGACAAAAGAGACAGTGAACATGAATATTGGATATTTGTAAGCTGAGCAATAATACCATGAAAAAAATAAATATTGAAATAGATGGAACCCCCTATCTGATAGTTACAAAGGATGGAAAGACTGAGCTGGGCATAAAAGGAAAAACAACTCCAGAAAATGACAGCACACCTCATGACATTAAAGTACCAACGTTTTAATTATCACCAGAAAAAACGGTGAGGTTCTATTTGTTTTACGAGGTGCCGAAGAGGATGGGTTTTCAATATTAACGGCTCAAACCCTTTATGATCATTTTCAATATCAATGGTTTGAGCCGTTAGCAGATAACTATAGGGAATTACTTTTTATTAATGACGCAGACTATGCTAAAGAAGCATATAAAATATTTACATGGGATGATATAGCTAAGTTTTCCTTGATTGACAGACCATCATATAGTTTTTATAAAAATATGGAAGGAGATTGGAAGCAGAACCCTGAAGGTGGAGCAGGATATCTTTTGGTATTAATCTCCGACATCCCCTATTGGACGGACGCCGTGGGCCAGATACCATTTGCCGTTGACACCTACCGTAGCACTCAGAGCATAACTAAAACAGTACAAATCGGAATTGAATGGGGTGCAGGTACAATAACAGGGAGTGAGGACTATTCCAATGAGTATGATAATTATTTCGTATTAAGAGGGGCTTTATTTGCTAGCAAGAATTTTACATATAAAGTAACATCTACGGGAAAATCTTATCCAGCAGTTGAAGTTAAAGAAATAAGTAACTCAGTAAAAGCAGAAATGCTTGGTGCCCCAATAAAAAATAGTGAGTTGGAAAAATATGGAATTTGGAAAAAATAAAACCATTGCAATAAATATTCTAATTGCAGTCCTTGGATGCATTCTTGTTGTCACTGTTCATTATTTCGGCTACAAATGGTATATGGATCATTTCACTACTCGAAGTAGAGGTGTTGGTCTTGGATTTGTAATGTTATACATGCGGTGCATTATTATTCCAATAATATTTCTCTCAGCCTTCATTAAATTAAAACATTCAATACCCATCCTTGGTGTGGCTTTTGTATTTATGTTTTATACATGGTATGGAACAAATCCACTTCGCGTAATGTTGATGTTTGGTTCCTCATTATCCGGTTACGCAATAATTATTCTTGCAAAAAAATTAAAACGAAATATAGGATAATTCCTATTCCTTAGGACCTAAACCTCTATCATTTTATATAATTCGATATATTATGAAGCAAAAAGCGCCCTCCTTAATATGAAATTCTTACTGGCAACTTTACAGGGGATCTTCCCCTTGAAGTTGTAAACGAAGAAGATCAGGTCATTTTATCTGTACTGGATAACATCCAGCATATTTTGAACGCCCGGGCCGGGACCATATCCCATCTCCCAGATTATGGTTTGCCGGATATGACCAAGATTCTGCAAGGCATGCCCGGGACAGCCCACGAGCTGATCGATACGTTGGCCGGTGTACTACTCAAGTATGAACCTCGTTTACAGTCACACAATGTGACCCTACTCGAACAGCAAGTGCCGTGCCTCTTTCCGGATGCGGAGCGGCAAAAGTGTGCACGGCATGGTGACCCGCCTGGAATGGCTTTCCACCTCAAAGGATCAGTCTCACTACCGGCTTACGCTCAGTTCACGCCTGGCGCTCCTGGGATACACCCGACAGTGCGCGGTATATCAGAATCAGTCCGTTCCTGAGGTGGTGGAGCGGGTGCTGCGTAAACACGGTCTGGAAGGTCCAGATTTTGAATTCAGACTGGAGCATACATACCCGCCGCGTGAAATTATCACTCAGTGGCAGGAGACGGATCTGCAATTCATCCAGCGCATTCTGTCTGAGGTGGGGATTTACTGGCGCACGGAGATGGACGACATGCGCGGTCTGGATACGTACATTTTTGCCGACAGCCAGCTTAACTACCAGTTTGATGTGCGCCTGCCGTACAGCGAGCCATCGGGGTTGTTCGACGGCGCGGCAGAATCGGTCTGGGATGTGCGGACCTGGCACAACATCGCCACCGGCACTGTCGTCACGCGGGATTACAACTACCGGACCGCCACCACGCCGATGGATGCGACGGTGAGTGTGCGCAGTGATGCGGTCACCACCGGGGAGCATTACCGCTACGCGGCACCTTATCGTGAAGCGGGCGATGACGCGAGCCCGGAGCCGGAAACCGAATCTGGCGCGTTTTATGCCCGGCTTCATCACGAGCGGGTGCTCAACAGGTCGGCCCGCATTCACCTGTTCAGTAATGCTGCACACCTCACTCCCGGGCAGGTGCTGGAGCCGCAGGGCGACGTCATTACGGCCCTGCAAGAAGGCGTGATCCTCACGCTGGTGACCTTCCGGGGGTGCCCGGGATTCCAGTCTGCACGTGTCGGTGTAGGGCATGCCTTACACCGAAAGTTACTGCTTCCGCCCGGCTGAAATACCAGGTCCGCAAGTGCACGGCACCCTGCCGGCACGGGTTGAAAACCGGGAGAAGAACGCTGTTTACGCGCATCTGGACGAGTATGGCCGCTACCGCGTCAGGCTCGACTTTGACCGGGACGATGCGGAGCAGGGATTCGCATACCTGTGGCTGCGGATGGCGAAGCCGTATACCGGAGAGACGTACGGCTGGCACACCCCGCTTACCGATGGCACCGAAGTGTCCATCGCGTACAGCAGCGGCGACATCGACCTGCCGTATATTTCTCACACTTTACATGACTCTGAACATCCGGATCCCGTTACCCGTGACAACCGCACCCGCAACGGGCCACAGCCCCGGCAAACAACACGCTGTGGATGAGGGACTGCTGGGGAGAGGTCCGGTCAAACTCGCCACGAACTCCCTTTATCTCGTCTCTGTGGGTTGTGCCCACCGCCATTTCAGCTCCTGAGCGCTTTCGGGCTCGTCAACGCATTCTTCCTCCCGTGCTCGTTTTTTGTTCACGATGGCGATGACATGGTGAACAGCGATCTTTTCTTCAAAACAGTGGCTTCAGCGTGTTTTTGTGATTTTTGTCATATTCATATCAGCTTTCATTTTTTAGTTCATTTGATGAAATGCCTTTCCATTACGTTATTTAACAGCTCAATTGTAAGGCCGATCGCAAAATTTACCCTGATGGCAATATCCATAAGCGCGATTGACGTTCGCCCGGCGCCAGCGGGTGTTATTTTTGTGTGTAAGAAAACGCAACACTGAGGGGGTCAACACAAAAAACTTAATGTTTTCTTAATATTCCCGCCCAACAACCTTTATCTCTTTAGCCGCGTCCCACGAATCTTCCTTTAAATTACGCCAGCGTCACAAAAGCCGTAAAAAAACAAACCCCGGCGTTGCAAGGCTCTGGCGTCTCGCTATATGTTAAATTTAAGTTTAATAATTGATATCTAAAGGTTGATTTTATGTATATGAAAATTAGTGGGTTAGTGATTTCACTGACGGCAGCTATCTCCGGACAGGTCCTTGCCGCAGTTCCTCAGGGCTATCCGGCGGATTATCAAAAGGTGGTGGATGCCGGGATTAAAGAAGGCAAAGTGGTTATCTATTCAACGACCGATACCAAGGCCGCAGGCCCGTTAATTAAAGGCTTTGAAGCGCAATATCCCGGCATTAAAGTTGAATATAACGATATGAACAGCACCGAATTGTACAACCGCTATATCAGCGAACAGGCGGCGGGCGGCGGCAGCGGCGACGTGGTCTGGAGCTCTTCCATGGATACGGCGCTGAAGCTCGCCACCGATTACGCCGAAGAGTACGCCTCGCCGGAGCGGGATAAGCTGCCAAAATGGGCGGTCTGGCAACAGAAAGCCTACGGCACGACCTACGAGCCGGTGGTCTTTATCTACAATAAGCGGCTGATCCCTCAGGGCGAAGTTCCGGACTCGCATACCGCGCTGGCGAAGCTGATCGCCGGCCAGGCCGATAAATTCAAAGGTAAGGTCACGACTTATGACATTGAAAAATCGGGTCTGGGTTTTATGCTGGCGGTACAGGACAGCAAAGCCGATGCCAGCTACTTTGACGATCTGGCGGGCATAGCGAAAGGCGGCCTGACCGTGCAATCGTCCACCGGTACGATGATGGAGCGCGTCTCCTCCGGGGAAAACCTGATTGGCTACAATATTCTCGGATCCTACGCGGAGGCGCGGGCCAAAAACGATCCTTCGCTCGGCATCTCCTATCCGAAAGATTATGTACTGGTGCTCTCGCGGGTCTCTTTTATTACCGCAGAAGCCGAGCACCTTAATGCCGCGAAGCTGTGGTTTGATTACGTGCTGTCGGAAAAGGGACAAAGCATCCTGGCGAACCAGGCCGATATTCCCTCCCTGCGCAATGATATCGAAGGTAAAAATGATATCGACGGTATGACCAAAATGCTCGGTAGCGCGCTGAAGCCTATTCCGGTCGATGAAACGCTGCTGGCGTATCTTGAGCCGAAACAACGACTGGAGTTTATCAAACAGTGGCGCACCGCCGCGGCGAAATAACCCTCCGGCGCTGCGCATCATTTCAGGATGCGCAGCCCGCTTAACGCCCGCCAGGTTTAAAGGGATCGCTTATGAATGTCTTACGTCGAAAATGGCAGGGTTTGCCGCGCGGTATCGTCGTCGTGATGACGGCGCTGGCGATTTATGTCCCGCTGTTATTTATCGTGGTGCAGAGCTTTCTCTCGGCGCCTTTTTTTGCCCGCACGAAATCGTTCAGCCTCGAAGCCTTCGCCTTCATCTTTAGCGACCCGGATTTTTATCTGGCGCTCAAGTCCGGGTTTATTCTGGCCTTTGGTCTGGTGGCGATTGCCATCCCCCTCGGCGGGATCCTCGCCTTTTTAATGGTACGTACCGATTTACCCGGGCGGCGGTTTATCGAGCCGCTGATTCTGGTACCGATTTTCGTTTCGCCGATGGTACTGGGCTTTGGTTACGTGGTGGCGGCCGGGCCGGTGGGCTTCTTTTCGCAGTGGGCCGAGCAGCTGATCGGCTTCGTGCCGTGGAATATTTACTCGATGTTCAGCATCGTGGTAATTGCCGGGCTGACGCACGTTCCGCATGCCTATCTCTATATCTCTTCCGCGCTGCGCAGCGTCGGATCGGATGTCGAGGAGGCCGCGCGGACGGTGGGCGCATCGCCGCTGCAGGTGATGACCTCGGTGAGCCTGCCGATGGTGCGACCGTCGATACTCTACGCCTGCGTACTGCTGTTTTTCCTCGGCCTGGAGGTATTTGGCCTGATGCTGGTGCTGGGCGATCCGGAAGGCAACATGGTGCTGGCGACCTATCTCTATAAGCTCACCAACAAGCTCGGTACGCCTTCTTATCACCTGATGGCGGCGGTGGCGGTGGTCCTGATCTGCATCACCGTTCCGCTGGTGATGCTCCAGCGCCGCCTGATGCGCACCGCCAACCGCTTTGTCACCATGAAGGGAAAAGCGTCCCAGGCCCGCGCGCTGCCGCTGGGGAAATGGCGCTGGGTCGCCGGGATTGTGGTGGTGGCATGGCTGACGGTCACCATTGGGGTGCCGCTGATCGGCGTGGCGCTGCGGGCCTTTATTTCAAACTGGGGCGTGGGCGTTTCGCTGTGGGATGAACTCTCGCTGGCGACGTTCCGTAACATCTGGCAGCAGCCGAATCTGCTGCGCGCCATCGTTAACTCCATGGCGATTGGGGTGATTGGCGGCGCGCTGGCGGTGGTCTGCTATCTGTTCGTGGGCATCGCGATGCACCGCAAACCGGATAACGTCACGCGCTTTCTGGACTATAGCGTGCTGGTGCCGCGCGCGGTGCCCGGGCTGCTGGCCGGGCTGGCGTTTCTGTGGGTATTTCTGTTTCTGCCGATGTGGCTCGATCAGTCGCTGAAAAACGGCTGGCTCTCGGCGCTGCCGGTGGCAGACTGGCTGCGTGAACATCTGATCGTTCAGCTGCGCGCGCTGCGTAACACCATTTTTAGCGTCTGGCTGGCCTATACCGTCGTATGGATGGCTTACGGGCTGCGGCTCATCTCCTCGACGCTGCTGCAGGTAGCGCCGGAGCTGGAGGAGGCCGCACGCAGTACCGGCGCATCGCGCGGGCAGATCACCCGCCACATCACGGTTCCGCTGTCGCGCTACGGCTTAATCGGCTCCTGGCTGCTGATGTTTCTTATCTTCGAGCGCGAATATTCCACCGGGGTTTATCTGCTCTCTCCGGGCACCGAAACCATCGGTTCGATGCTGGTGTCGCTGTGGGCGGCGGGGGCTATCGATATCGTTGCCGCGCTCTCCTTTATTAATATTCTGCTGGTGGTCGTGGGCCTGGGTATCGCCCTGCGCTTTGGAGTGAAATTACATGATTGAATTATCGGTAGAAAACCTGCATCTGACCTACGGTGATAATCCGGTGCTCAAGGGCGTGTCAATGGAACTGAAGCGGGGTGAGGTGGTCTCGCTGCTCGGGCCATCGGGCAGTGGAAAAACCACGCTGCTGCGGGCGGTAGCCGGGCTGGAGAAGCCGACCAGCGGCATTATCACTATTGGTAAAACCCGCGTCTATGACGGCAACCCGCGTAGCGAAATCCCGGCGGAGGCGCGCAACCTGGGGCTGGTATTTCAGTCCTACGCGCTGTGGCCGCATAAAACGGTGTTTGAAAACGTGGCGTATCCGCTGAAGCTGCGTAAGGTTGCCGCCGCGGAGATCAAGCAGCGGGTGCAGACCGTGCTTGAACAGCTGGGTCTGGGGCATCTTGGCAATCGCCATCCGCACCAGCTCTCCGGAGGGCAGCAGCAGCGCGTGGCCATCGGCCGGGCGCTGGTTTACAACCCGCCGGTGATTCTGCTGGATGAGCCGCTGTCGAATCTTGACGCCAAGCTGCGGGAAGAGGCGCGGGTCTTTTTGCGCGAGCTGATCGTCAAGCTGGGGCTGTCGGCGCTGATGGTCACGCACGATCAGAACGAGGCGATGGCGATTTCCGATCGCATTCTGCTGCTCAATAACGGGGTGATCGAGCAGCAGGGAACGCCGCAGGAGATGTACGGTAGCCCGAGAACGCTGTTTGCCGCCGAGTTTATGGGCAGCAATAACCGGCTGCATGGCACCGTCACCGCTCTGGATAATGGTCGGGCGCGAATTGAGGGCGCCAGCTGGGCGCTGTGGGGGATGGTCGGGGAGGGGGTCAAGGTGGGGGAAGAGGCGACGGCGGTGATCCGCGTTGAACGCCTGCGCATCGCCTCAGCGCCTGAGGAGAATATGCTGGCATTGCCGCTGCTGACCAGTATGTATCTCGGCGACCGCTGGGAGTACCTGTTTCGCACCGAGGGCGATGATTTCGCCATTCGCGCCTACGGCAGCGCGCTGCGCGATGCCGAGCGCTGCCATCTGGCCTTGCCCGTCAGCGACCTGTGGATCTTCCCTAAAGGGTGAGATAAAAAAGCCCCGGCGCTGAAGCCGGGGCAAACCATGTCAGAGCTTATTTATTATTAGCTAAATACCATGCCGCCATCGATCAGCAGCGATTGGCCGGTCATATAATCGGAGTCCGGACCGGCGAGATAAGAGACGCAGGCCGCGACGTCTTCCGGCTCGGAAAGCCGTCCAAGGGTAATGCGTTTGGCGAACTCCTGGGTCCCGTAGCCCAGCGGTTTACCCGCCGCTTCGGAAACCTGACGGTCGATTTCCGCCCACATTGGGGTTTTGACGATCCCCGGGCAGTAGCCGTTAACGGTAATTCCCAGATGCGCCAGATCGCGGGCGGCGGTTTGCGTCAGGCCGCGCACGGCAAACTTACTTGAACTGTAGACCGCCAGTTCCGGGTTACCCACGTGGCCCGCCTGGGAGCAGGCGTTGATGATTTTGCCGCCGTGGCCCTCTTTTTTAAACGCCTCTACCGCGGCCTGGATACCCCAGATAACGCCTTTGACGTTGATATTGTAGACTTTATCGATCACGTCCTCGCGAATCTCTTCGATAGGCGTGGAGGGCGCCACCCCGGCGTTGTTCACAATCACGTCAAAACCGCCCAGGCCCTTCCGCGCCTGTTCTACGGCGGCAAAAACCTGGTCGCGTTTAGAGACATCCACCTTCACCGCCAGCGCCTGGCCGCCGCCGCGGTTAATTTCATCGGCGACCGCCTGTGCGGTGGCGTCATTGT
Source organism: Klebsiella sp. CN_Kp113 (assembly GCF_040064585.1). Classification (NCBI taxonomy): domain Bacteria; kingdom Pseudomonadati; phylum Pseudomonadota; class Gammaproteobacteria; order Enterobacterales; family Enterobacteriaceae; genus Klebsiella; species Klebsiella sp. CN_Kp113. The sequence goes on along the minus strand of NZ_JBEAID010000018.1, from coordinate 269,378 downwards.
AATCGGCGATAGCCACGGCAAAACCATCTTTAACCAGGCGAAGGGCGATAGCTTTCCCGATGCCCTGGCCCGCGCCGGTCACGAGTGCGACTTTTTTCATTGCTGGATTCCTTCTGTAGTGACTCAAAGTATTTGACTGAGATGAAGCTGGCCCATCAGCAGCGGGTTGTCGCTGTAATCAACGGGGATGGCGACCACGGCGGGGCCGTCGACGTCCATCGCCGCCCGCAGCGTCGGCTCAAGGGCGGCTGCGCTCTCAACCGCAAACCCTTTGGCGCCGAAGGCTTCGGCGTAGGCTTTAAAGTCCACCGGACCGAACTCAACGCCGGAGAGCCGCTGGTATTTTTTCTCTTCCTGAATCGCCACCATGTTGTAGCCGTTATCGACCCAGATGATATGCAGGACGTTAGCTTTTAGCCGTACGGCGGTCTCCAGCTCCATACTGGATTGCAGGAAGCCGCCGTCGCCGGAAACCGAAACCACTTTGCGCTGCGGGTTCACCAGCCAGGCGCCAATCGCCCACGGCAGCGCCACCCCCATGGTCTGCTGGCCGTTGGAAATCATGACCTGACGGGCGCGGAAGCTGTAGAGATAGCGGGCGATCCAGATGTGAAAGCTCCCCATATCGACGGTCAGCGTTACGTCGCTGTTGACGATGTCCTGCATGGCGCGAACGATGCGCAGCGGATGAAGGGCAAACTGGTTCAGCTGCGCGCCGCGGCGGTCGAGCAGCTCCCGCTGATGCTGGCGGTCAACCAGGATCTCGGCGGCCTGCGGCGACAGCACCAGCTGGTGGTCGATACGCTGAGAGAGTTTGTTTAGAGTGGCGGCAATATTGCCGACCAGCTCGATGTCCGGGGTATAGTTGCGCTCTTCGTAAGCCGGCAGCACGTCGATATGCACCAGCGTGGCGTTGCCGTTATTCCACATGGCCGGTTCGTACTCCACCGGGCTATAGCCGATGCAGATGACCAGGTCGGCGAGATGCAGGAGTCGATCCCCCGCCTGGTTATTGAACAGCCCAACCCGCCCGGCGAAGCGGGTAAAGTGGTCCTGATTCACCGCGCCGGCGGCCTGATAGGTGCTGGTAACCGGGATATGGCTTTTTTTCAGTAATTCACGCAGCGCCGCGCTGTTTTCCGCCTGGCTGGCCATCAGGCCGAGCAGGAATATTGGATTTTTAGCGCCGGCAATCATCTTCGCGACTCGCTCAATGGCTTCGTCCGGCGCCGCGCCGGTCTGCGGCGCATCGCTGGCGGGCAGAACCCTGGCGTGGACCGGCTCGTCGACCACGTCCTGCGGCAGGCTGACGAAGGCGCTGCCGGGACGTCCCTGCTCGGCGGCGCGAAACGCGTTGGAAACCACTTCCGCCAGCGCTTCCGCGGCGGTGACTTCCACCGAGTATTTGGTTACCGGACTAAACATCGCCACCGTATCCATACTCTGGTGCACCTGTTTGGCCTTGTCGGCGCGTTTTACCGCACCGCCCAGCGCCACCACCGGGTCGCCTTCGCTGTTTGCGGTGGCCATGCCGGTAATCAGGTTGGAGCAGCCGGGGCCGGACGTGACCAGCGCGACGCCCGCTTTCCCGGTGATGCGGCCAACCGCGGCGGCCATAAACGCGGCGTTGGCTTCGTGGCGTACCGGAATAATGCGAATGGAGGAGTCCAGCAGCGAATCGAAGACTTTATCGATTTTGGCCCCTGGAATGCCGAACACCTGTTGTACGCCCTGCGCCTCAAGCTGGCTGACGATAAGGTCGGCGCCGTGCGCCCACTGGCGCGGTTGATGTTGATTATCCACGAGAATCTCCTTAGTTTTCGACTGAGCGAATGGCGGCATCAAGATTGTCAGGATGCAGATCCGCCTGCAGGAAGGCGCTATCGGCAGGAAGGTCAATCATCAATTTGTGGATCTCACCAAAGGTCAGCACGCCGTGGTCGAGCTGATAATCGAGCAGATGGCCGCCGCCCTGGCGGTCATCGGTGATGAAGTGTTCGTGGTAGCCGGCAACGTTAATGCCCTGCATATGCTGCGGCGTGCGAAACCCCACCAGTACCCCTTCGCGCTGGTTGAAGCGGAAAACGGGCTGGTCGTCGAGCACGTCGGTCATCGCCCGGTAGGGCGGCGTCTGGCGCGGTACGGTGCGGGTATGGGCGTGGCGAAAATGGCCGTTGATACGCAGGGCGCAGAACAGATTATCGGAGGGGATTTGCCGGTCGATAATGTCGTGCAGCTGTTCGCGGCTGACCGGTTTATCAAACGTTTTGCGGTACTGCGGCTGAAACCAGGTCATCACCGCGAAGGGCGTGCGCTGCTCCATGCGGGCTTTGCGGGCGCTGCCGTCGGCGCGCAGCTGGTAAACCTCGCTGCTAAACGCGATCAGCTCGCCGTCCAGTTCATTAAAGGTGCCCAGGCCGAAATCGCCGTGGGTGAGCAAATCGGCGATGGTGGTATTGCCCTCATAAACGCCGCTCAACAGCGCGCTCATCAGAGAAGTCTGGTAGATGACGCTATCGGGATGTTGCGCGGAAAATCCTCGTAGAGTTTCACACAGGCTCTCTTCGCAAGAGCATTCAGCAGAATGGTTCATTACCCGCTTCCTCGTTCAACGAATATCAGAAAGGTTAAATAAATGTTGACCCGATTCAGCTCACAGTTCCAATATAGAATCTATGATTGTTTGAGACGTTTTCGATATGGAACTTCGTTATCTGCGCTACTTCGTCGCCGTCGCCGAGGCGCGACACTTCACTAAAGCGGCAAAAGAACTCGGCATCTCCCAGCCGCCATTAAGCCAGCAAATACAGCGACTTGAACGGGAAATTGGCACGCCGCTTTTCCGCCGTTTAACCCGCGGCGTCGAGCTGACGGAAGCGGGGGAGTCGTTCTATGAGGATGCCTGCCAGATCCTGGCATTAAGCGACGCGGCGCTGGAAAAGACCAAGGGGATCGCCCGCGGGCTGAACGGCCGGCTCTCGCTGGGCATTACCAGTTCTGATGCCTTTCATCCGCAAATCTTTAGCCTGCTCCAGCAGTTTCAGCACAGTCACCCGGGAGTCACGTTACATCAGGTCGAGGGCAATATGGCGACGCTGATGGGGGCGCTTGGCGAAGCGGAGCTGGATATCGCTTTTGTGCGCCTGCCCTGTGAAAGCAGTAAAGCGTTCAACCTGCGAATTATCGACCAGGAGCCGATGGTGATTGCGCTGGCGCGTTCGCATCCGCTGTCGTCCCATAGCGAGCTGACGCTGGAGCAGTTAACGGACGTGGCGCCGATTCTTTTCCCGCGGGAAGTGGCTCCGGGGCTGTATGAGCTGGTGTATAACAGCTATCTGCGCGCCGGTATTGATATGCAACGAACGTATCAGTCATCGCAAATATCGTCGTCGTTAAGCATGGTGGAGGCCGGATTCGGGTTTGCGCTGGTGCCGCAGTCCATGACCTGCATCACGCTGCCTAACGTCAGCTATCACCCTTTGTCGGGCACGCCGCTAAAAACCGATATTGCTATCGCCTGGCGACGCTACGAGCGCTCGCGCACGGTGAAGCGTTTTCTGGCCATGTTTTAATCCGCTCGGTAGCGCCTGGAGCCGGTGTTTATGAAAGATAGACATTGGCGGCGGTTGGCCCTCGCAGTCCGTTAACGCGACGAAATTCAACGCTGATTCCTGGGCTGATTGTGGTGGGTTCGCCGGGCGATAATGCGGAAATATGAACCTGAACGTCTTTACGACCATCGGAGGGGATTATCAGGCCTTTGCCTGTTTTATTATCAAATGCTTTGACAATACCTGTCATTTTTTGGAACAACGAAATACCTTTTAAATATGAAAACCGGCACGACTATACAGTAAGCGCGCGGGAAGTCTATTCAAATCAAAATAAAACCCGCGCTGGCGGGCTTTTTTTCGCCAAAAGAGATCGGCGCTGGCTGATTATTGCTCAACCACGCGCGGCAATCGGCATCTGGCAAGAGAAAATTATGCAGCGGGTCGTGATGAGGACTGAAAGAGTTTATGGCAGTAGGGACAAATGAGTTGCGCACCTTTTTGGACTCGGCTGAAGCTGTGTTCTGAATCCTGGGAGCAGTTAGGGCAGGAGCATTTAACGAGATAATTACGGCGAGTTTTAGCGTCTTTGCGTTCTGACATATGATATTTCCTGATTTAAGAGCGTATGACCATACAGCATTCTACAGAAAATAGCTCTAACTCATTCTTCGCAGCGGTGGTTGAGGCTGTGAGCGGCAGGACGAAAAAAAAGATCCAGCGGAAGCGTGCAGGAGAGGATTTTTCCCCATTTTTTTGTGATTAACATCACTCTTTAAAATAAAATCAATTTATATCAATTAATTAGCGATCATCGATTTTGGCGTGTAGAGAACATTTTTCTCCATTTTTCCCGGAATAGAGTGAAAATAGGCAAAATTTTCTTCCTCGTCTGATATACATTTTAATAGTGATTGAAGACGCAAATCACGCTGTTAATGATGAAATAGCTATTCCTTTTTGGCTATTAAACGGAGTTTTGGCTGTTGTTTTATTCGCCAGCTTCGCCGAAGGCGTCAATAAAAAAACACGACCTTTTATGTCTAATAATAATTTGAGTGTACTCTATGAAAACCAAAACTAAAGATATTGCAACTCTGGCGGTACACGCTGGAAACCAATCCGATCCGGTAACCAACGCTATATTTACGCCGATCGTCACGGCCAGCTCATTTATTCAACCTAATCTTTATGAAGGCGGCGATTTTTGTTATTCCCGGGTCTCTAATCCAACGCGTCAGGCTTATGAATCGGCGCTTGCCGAGCTGGAAGGCGGCATTTACGCCACCGCCACCGCATCGGGAATGGCGGCCACCAATATCGTGATGGAACTCTTGCCCAAAGACGCCCATATTATCGCCATGAAAGGCGTCTATGGCGGAACCTGGCGGCTGTTCGAAAAATTAAAAACGCATACCACCGGCGCCACGATTTCCTATATCGATTTGAATGATGAGCAAAGCCTGATGGCCGCTATTCAGGAAAATACCGCTTTAATCTGGATTGAAACGCCGACCAATCCCTTACTGGAACTGGTCGATATCGCGAAAGTGTGCCGTATTGCTAAAGCACGCGCCATTACTACCTGCGTCGATAATACCTTTGCCAGCGCCTGGAATCATAAGCCGCTTGAAATGGGCGCGGATATGGTCATGCTCTCTACCAGTAAATATGTCGGCGGACATTCAGATTTAATTGGCGGCGCGGTAATCACCAATAATGAAACGCTGGCGTCGAAGCTCGACTTTATTAAAACCACCATCGGTTCGATTGCATCGCCATTCGATGCCTATCTTGCCCTGCGCGGTATGAAAACGCTGGATCTGCGCATGGCGCGTCAGTGCGGCAATGCGCTGCGGGTGGCTGAATATCTGGAAAACCATCCGGCGATTGCCAGCGTCTATTATCCTGGCCTGCCGTCGCATCCGCAGCATGCGCTGTGCAAAAAGCAAATGCGTTCAGGCGGCGCGGTGGTAACCGCAACGCTGAAGGGGGATATCCAGAGTCTGAAACGATTCATCGGCGGTCTGCACTATTTTGTGCTGGCGGAATCGCTTGGCGGGGTGGAGAGCATGATCAACCATTCGGCTTCTATGTCCCACGGGGCGATGTCAAAAGAAGAGCGGGAGGCTATTGGGGTTTACGACACGACGCTACGTTTCTCCGTCGGTATTGAACATATCGATGATTTGCTGCAAGACCTTGACAGCGCCTTCGCCGCGATGGGCATCGCACAGGATAATCATCATGCATGACTATGGCATCTGGACGATTATTACCCCGCTGGTCACCATTATTCTGGCTATCCTGACTCGCCAGGTGATCCTTTCCCTGCTCACCGGCATTTTCGTTGGCTACGCGGTGATTAACCACAGTATTATCCAGGGCGTTGGTGCCACCCTGAACGGGATTATCGAAACCTTCGCTTCCGCCGGTAATGCGCGAACGATTGTTTTTATGGTGATGATCGGCGGTATTATGCGGCTGATTGTGGTGACCGGCGGCGTGCGGAAACTGGTGCAGTTTCTGTCGGAAAAAAACGATTTCGTCACCAATAAAAAATCGGTCCAGCTGCTGGCGATGCTGGTGACATCGTTGATTTTTATCGAGAGCTCGATAAACCAGCTGATCGCCGGGGCATCGACGAAAAACCTTGCCCGACGCTATAAAGTCTCACCGGAAAAGATGTCCTATATTATCCAGACATCCTGCGTCTCCGTCTGCTCGTCGGTGATGATCAACGGCTGGGGAGCGGCGATGATGGGCGTTATCGGCGTACAGATTGCGCAGGGGTACCTGACCGGCGAGCCATTTGAAGTCCTGGCAAGCTCAATGATCTGGAACACGATGGCCTGGTTTTCATTAGCCTCGGTGCTGTTTTATATTCTCTCCGGCTGCAGCTGGGGGCCAATGAAAAAGGCGGAGGTGAAGTTTGAAACGATCCAGACCGAAATAGAACAAGAGCATGGCGAAGAGGAGGCGGACGCGGTAATTGACCATCCGGCCTGCAATTCATTGCTGAACTTCTTTATTCCCATTCTTTCCACTGTGTTAATGGTTCCGGTTGTTCTGTATATTACCGGCGATGGACAATTCTCAAAAGGCAGCGGCTCGATGTCGGTCTACTCCGGCGTTATGTTTGGTACCATCGTCTCTTTTATCTGGTTCCGTGCGCGCGGTATTCTGAACGTTGAGAACTTTTTCAAAGAGCTGTATATCGGCTACGCCAGCATGGTTAAAATTAGCTCAATCATGATCCTGGCTTTCCTGATGGGGCATATTTCAGCGGAGCTGAATACCGGGCAGTATATCGCCTCCATTACCTCCGGCGTTATTCCATCCGGTTTCGCGATCGGCTTTATCTTTCTGATTGCCGCGGTGATGTCGCTGGCCACGGGCACCTCATGGGGGACCTTCGCCATTATGATTCCGATTGGCGTTCAGCTGGGCGTCTCATTAGGTATCGACCCGCACTTTATGATCGGCGCGGCGATTTCCGGCTCAATTTTTGGCGACATGACTTCCCCTATCTCCAGCGATGCCATCGTGGCCTCAATGGCGACCAACTGCGACCATATTGAGCATATTCGTACCCAAATGCCTTATGCGCTGGTGACGGGTAGCCTGGCGCTCGTTGTTTATTTAATTGTCGGTTTTACGCTTTAACCTACAGATTTAAGGACGCAGGACGGCGCCCGACGGGTAAAATGGGCGCGTTGAAGGCGTTTTTATATCCGTAGCTGGGGAGAGGCAGGTAAAAAAAACCGGCAGGGCAGCCGGTTTCGTCGTTAGATCTTACAGGCGTCGCCGCAGTCATCGTCGGCAACAACGGCCTGCGCTTTTTTATCGGCCTCTTCAAGGCGCTCAGCGTTGCGCTCTTGCGCTTCTTCCAGCCCGCTAAAGACGAGGTTATCGAGATCAATTTCCATGCGTTACCCACTTAAGTTCAGTTTTGACCGTGAGCAAGTATAGGCAAAACGCCGGGGGGATGCACCCGGTGTGAAGCCGTGTAGCACATAGCGATAAGTGCGGGTGTGTTATTGCGTGCTGTCGGGAGCGAGTGCGGGTCGGGATCCTACTAATAATAATAGTTGAAAGCATGTTTTATAACCTGCCGGCGATTATTATAGTCGCGATCAAATTATTTATTAAACGAATCGACAACGAGCGCTGGGTTAGACATTGACTTGTATAAAATATGCTAATATTGACCGGCTTATGGATGTATCTATGGATTATGGTCAATGGTCTCGACAACAGCAGTAGCCGCTATCAAAGAATGGCGGAAAACTAATAAATTTATTTGTCACGTTAAACTCAACTATAAAAAGGTATTGCGGAAATGCAGAGAAATATCTTTAATCGGAGGAAAATATAAGGAATATCAGACGTTATGTGAAAATTACGCTTGCGCAAAACTAACAGGAGCAACCGAGGGGCTGGTTAACTTTGAAGATAAACCCTTTAAGGCCTATTTAAATAAAAAGATGTCAAAAAGAGCGAAGCTCAATATTGCTCATGGCGCTTTGAATTTTATAGAGAAAACCTTTCTTCCCGAGGCGTTGCCGCAGCTGTACGATATGAAAGCATTTGGTCGTTCGCTAATCACTATTCCGCTGAAAAACGGTACCTGCATTGATGTGAAGCTGCTGGCATCGCCTTTTCAGGAGGAGGGGGAGCTGATGATCTTAATGTTCCTGGGTGATAAACGCGTCTACAGTATCTGTTTTTCCTGCACCGAAGATGGCCAAGCCTGGATTGGCGGCATTCAGGGTGGGAAAGACATTGATAATGAAGAAGTGAAAGCGCTGACCAAGGAGCTTTACGGCATCCGACCTAAGAACTTAATTATCACGCTGCTGTACGGTTTTTTGTCGCATTTCAATATCAAGGAGATCTATGCGATCGACAGCCATTACCATGTTAAAAGCGACAGAGTAAAAACCAGCTATTCTGAGCTTTGGCTGGAAATTGGCGGTGAGAAGCATAGTCGCGGCTGGTATAAATTACCGGCGAACGAGATAAAGAAAAGCCTGGAAGAGGTTAAAAGCAAGCACCGGAGCCAGTTTATCAAGCGAGAAGGCTTGAAAGAGCTGGCCCAGTTGGATATGGCCGCCGCGCTACGCGACATTAGCGTGAATCGTCACGGCTGATTATCCTCGTTTCGCATTTGCCGGTGGGCAGGGGGCTGCCCACCGGCAATGGCGGAGTCTACGCAAGCTGAATGCGGCCGGCGCCTTCATCGCGTTGGCCGCTCGGCTAAAGACGTTATTCACTAAGCTTTAGGCTGGGAGGCAGTTGATTCATCGTCACCAGAATCCCTCGATGGAGCTGAATAGCGCCCAGCTGTTTTAATTTGGCCAGGGTTCTCATGACCCCACTGCGCGACAAGAAGGTTCGCGACAGAATATAATTGGCGGCGGTGATTTTATTTTTGATCGCTTCCGGTTCATTATTTAATTCTATAAGCTGATGAACGATGATTTCATAACAGGAAAGTTTAGAAACCTTAAAGCAGTGGGCGTAGACTTTTGCCGACGAATATTCCAGAAGTCGTGAGACATTTTCCCATAATTGCTGTTCGGCGATGATCTTATGCGCCTCGTTAATTGATATCAGGCCAATAGAAGATGTTTCCTGGGTGCGCAGGTAAATATGCCGAGAATAACGTAGCTGACTATTCATGCCAAAGATGAATGGACTCGTTTCGGAGTTGATGATGAGTCCATCGTTGTTGCGATATAAAGACATCGTGCCACGGAACAAAACCAAGCATTGATGCTGTTTTTCTTTTACTATGCCGATGTTTCGTCTCCCATCCATTAACATTTGGTTACATTTTGGTGCCAGGCAGCGAATGAGTTTATCAATGTCGTCTATGGGTTTGGTGATGGTCCGGAGCAGATCTGTGTCATGTTGCACACGAGGGATTGTTTCCATGCTTATGATTTCCTTATAAAAAAGAGAACTCCCAAAAAACAGCAAACTGTAGCCAAAACATTATCGATGACGCTGAGGGGGCGAATAAACCCCCAATGAGTCTACACATAGACTTAAAAAAACTTGCCGCCTCATCAGACTTAAGATAAATATTAATAGCATAAGCTTATAAATCTCCTTATTTACATAACAGCGAAATCTATTTGGTTTTAATTTTATCGATGTGATATTTGGGCTATTCCTGATATTTGATATTATTGGGCGGTAGCGTTTATGACTATTAACAGTGTTCAGGACTTGCAGTTATCAAGGATTGCTCGACAGTGGATTGCCAGTAGCCATGAGCAGAGTCAATACAGGAGCCGAATCTCAGGGGCTCCATTGAAGAAACCGTCAGGTTGGCTATGAAAAAAAGAAAATATTTAAGTAAAAAAGAGGTGCAGGCATTAATTGATGCTTCGCAGCAGCAGGATGGCTCGCTGCGTGATTATTGCATGCTCCTCATGTGTTTTATTCACGGACTGCGCGTAAGTGAATTACGTTTTTTAAAAGTGAGCGATATTGATTTATCCAGCCAGCGGATCGCCATTCGGCGTTTAAAAAATGGCTTTTCAACCATTCATCCTCTTCAGCCCCGTGAACAGCTGGCGTTAAGCCAGTGGCTGGTTAAGCGCACGAGCTGTTTAAACGCCGATCTTCCCTGGCTGTTCCTGTCGCGAAAAGGCACTCCGCTTTCCCGACAGCACATTCACGTTATGATGCGAAATTATGGCGTGCAGGCCGGCATTGCCGTTCCGGTACACCCGCATATGCTGCGCCACGCCTGCGGTTATGCGCTTGCGGAAGAGGGCGTTGATACACGTTTGATTCAGGATTATCTCGGCCATCGCAATATCCAGCATACCGTCTTGTATACGGCGAGCAATCCGGCGCGCTTTAGCTCGATTACCCTCTGAAGCCGGAGTATCTGGCTCGATAAGAGCCAGATACCCTTTAGTTATAGGTAAAGTTCATAACGACCATCGCGCTGATATGACCCGCGGTGGCGTCCCCTGCGACGCTAAATATGCGCGCGCGCATATCGAATATGGCCTGACGGTTATTATCGACGTCGACGGCAATAGATTTTCCGCTGCCTGCATTAATTGAACCGGTTATACGCTGAAGTTCTATCGCGACATTGCGTGAACTGTCCGGGCTGCTCACGTTGGCATATAAATCAGGGTCAGTACCGTCGACAGGGCCTGTAAAGTGAGCGGTAACGCTTGATGTTCCTACAGGGCAGTGGCTCAGCGTGACGTAAAATTCTTTCCACTCGGAGTAAGAGTTGGCCGCGCTAAGCCGGCGGCTGGGAATATTTTGTCCGAGATCGATATTATAAATACCGTTGTTTTCGACGGTGCAGGAAGACGCAACAATATCGCCGTTGATATAAAGAGTGACATCCGCAGCATAAGCGGGTAATGACGACGAAATCGCCGTAAATAACGTTATGACGGCCGGGCTGGCGATAATTCTCATTATCGACTCCTTAAGTAAGCAGTGAGAAACGAGAGCGGGATAAACTCAGTTGTACATCATCGTTAAGGTGGCCACCGCGTTGGCGTGGCCGGGATGGATCTCCGGCGTGTTCTGGTAATAGCGAAAGGTGAGCGGCAGGGTTATCGATGCGCCAGCCTCAGGGATGGTGCCGACCGGGAAAAAACGATCGAACTGGACGGGCGAGCCGTTATAAAGCACCTGAACGCCGACCCCCTGGGCTACGCCGGTTTCATTGCTTAAGGCCACTACGCCGAGCGTCGGGGAGAGATAACCTTGACTGCTTATTGACGTATTCACGGCGACCTTATCGTCGCACCGCACCGGAATTGACAAACTCTGTTCGCCGCTGGTGCTGCCCGGACCAGAGAATTGGCCCACCGGAACAGTACCCATGTTGACAGTTAACGTCGAGGGGACGGTGCAGCTTACCGCTTTATAAACAATATCTCCGGCATAGCCGATATAGTTTTGCTGCCCCTGGCTGCCGATACCCAGACCGGTATCATAGACCCCCATACCAAATTTGGTTTGCGCGACATCGAGAGTGCCGCTCGTTGCCGTATCCCCCGTTTTTACCAGCGTTAGTGTGACCGTATATCCAAAGGTCATGCTGGCGTCGCGGGAGATATACCCCAGCGCCTGCGCGCGCGTATCGCAATCGCTGCCGATACCACTCACCCTTTGGCCGGCGCTATTTTGCAGCGCAATACCGATGCCTTCGACGCCGGTTTCATAGACCCCCGGAAAACCCGCGACTTCTTCGCCGCTGCCGTAATAGCAGGCGATAATGGGGTGCCCCGGGGTGACATCCGCCCAACCGCTGCGGCCTTTGCAGTTTCCGTTAAAGGTGAAGACCCGCTGCGTGCCGGGAATATCGCTGCCTACCGGCAGCGCCCGCGATACCGCGATCTGCGCGAGCTGCTGGGTAAACGGCGTGGGCGGAGAACTGGGACAATAGTTGTTCTCCGCGTGGGCAGCGCTGGCGATCAGAGTAACCAGCATAAGGGGGACGTTGACTCGTTTCATATCGTCATGCTCCTGCTATAAACACTGTGCATTAAGGTTGATGATCCCGCTGGCGCTTTGCGTCAGGCTGTAATTCACTCTGCACCGGCCATCAGGGTCGTGACTCCAGCTAACCTCCAACTGACCCGCGTCTTTTAGCCCCGTCAGATAAACCTGTCCGCCATCGCCTACGATGAAGCTTTTTGGCGTCGGGGAGGCGGGATCGATAACCGTTGCGCCGAACGGTACCGACGCGCCGTTGCGTTTTCTCAGGGTCATCAGGACCCGTTTACCGAGGCTGGTTTCATAGCTGGCCTTCACCAGCGCGCCGCGCGTGGGGATGACCGTCTGCGTTGCCAGCGCCAGTTCGGCATCATCGGCCAGGGTTTCGGTATTCAGCGTGAGATCGTTTTTGCGATAGGGGCTGAGGTAGGGGACGACGGTGTAGCCGAAGCGATCGGTTTTGACGCCTGACTGCCCAAGCACCGCTACGTTTTGTGCGCCGGGCGCGGCGATCAGCGCCATCGTTTCGCCGAGGGGCTGGCTAAAGGTGAGGCCGTTGCGATGCGCCACGATCCCGCCCTGCAAACCATAGTTAACGCGTTCGCTGTAGCGATCGCGGGCGTAGCCGACGAGGGTCTCGGCGTAAGAGGCGCGCCAGTCGGCATTAATCCCGCTATTGCTTCCCTGGCCCTGAGAACCATAGCCCTGCATGACGCTCCAGCTCAGATTGTTATCGGCCAACAAGGTACCGCCCAGGCTCAGATTATTGGTGGTATTTCCCTGCTTGCTGGTATTCATCATGTAGCTGACGTAGGTGGGATGGCCGCCGAATAATTTCTCCAGAGGAATACTCATGGTGAGCGCAAACAGCCCATCGCGCTCGTAGATGCGCCCGGATCGCTGGCCGTAGCGTTCCGCGGAGTGAATGTTATAGCTGTAGCTCAGACCGAAACTGACGCCTTTGTACGAACCGTTGTAGCTCGCGCTATATGACTCCATGCGCTTGTTTGTATCCCAATAGTCTTCCACGATGGCGCTAAGCGCGAGGTTGCCTGGTATCTGAAACAGGTTCTGGCTGACGGTTAACTCGGCGCGGTTGCGCCTGCGTTCCGGCATCACGTAGCGCCGCCCATCGCGCCAGGTATTAAGAACGTCCTGCATATCCCAGTAGCCGCTGGTGGCATAGCGATAGCCCGCGAAGGTGAAATTAGTCCCGGTCTGCACCAGGTTTTTGCTGTAGCGAATACGCCAGGATTGGCCTTCTTCTCGCGGTCGATTTTTTTGCTGCGACCAGGCCTGGGTGATATCGGTGGATAGGGCGCCAATGGGGCCCAGATTTTTACCTATGCCCAACGCTAACGCCTGGTATCTGTTACTGAACTGGCCGCCGCCGTATACGGTGTAGCCGGCGGGAAGGCCATAAATCGCCGTGCCGGCGGCCAGCGGGGCTTTATCAATACCGTTGTCATAGGCGCGGTAAACGCCGGCGGTCATGGCGTATTTTAACCGGCCTTCGCGCTGCAGCACCGGGACCGATGCGTAGGGCACCACGAGGAATTGTTCGCTGCCGTCAGACTCTTTAATGGTGACGTACAGATCCCCGGAACCGCCGGTGGGGTACATATCGGTGATTTCGAAGCTGCCGGGCGAAACGTAGGTCTGATAAATGATGTATCCGTTTTGCCGGATCGTGACCTGGGCATGGGTACGGGCGATCCCCCGGACTACGGGGGCATAGCCGCGCAGGCTCTCCGGCAGCATATCGTCGTCAGAGGCCAGCTGGCCGCCGCGAAACGGAATACTGTCGAAAATATCGGAAGGCGTGGTGCTATCGCCCAGCGTCAGTCGGCTCTTCAGCGAGCGTATATCGCGCTGGGCGTAGGTATAAACGGTATCCCATTTTGTTGAGGTGCCGCTTTCACCGTTCTGGCTGTTGCGGTTCCAGGTGGTGTAATTACGCAATCGCCAGGGACCGATATTAAGACCGGGGCGTAAATTAATGTACTGCGCGTTTCCGCCGCCGCCGCCGCCTTTTCTGTCCCGGTTGTTGGCGCCGCTGACGCTGTAATTGACCAGCGCCGCCGGAATGCCGTCATCCCATCGCGCCGGATCGACCCAGCCGCGCGCGGCGTTGGTAAGGGAGGATTGGGGAAAACTTAACAGCAGCTGCTGGTGCGAGAAACGAAAGTCGGCGCTGGCCTGAGGAATCGCCGACAGCCTTGCGCAGCTGGCATCGGGCTGGCCTAACGTCGGATAACGCTGGATCATGACGCCCCATGAGGCCAAATCGTTCAGGGACAGGCAGGGCTGTAATGTGCTCTGTCCCTGCGCGTTTTGCTGTATGCGGAACTCAACGTCCCGGGTATCCACCTTGCTGTCATTGACATAAATATCCACCCTGTAGCGTCCGGGCTGCTGCCCGCCATGCTCCTCGAAGGCGGAGAGATCGGTGGTGGCCAGCCCGCCTGCGCCGGTTTCCAGATGGGCGGGGTTGAACCGTTCCCGGGCGTTAGCTGAGGGGCTTATCCCCACAATCAGGGCAATCTGGGTGGCGATAAGGTAAGCTAAATTCAAGGGCGAGTCGCTTGAGGTTCTTTTGTTCATCCTGAAATGCTCCTTAGCTGACGGCAAATCGCCGCAGCGCAAACCGTCGGCAGCGGCGGGTTAGCGAACCTGCGTGTGGCTTTTTCCCACGCCGCCAAAGTCGCTAATGATTTTCCATGACACCAGGCCGGTCACCTTGCCAGGGGTAGCAAACGTGGCTGAGCTCATTGGTGCGACAAAGGTGGCTTCGGTAATGGGATGATTGCCCACCGTGACCTCGTTGAAATTCATGTAAAACGGCGTCGGATTCGATACCGTTAGCCTGCTGCCCGTCAGGCTCCATTTCAGCTTATGGGTCACCTCTTCCGGGATACCCTTCAGCGTTTTGGGACGATAAATAAGCTTGAGGCGCGTTCTTACGGCGATTTGCAACGTGTTCGCGTCTTCCGGGGCGGTATTTGTCGGAATAGCTTTGACGTTTAGCCAATAAAGCGACTCGCGATCGGTAGGGAGCTGGCCGCCGGTATTGACGATCCGCAGCAGGTTTTGCTGATTGCCGTCGAGGCGGAACAGCGGCGGGGTAATAATAAACGGCGGCCTGGCCGGATCGTTATTGCGCGGCTCCACCCACGACTGGATCAGATATGGGCCGGTATCCGAATTGCTGACGCTTAAAGAGGCCTCTTTTTTGCCGCCATCAAAAATCAGTCGCGTGCCGCCAATTGTGACGCCGCCGCTTTCTGTCGCCGCCGCTAATTCGCTCGCCAGCACCAGGAGGAGAAGGGGAAATATTCTATATCCTTTATGCATGATAGCTATTGACTCCACAAATACGAAAAGGGACGGACCGGCCGCTGCCGGTCCGCGGAAATAACGCCAGCGCAACAGAAATACGCCGACGAAATATCCGTTAGTTGTAATTGAGGGTAAATGTGCTGGTAGAGTTAGCGAACCCTGCGTTTACGGTGCTTGATGTCGCATAATAGCGGGCGACGAAAGCGAGACTATTTCCGCCCGGCTGCAGCGGGTAAGCGGATGAGGCGGTATATAATGGAACGACGACGTTTTTATTATCCATTAACTGGATCCCGACGCCCTGTGCCACGCCAGGCTCTTGGGTGAGCGCCAGAATAGTGCCGACGCTGCTATCCGCCGTGCCGTCGAATTTTACCGTGGCCGACTTAGCGGATTTCGGGCAATCTTTCAGCTCAATAATAAATTTAGTCGCCGAGGCCGTGGAGCCAGCGCCGTTGAAGGCTTTGCTGGAGACATTCCCCATCATAACCGACAGCGGGTTGGTCATATTATTGATCACGGTACAGGCGCTATCGGTGATGGAACCGTAAAAATCAATACGGCCATCATCCGCGAATACGGAGGCGGACATGACACCGGCTAACAGACCAACAGCAATAAGACTCTTGTTCATAAGGTAGTCCTTATATGCAATATAGAAAGGTAATAGCTTCACAGAAATAAATTTCTCATGAGCCTTTATTAATCTGATAGCCAGATGTCGTGCTGAAATAGATTCAGTTACGCTGAGGTTTATTTCTGCAGAAGACATTTTGTATCAAAGTGTCATGTTTAGTTTTATCTATTTTGTTTGTTGATTTTTTAGATGTAGATGCCAGGGATGGCGTTTTTTGCAATATTAAAAACCATAAATTCAGGATTGGATGGTAAATAATCTGGTGTTTCGGAGGGTGACGTCTGAGGTCAGGGTTTGCTGGAAAATGCGCGTCAGTTTCTAATCTATTGATAATTAATGTTTTTAATTTTTCGAGATGCGAAAAGCCTTACTGGTTGACAGGTTATTGGCGATTTATTATGTTAGTGACAATCTGATACATTATGTCAAGTAAGAAATATATTGGTTATTGCGTCACCATATATTTTTAAATCTTGCAGCATTGCTCGCAGTATAAAGCACCGTATGCTGAATATTTCTGTGACCGAGATAATCCTGAATTAGCCGGGTATCCATGCCCTTATCGGCCAGCGAAAAACCGCAGGCGTGGCGCAGCATATGCGGATGGGCCGCAATCCTTAAACCCGCACTTTGGCTATAGTGGCTAATCAATACGTGGATCCGCTGACGCGATAGCGGCGTTCCTTTTTGCGAAAGAAATAGCCAGTCGCTGTCGCTGTTGCGATAGTTTTTACGCACCGACAGCCATTCACGGATAAACGTCATCTCGCTGGAAAACAGAGGATGCGTTGTGGAAAACCCATTTTTAAGCCGTTTGACGTAAATTGAGTGGTTATGCAAGTCAAGGTCAGATAGCCGCCAGTGGCGAATTTCGCTGACGCGGCAGCCGTGAATGAAGCACATCCAGATTAAACAACGATCCCTCTCCGGGTTCGCTCCCTTATACGCCTCGTTGATGATTTTTTTTATCTCAGTTTCGGTGAGATATTTTCGTTTATTCATGTTTAATCTCCTGAACAGCCATGAAATTTTTCCCCTTCAGGTGTCAAGGCGAATGGCTTCGCCCGATGTAAGCGGTCAAATGAACGCGCCGGGTATGATTAAACAGCGGGGGGAGGATAGCAAGACGATCGGACTGATTCGCCTGGATCGAAACGGGCTTAACAGCGGATGCAACGCGGGCTTTGCGGCTTTCGTTATAACCCATCATTCGTTCAACTTACTTTTATAAATTAAAAAATTTTAAACATTTAATGCCTGATAGTTTTACATTATTTTTACAAATACATATAATTCCTTACGTTCTTCGCTCTGTCCGAGAGCGTCCAACCAACATGATATGCGGTATGCGCTTTTCTTGGTCTGATAACGCGCTGTTTATATGAGATGTTTTGGTTTTTTCGACTGACGTCGTATGGGATGAAATATGGACGAACAACAAGGTAGCGGTAGGGGCCTGTTCTTTACCGTTTACCGGGTACTTTTTGCATTACTGAGCTTTGGCACTGGACTCTTTTTCACTATCTGGGGGGGCAAACTCCTCTCTCTCGGCGGCAGCGCCTGGTATCTGTTAGCCGGTCTCGCTTATCTGCTTATCGCCGTCGGCTATCTTGTCCGCAGCCGCTATGTCCTGCCTTTTGCCATTCTGACTTTCCTGTTGACCCTTTGCTGGGCGCTGTATGAAGTGCAGCTCAGCTATTGGGGCCTGATCCCCCGGCTGGTCGTTCCCGCGCTGATGCTGATGCTGGCGCTGTGGCTGGCGGCGACGCTGCCGATCCCGCCTGCGCGCAGACGCTACGCCAACTGGAGCGCCTCGGCGATTTTCCTCCTGCTGCTGGCGACGCTGGTTTCCGCCTTCTACCCGCACGGCGGTATTCATCACGGCGTGGTGAAAGCGAGCGACGACAGCACGCCGACCCTGGCTGCCAAAAGCGATAACTGGGCGTTCTTCGGCCGCGATGCCTCCGGTACCCGTTTTGCGCCGTACGATGAGATCACGCCGCAAAACGTCAAAAACCTGAAAGTCGCCTGGACGTATCACACCGGCCGCCGGCTAACCGGCGCCGGGATTGGCGTCGATGAAAATACCCCGCTGCAAATTGGCGACACGCTGTACTCCTGTACGCCGCTGAACGTGGTTACGGCGCTGGATGCGGATACCGGGAAAGCGCGCTGGCGTTTTGACCCGCACGCAAGTACCGCCGAACACGTCACCTGTCGCGGGGTCGGCTATTACGATGTACAAAGCGATGATTCGCTGAGCGCAGAAGAGAAGGCCAGCCCGGCGCTGCAGCAGTGCCCGCAGCGTATCCTGGTGTCTACCGTCGACGCCCGTTTGATCGCCCTGAACGCCAAAACCGGCGAACTGTGCGATGACTTCGGCGATCACGGTAGCGTCGATCTGAAACAGGGTATGGACAATACCGAAAACAGCAAACGCTACCACCCGACCTCAACGCCGGTGATTATGGGGCATATTGCGGTGCTCGGCGGCTGGGTGCGCGATATCGTGCACGGTGAACCGTCCGGGGTGGTACGCGCGTTTGACGTACGTAACGGAAACGTGGTGTGGGCGTGGGACGTCGGCCAGCCGGAAAACGTTACCGACCCGGTAAAAGGTCGCGTCTATACCCTCGAAACGCCGAACGTCTGGACGGTGCCGGGCTTTGACAAAGAGCTGAACCTGATTTATCTGCCGACCGGTAACGGTCCGCCGGACTACTGGGGCGGCGATCGCAACGCGGCCAAAGAGAAATACGGATCTTCCGTGGTGGCGGTGGACGCCAGCAGCGGCGAGACGAAGTGGGTCTTCCAGACCGTGCATCATGATATCTGGGACTATGACCTGCCGTCGCAGCCGGTACTGTTCCATATGAAAAACGAGCGGGGCGAAGAGGTTCCGGTTCTGATCCAGACCACCAAAACCGGGCAGATTTACGTACTCGACCGGCGTACCGGTAAGCCGGTGACCCGCGTGGAAGAGCAGCCTGTCGCCCATGACGGCGCGGAAGGCGAGCATCTCTCCGCCACCCAACCTTTCTCCACCGGCATGCCGCAGCTGGGCGTCGAGCCGCTCACCGAGAAATCGATGTGGGGCGTGACGCCGTTCGATCAGCTGATGTGCCGTATCGACTTCAAAGCGTCGACTTATCTTGGCATGTACACGCCGCCGTCAGAGAAGCCGTACATCGAGTGGCCAAGCCTGCTGGGCGGCATGAACTGGGGCGGTATCACTATCGATGAGCGCACAGGAACGCTGTTCGTCAACGATATGCGGATGCCGTTGAGAATGTCGCTGGTGCGCAAAGAGGATATGGCGAAATATAACGTCTCCACCGACGAGGTGCCCGGCTTTATGGGAACCGTGCGGCCGCAAATTGCCGGGCCATACGGCGGCGTGCGGATCGATATTTTGCAGTCGGCGCTGGGCGTTCCCTGTAATACCCCGCCGTTTGGCACCATGAGCGCCATTGACCTCAACACTCGCCAGCTGTTGTGGCAGGTGCCGATGGGGTCGGTGGAGGATACCGGTCCGCTGGGGCTGAAAACGCACATGCATATCCCGCTGGGTATGCCGACGCTGGGCGGCCCGACGTCAACCGCTTCCGGACTGGTGTTCTTCGCGGGAACTCAGGATAACTACCTGCGCGCGCTGGATTCCGCCACCGGTAAAGAGCTGTGGCGCGCTCGTCTGCCGGTTGGGGCAGTGGCGGCGCCGCTGATCTATAAATCACCGAAAAGCGGTAAAGAGTACGTGGTGATCTCCGCCGGGGGCGCCAGCCACTCGCCGGACGTGGGCGATGATATTATTGCCTTCGCGCTGGAAGAGTAGCCGCAGCCGTTTCGCTCTTGCGCAAGTAACCGCCCCCTGTGGGCGGTTTTTTTATGGTCCGAAGGCTGGCCGGCGCTAAACCGCGTGACAGGCGACGTGGTGGCCGTCGGCGACCTCCCTTAATAGTGGAATATCGCGACGGCAGCGGTCGCTGGCCTGCGGGCAGCGGGAGGAAAAGCGACAGCCGGAAGGCGGCCGGGACGGGTCGGGAATTTCACCTTGCACCACCGCGACCGGCTCGCTGTCCGGATCGAGGGTCGGTACCGCCGCCAGCAGTGCCCGGGTGTAGGGATGCAAAGGCCGGCTGAATAGCGCATCGCGGCTGGCAGTCTCCACCAGTTGCCCGAGATACATCACCGCCACGTCATCGCAGAGATGTTCTACCACCCCGAGATCGTGGGAGATAAACAAAAACGTCACCCCATGATCGTCGCGCAGATCGGAAAACAGATTAATAATCTGCGCCTGAATCGACACATCGAGGGCCGAAATCGGCTCATCGGCAATAATAAAATCCGGGTTTAAGATCAGCGCCCGGGCAATGCCGATGCGCTGACGCTGGCCGCCGGAAAACTCGTGCGGGAAGCGGTTGTAATGCTGCGGCGCCAGCCCGCAGATGCGCATCACCTCAAGGGTTTTGTCATACAGCTCCGCCCGGCGACAGAGCTTGTGCTCCAGCATCGCTTCGCCAATGGCGTCGCCGATGCGAATGCGCGGGTTTAACGAACTGTAGGGGTCCTGAAACACCAGCTGGATTTTAGGCCGCAGCGCGCGCATTGCCCGCGGCTGCAGTTCGGCAAGTTCCTGACCGCGAAACTTGACGCTGCCGGCGGTCTTCTCATACAGCCCCAGTAGCGTACGGCCAACGGTGGTTTTCCCGCTGCCGGATTCGCCCACCAGACCAAAAATCGTTCCCCGGCGAATCTTAAAGCTCACGCCATCCACCGCCCGCAGTACGCCGGTCTGCTGACCGAACAGCCCATCGCGCAGCGGGAAGTGTTTTTTCAGCCCATCCACTTCAATCACGTATTCATGACTCATGTCACGGACTCCGAAAGTGCACTGTAAAAGCAGGCGGCCTGCCGGTCTTGCCCTGACAGCGGCGGAATGCTCTGTCGGCAGCGCGCGGTGGCTTTTGCGCAGCGCTCGGCAAAGGCGCATCCGGCGGGAAGGGCGGCGAGGTCCGGCACCTGGCCGGGGATTGAATAGAGGCGTCGGCGCCGGGCCCCCGGCACCGGCCGCGAGGCAATCAGCCCCTGGGTATAGGGATGCTGCGGGTGACGCAGAATCGCGGCGGTCGCGCCCTGCTCGACGATACGCCCGGCGTACATCACCACAACGTGCTCGGCCATCTGCGCGATAACCCCGAGATCGTGGGTAATCAGCATCATCGCCATCCGGTTGGCCCGCGCCTGGTCGCGCAGCAGGCGCAGGATCTGCGCCTGCACGGTGACGTCCAGGGCGGTTGTCGGCTCATCGGCAATCAGCAGCTTCGGCTGGCAGCTCAGCGCCATGGCAATCATCACCCGCTGCAGCATGCCGCCGGAAAGCTGATGCGGATAGCTGGCCATCAGGCTATCCGCGCGCGCCAGCCCGACATCCGTCAGGCGCTGGGTAGCGTGCCGCCATGCGGCCTTCGGCGGCTCGCCGCGGTGGCGAATCAGCGGTTCGCAGAGCTGCTCGCCGACGGTGAGTACCGGATTCAGGGCGGTCATCGGCTCCTGAAAAATCATCGCCAGCTGATTGCCGCGCAGGTCGGCCATACGGGCGTTTTTCAGCCGCAGCAGGTCCTGGCCCTCAAAAAGAATTTCCCCGCTGTCAATGCGCGCCGCCTGCGGTGGCAGCAGACCCATTAACGACATGGCGGTGACGCTTTTGCCGCAGCCGGATTCGCCGACGACGCCAACGGTCTGCCCGGCGCGAATAGTGAACGACACATCCTGTACCGCGCGTACCCGGTTTTTGTCGGCGGCAAAAGAGACCGAAAGCTGATTAAAGGTGATTAATGCGCGACTCATTTCAGCCTCTGTTTCATTTTAGGGTCCATGGCGTCGCGCAGGCCGTCGCCCAGCACGTTAATGGCGATGACGGTGATAAAAATGGCGATCCCCGGCGGCATCCACAGCCAGGGCCGGCGCTGAAAGTCGATCAGGCTGTTGGCGGCGTCCATCATATTGCCCCACGACGGCGTCGGCGGTACCACGCCAAGCCCGAGGTAGCTGAGCGCCGACTCGCTGAGGATGGCGTTCGCCACCGCCATGGTCGCCATGACCACCAGAATCGGTACCGTATTCGGCAGCAGATGACCAAACAGACGGCGTCGCGCCGACAGTCCCAGCACCTGGGTTGCCAGCATAAAGTCGCGCTCGCGCAGGGAGAGGCACTGCCCGCGTACCAGACGCGCCAGCTTCGGCCACTCCAGCAGGCTCAGCATAATCACCACCATATAGATGCGTGAGTCCGGTGAGAAATCGAGCTCCGAGAGCATCGCGCCCGCGACAATCAGCAGCGGCAGGCCGGGGATAGTCATCACCAGATCGGCAAAACGCATAATAAGTTTATCGGTCAGGCCGCCGGCGTAGCCCGACAGCGCGCCGAGCAGATAGCCAAGGGTGACCGACAGCAGCATGGTCAGCAGGCCGATGATCAGCGAAATGCGCCCGGCCAGCAGCAGGCGGGTGTAAATATCGCGACCGAGAAAGTCGGTACCCAGCCAGTGTTCCGCGCCGGGCGGCCTGTTAATCATCAGCGCGTCGGTGGCATCGTCTTTCCACGGCGACCACAGCGGCCCCAGTATGCACCAGAGGGCCATTACGACCAGCAGCAGCAGGCACAGCATCGCCAGGCGATTGCGGCGCAGCGCCTGCCAGGCCTGACGCCAGGGGGATGGGGTCACCTGCGCCAGCGCCGGGATTTCCGCCTTGCGCAGGCGTCGGTTAGCAGAAAACAGAGAGCTGAGCATCAGGACCTCACGCGAATGCGCGGGTCGACCCACGCGTAAAGCACATCGGCAATCAGGTTGCCAAGAATGGTCAGCACCGCCAGAAACAGGGTAAAGCCCATTAACACCGGGTAGTCGCGGGCGGCCAGCGAATCGATATGAATATGCCCGGCCCCCGGCCAGTTAAACACTTTTTCGGTAATGATCGCCCCGGAGAACAGCCCCGGCAGCTCGAAGCCGAGCAGGGTGATGATCGGCAGCAGGGCGTTACGCAGGGCGTGCTTCAGGATAACCGTGCGTTCGCGCATCCCTTTCGCGCGGGCGGTGCGGATAAAATCCATTTTCACCACGTCGAGCATGCTGGCGCGAAAATAGCGGGTCAGGCTGCCCGCCTGGAGCATCACCAGCGCCAGTACCGGCAGCACCAGATGGGCGGCGACCTGCAGCACATACTCCCAGCCGCTGTCGTCGCTGCCGGTATTGGTCATGCCGCCCACCGGCAGCCAGTGCAGGTCGACGGCGAACCACTTGATGAGCAGCAGACAGAGAAAAAAGGTCGGGAACGACATGGCGGCGAACACCGCGACGCTCACCAGATGATCGAACGCAGAATTGGGCTTTAGCGCTGAGACCACGCCCGCCGTCAGGCCAATTCCCCAGTAAAATACCAGCGCCACGCTGGCCAGCAGGAAAGAGTTCCAGATGTACTGGTTGAGCAGCTGGCTGACCGGGATCTGGTACTGCAGCGAAAACCCGAGATCGCCGCGCAGCAGCTGGCCGAGCCAGTGGATATAGCGGGTGAGCAGCGGCTGATCCAGGCCGTAAATGGCTTTCAGTTCGGCGGCGCGGGCGGCGGTGAGGGTGATATTGCCGTCGATAAAATCGCCCGGCGTTTTGGCAAACAGCATAAAGATAATAAAGGAGGCCAGCAGCAGCATCGGCAGCGTTTGCAGCAGCCGTCTCAGGATGAAATTTCTCATGACATTCTCACGTCAGCCGCCGGTCATCCCGGCGGCCGGGGATTTACTTAACGATTTTGACATCCGGCAGGCTGCCGGTCAGGCCGTTGTAGATATCCGGTTTGAAGCCGGTGACCCGGGCGCTGCTCGCCGAGAGAATTTCACGGTAGCCGAGAAGGATCACCGGCGGGTCCTGCGCCAGTACCTGATACAGCTGGTGGTAGATAGGCTTACGTTTCTCGACGTCGAGCACCGAGTTACCTTCGGTAATCAGCTTATCGACCTGCGGGTTGTTATAGCCGGACTCTTTCGCTTCCGCGCTGTAAAAATCCCACACGCCATCATGCGGGTCGTTAAGGGTACTGGTGCTGAACGACGCCAGATCGTAATTACCCGACTTACGCTGCGCCATCAGGGCGTTGAAATCGACGACCTGCGGTTTTAACAGGACGCCGATCTGCTGCCAGTTCTCTTTGGCGATGGGGATCAGCGCATCGTTGAGCACTTTCTTGCTCACCAGCAGCGTTAACTCCAGGCGTTTGCCCTCTTTGACGCGGATACCGTCCGGCCCCGGTTTCCAGCCGGCTTCGTCAAGCAGCTTTTTCGCCTGCGCCGGGTCATAGTGATACGGGTTCACCCCCTCGGCGTTCCAGGCCCAGGAGATCGGCGCGATAGGCTCAATCGCCACCTTGCCGTATCCCTGGTAGACCACATCAATCAGCTTCTGGCGGTCGAGGCCGTAAATCAGCGCCTGGCGTACCTTCACGTCCTTCAGCGCCGGGCGGCGGACGTTAAATTCCACCTGGCTGTAGTCGCTGGAGCCGTAAAGGTTGATGTTGGCAAAGCCGAGCATTTTCAGCTGTTCGATATCGTCAGGACGCGAGGTAAAGGCGTCATAGTCGGTTTCGCCCGTCTGGAAGAGCTGGAAGTTGGTTGACGGGTTGGTCACGCGATAGATAAAGCGCGGAGTGGGCGGCGTACCGCGATAAAAATGGCTGTTGGCGTGGAAACGAATCTCCTGGCCGGGGATGTATTTGTCGTAAACGTAAGGACCGTTGCCCAGCGGTTTGCCGTGCAGGGTGCGCAGATAGTCGAGATTGCCGCGCTGGTAGCCTTTGCCGTAATAGGCTCTGGAGAGTACCGGACCGCCAATTTTTGCCAGCGTCGTCGCGCCCGGCTGGGTGGTGGTCACCTGCAGCGTTAAGGGGTCAAGCACTTTCAAACCGCTGACGCTATCGGCTTTCGCCGCTTTGTACTCCGCGCCGCCGGCAATATTGGCGAGCGTGATATCGGTATCGCCGTCGTATTTCGGATCCAGCAGCACGGTAAGGGTAAAGGCGACATCGTCGGCGGTCAGCGGCGAACCGTCGCTAAAGGTCAGGTTGGGGCGCAGCTTGATGGTGTAGACCTTGTTATCCGGACTCACCGTCCAGCTTTCGGCGAGACCCGGCACCAGATTGCCGTGGCTGTCCCAGTCGATCAGGCGAGAGAAAATCACGTTGGTGACGTTCTCATCCCAGCCGTTGACGAAGAAGTAGGGGTTAAAAATGCCCTGCGGCTCGGAGATGCCGGCCACGACGGTATCTTTGCGCAGCTTCGCGGCCGCGGGGATCTGGCTGGCATCGCTGGCCGGGGTGATCCCTTCTTTTAAAATGTCGTCGGCGATGGCGACCGAAGAAAATGCCACCGCGCCGCCGAGCAACGCGATTTTCAGAGCAAGCGCGAACCGCGTCTGTTTGGTTTTTAACCCGTGCAGTAGTCTGGACAAAAGTGCTCCCTCATCAAAGAATTGCGTAAAATATTTACAAATCATGACGAAAGATAAGAGGCGCACCGCGCACTGTCTAACACCGAAAAGCTATGGCTTATAGCGATTTAGCATTAGCAATAATTCAGCATTAATCTGTCATTTTTGCGCTAAGCGCCAGCATTCTCTGCTGTTGGTTCGCCGGAGAAGGTCAGGCGGTCTGCTACCCAGCCGGCATGCTGCGCTAAGCGCTGATTTGCCAGCGGTGTCGCCAGGCGTACCCGCAGCTGGCCAATCACCCGTCCCTGAATCTGCTCGCAGCTGCCGTAAAGCAGGCGAGCATCGTCGCCCAGCAGCGCGGCGATATGCTGTAAGTTGGGTTCATGTCCGCTGCTGCCGTCAAAATGCAGCGTGACCAGCTGCTGGTTTCCGCTCAGCGGCGGACGCTCGTCCGGGCGGTCATGGTGCAGCGTGCCGAGCAGGCTTTGGGTGACTTCGTGCCGGGGATGGCCAAATACTCGCCACACCTCCCCCTGTTCGATAATTTCTCCGCGCTCAAGCACCGCGACCCGGTCGCAGAGGGTGCGAATGACGTCCATCTCATGGGTGATCAGTACGATGGTCAGACCGAGGCGCTGATTAATCTCTTTGAGCAGTTTCAGCACCGCAAGGGTATTTTCCGGGTCGAGGGCCGAGGTGGCTTCGTCGCACAGCAGGATCTCCGGCTGCGTAACCAGCGCGCGGGCGATGCCGGTACGCTGCTTTTGTCCCCCGGAAAGCTTAGCCGGCCAGCTGTCGCGCAGGGCGCTGAGGCCGACCAGCGCCAGGATCTCATCGACCCGTCGCCGCCGCTCCGCTCGCGGTACCCCGGCCATTTTCAGCGGCAGCTCAACGTTCTGCGCCACCGTTTTGGTGGCCATCAAATTAAAGTGCTGGAAGATCATCGCGACCCGGCGGCGCAGGTCGCGCAGCTGGCTGCGGGAGTAGTGCCGCGTATGCTCGCCGTGAATGATAATTTCACCGCTATCGGCATTTTCCAGGCGGTTGAACAGGCGCAGCAGGGTTGATTTTCCGGCGCCGCTGCGCCCGATAATGCCGAAGATTTCTCCCTGCGCGATCTGCAGATTAATATCCCGCAGCGCCTGCACGCCGTTGGGGTAGGCTTTACTTATCTGGCTTAGCTGAATATGCGTTGTGGCGTTGGGTTTTTGCGTCACGATAGCGGCTCTGTTAACGAAATTAAGCGGCAGCCCGCAGGCTGCCGATGAACATCCGGCGATTAAAAACCGGGCAAAATTTTGCCTTTATAGCGGGTGAGAATAAAGCTGCGCACGCGGTCTGAGTTCAGGGCTTTCGCCAGCTTCTGAATGCCGGGATCGTTGATGTTGTCGGGACGCGCCACCAGATACTCGACGTACAGGTCGCTGCCTTTTTCCACCAGCAGCGCCTTGTCGGTATCAATTCCGGCCTCCAGCGCATAGTTGGCGAAGATAAACGCCAGATCGACCTGATTCACCGCCCGCGCCAGCATTGCGCCTTCCAGCTCGCGAATTTTAAAATGGTGCGGATTAGCGGTGATATCTTTGGTCGCCGACTGCGGATCCTGCGGGTTTTTAAGGGTAATCAGCCCGGCATTGCTGAGCATCACCAGCGCGCGGCCGGTATTCACCGGATCGTTCGGAATGGCAACGGTGGCGCCATCCGGTACCTCTTTGAGCGTTTTATATTTACTCGAATAAGCGCCAAAGGGTTCAATATGCACGCCGACCACCGGAAGCAGATGGGTATGGCGGGTCTGATTGTAGTTATCAAGGAAAGGGCGGTACTGGTAGTAGTTGGCGTCGAGATTTTTCTCCGCCAGCTGCTGGTTAGGCTGGATAAAGTCGTTAAAGACTTTAATTTTCAGATCGACCCCCTGTTTCGCCAGCTCGGGCTTCACGAACTCGAGAATTTCGGCATGGGGGACCGGCGTTGCGCCCACGGTCAGCGTCTCATTGGCGCTGGCGGACAGGGAGAAAAGGGCCAGAAGCCCCGCTGCGAGGATTGTTTTTTTCATTGTCTTATTCCTGAAGCTATTGTTATTTGCGGCTCATCGCCTTCACCAGACGATCGCCGCTCATTTGTACTATCTGCACCAGCGCAATCAGCAGCAGAACGGTAATCGCCATGACGTCCGTCTGGAAGCGTTGATAGCCAAAGCGGATGGCCAGGTCGCCCAGCCCGCCGCCGCCGATGACCCCGGCCATCGAGGTGTAATCCACCAGTAAAATCGCGGTCACGGTCACGGCGGCAATCAGCCCGGCGCGCGACTCCGGCAGCAGGGTGTGCCAGATAAGCTGCCAGGCGTTGCCGCCCATCGACCAGCTGGCCTCCACCAGGCCGTGCTCCACCTCGCGCAGCGCGGTCTCAACCAGCCGGGCAAAGAAGGGCGCGCAGCCGACAACCAGCGGCGGGATGGTGCCTTCAACGCCGAGCGAAGTGCCGGTAATCAGCGTCGTCACCGGGATCATCACGATCAATAAAATGATAAACGGCAGCGATCGCAGGACGTTGACCCCCAGCGACAGCAGGCGATAGAGGCGCGGCGCGTGAAGCAGGCGAGGCTGGCCGCTGAGATAGAGCACAATCCCCAGCGGCAGGCCAATCAGCACGGTAAAGCCCAGCGACCAGCCCAGCATGGTCAAGGTATCGACGCTGGCCTGCGCCACGTCGCCCCAGTCGATATTCGCGAAAAAAGCCAGCGCGCGGTTCATCTCAGTTCCAGTCATGGCGTTGCGGACGAATGCCGTTGAGCACCCAGTTGCCCAGCAGCTGATATTTCCAGCGCACCGGGTCGTGCAGGGTGTGGACGCGCCCGTTGCGCCAGTGGCGATCAAGATTGAGGGCGATGCTGGTCGAGCGAGTGCCGCTAAGCTCAAACAGGCGGCTGGCGGCTTCCAGCGCCGCTTCGGTGGTAAAGACCTTGGCGCGCGCCACGGCGATAGACGCCTGGGCGACGTTATCCTCGCTCAGATCGTATTTATACCGGTCGAGCACCTTCCCGGCCCGCTCCAGCAGCGCGTCGGCGGCCGCCAGGCGGCTGTCAAGCTGGCCTATCTGATAGATAGTCAGCGGATCTTCGCTGGCGCGCTCAACGCCGGCATCAATCCACGGCCGGGCGAATTCGCTGACAAAGCTTACCGTATCGCTAAGCGCCGCGCGGGCGATCCCCAGATCGATGGCGGCGGTGGTGAGCTGGGCAAACGGCCCGGCAAGGGTTGGCGTCGCGTAGGATTTCCACGTCGGGAACAGGTGGAAAGGCTCGACGGCCAGATCCTCCGCCAGGACCGTCCCGCTGGCGGTGGTGCGCTGGCCGAGGCAGGCCCAATCGTCGATGACCGTCAGCCCTGCAGATTCGCGCGGAACAAACGCCAGCTGCGCGTTATTCTCCGCATCCAGCGCCAGAATGCCGATCCAGTGGGCGTAAAGAGATCCGGTGCAGTATCCTTTACGACCGGTGATGCGCAGACCGCGATCGCTGGCCTCCAGGCGGGTGCGGATATCAAGCACCGTCTTACCGCCGGTCTCAGAAAGGGCATTGGCGAAGCGATAGCCTTTCAGCACCTGAGCGAAGAAAAAGGCCTGCTGCGCTTCGCTGCCCTGCAGACGAATATCCTCCAGCAGGCAGTAGTGGTTCTGCGGGATTTGCCCCAGCGACGGGTCGGCGGCGGAAATAATCGCAATCACCTGAGCCAGCGTCGCGGCAGAAACCTCGGCGCCGCCCCACTGCCGCGGGACGGTAATCCCCCACAGGCCGCTGTTGGAGTAGGTATCGATAATCTCCGGCGGCACGCTGCCGCTGCGATCGCGTTGCGCCGCGTCGGGCTGCAGTACCGCCGCGATCTCATGGGCGATGGCGATCGCTTCGTCATCGCTGCGGATAACGTATGCCTTTGGCGTCTGGCGGGTATAGCGAAGGGTTAGTTTTTCGTCGGGCATAGTCACATCTCACGGTTCAATAAACGGTATATGCAAAAAATAACTATCTAAATAGTTAATAATTCCTGTGGGTTATATGACAGCTAAAGCAAAGGCTATGCCAGAACGCATTTCATTTTTAATGTTTATTAATCAGTGAGATAGGTTTTGTGGAAAGCGCGCGGGCTGCTGCAATTGCAACCTGAGGCAACCCGCGTGTTGGATTTGCAGCAGCGCAGGGAGGGGAAGCCACCCCGGGAAAGGTCGGGGCAGGGGAATGACAGGGACGATATTTATTCTGCCTGCCAGAGGGTCTCCAGCTCGGCGAACCCCTCTTCGACTCGGGCAAAGAAGCGGCTGGCGTGCAGGCCGTCAACAAAGGCGTGATTGAATTTGCCCGCCACCGGGATTATGCCGTTTTTCAGCTTGCCCCAGGTGAGGGCGGGCACCGCCGCGCCGACGTAATACTCCGCGTGGGTGATGGCGCTGAAATGCAGCCACGGCAGGCAGCTGGCGCAGAAGAAATTCTCGCCGTTGACGATAAGCGGCGCCGGCGCGGTATGTTTCGCCGCTTCAATGTTCGGCGTGGCGGCATGGCTGAAGGCGGCAAAATCGGCGGCGTTGTCGCACCAGACCTGGCGAAAGCCTTCCTGGGCGGTCATCACCGGCGTCATTACCGCCAACTGGTCATATTCGATAATATCGTCGCCCAGCAGCCGCTGTTTCAGCTGCGGCACCCCGTTCGCCGCGCGAACCAGGGCGTAGAGCGCCAGCTGGAAAAACGAGACGCCGCGATCTTTCGCGCACTCATATAGCCGCTGCGCCTCGACAGGAACGCAGAGATTAAAGCTGGGGTTGGCAAAACCGCGATAAAAATCAAAATGATCTTTACGCGGCCAGTTTTGTTTGTCGATTACGCGATAGTTGGCCACGGGCGTCTCCTGTTGAGTCAGTGCCTGATACTATGCGACGATTTCAATCAGGTTGCCATCGGGGTCTTTAATCACCGCTTCATAATAGCCATCGCCGGTGGTCCGCGGCGGCGAGACCAGAATCCCCTGCGCGGCGGCGCGGTTTGCCAGCGTATCCACCTTTTCAGCGCCGCCAACGGTAATCGCCAGGTGTACCCAGCCGGTGTGGTTGTTATCCGCCGTCTGCGCGACAAGCCCCGGCTTGGTCATCAGCTCAATGGCAATGCCGTCGCCAATCTTGACAAAAAAGGACTCAAAGCCCGGGTTGGTTTGGCTGCAGTACTTCTCATTAATCTCGCCGTCGAAGAAGGCCACCCAAAAGCGGGCCTGTTGCTCAAGCTGGCAGGTCCATAGGGCGATGTGGGCAATTTTCATAGCAAACCTCTTTATAGGGTGTATTGACAGTCAGGGTCTGAATGCACGATCATGCACTTTGTTGCTCGATGAAGATTTTATCAGGAGTTATTTGTGCTCGATTATGCTGCTTTTCCTAAACAACGACAAGCGCTTATTTGCCAGATCCTGCAGGAGAACGGCAGGGTGGTTTGCGCCGAACTCGCCAGCCGCCTTAACGTCTCCGAGCATACTATTCGCCGTGATTTACATGAACTTAGCCGAGAAGGGTACTGTAAAAAGGTCTACGGCGGCGCGGTGATGACCCTGCCGGAGGCGGGGGACTATAGCGAGCGCAAAGAGAAAAATACGGCGACAAAAAGCAGGATCGCGCAGAAGTGCGCAAAGCTGGTGAAGCCCGGCGGCTGCATTTTTATCGATACCGGCACCACTAACCTGGCGATGGCGGAAGCGCTGCCGGCGGAGCTGGCGTTAACGGTGGTCACGAATTCTCCCGAGATTGCTGCCGTACTGCTCAAAAAACCGCTGTATGACGTGGTGATGCTTGGCGGTCAGATCCAGCGGGCCAGCGGCGGCTGCGTGGGCGCCTCCGCCGTGGCGCAGATTCAGGGCATGCTCTTCGATCAGGGATTTATCGGCGGCTGCGCCATGGCGCCTGAGTCAGGTTTGA
Source organism: Klebsiella sp. CN_Kp113 (assembly GCF_040064585.1). NCBI lineage: Bacteria > Pseudomonadati > Pseudomonadota > Gammaproteobacteria > Enterobacterales > Enterobacteriaceae > Klebsiella > Klebsiella sp. CN_Kp113. The sequence goes on along the minus strand of NZ_JBEAID010000018.1, from coordinate 237,930 downwards.
CGGGCTTTGACTACGCCGACTGTGAATTTAAAAAAGCGGTGATAAAACAGTGCAGCGAAATCATCGTCGGCCTGACCTCGGACAAAATCCCGGCGGTGGCGCGCTTTGTGGTGGTCGAAAGCAGCGCCATTGACGTGCTGGTGGTCGAGGAGAATATCAGTCGCGAATATCGCGACGCGTTTAGCGAACACGATATTCGTATTTATACCGTTTAAACGGTTTGCTGGCCTACTTTGACAGCGAAGTGGCAATCAGGCGCAGGCCGAGCGCGCCCAGCACCGTGGCGGTGACGATATCGATCTTACGCTTCATGCGCAGGTAGACGCTGCGCGGTCGCGCGGAAGAGAGCACCAGGGCTACCAGCGAATACCAGCTGACGTCAATCAGGAAGCTCATCAGCGGCACGATATAGTAAAAGGCCAGCGGGATGCGCTCCGGCAGCAGGGCGGTAAAAATAGAGGCGAACACCAGCGCCGTTTTTGGGTTGCTGAGCTGGGTATAGAGGCCATCGCGGAAGGTTTTCAGCAGGGAATGTTCCGCCGCCATGCCGCCTGCCGCAAAATCCATCGGCTGCGCCGCGCCGCGGTAGATTTTATACCCCAGCCAGAGCAGATAGAGGCCGCCCGCGACCTTCAGGCCAATAAACATTTCCGGCACTGCCGTCAGCACTTTTTGCAGCCCCATCATGGCCATAATCGAAAAGATAGCCGCCCCCGTCCCGGTTCCCAGCGCGGTGACCAGACCATGCATCCTTGAGCGCGCAACGGCGTTGCGGGCCACGTAAATAAAGCTTGGGCCGGGGCTGATCACGCCCATAATGAGTACGGCGGCAATGGCCATCAGGCTGGATAAAAACATAAACGCTCCTGGTTGATGTTGAGCGCTAAAGTCGCATCAGGCTCCCGCTCATGATTGTTTCACCGTCAAAAAATAAACAATCTTTAGCGCGCTGTCACCCGACTTTACGGCGCGATGTTTCATCGCCTGTTCGAATAACGATTCCCATTTCGCGCGTCGGTGATAAACTGGCTAAATGTGATCTTTGTCATATCGTCATTAAAACAGAGAAAAGAGACACTGCTATGCAACATATCATTGAGGGCTTCCTCAACTTCCAGAAAGAGATTTTCCCGCAACGTAAAGAGCTCTTCCGCAGCCTGGCCTCCAGCCAAAATCCTAAAGCGCTGTTTATCTCTTGTTCCGATAGCCGCCTGGTGCCGGAGCTGGTGACCCAGCAGGAGCCGGGCCAGCTGTTTGTGATCCGTAATGCCGGGAATATCGTGCCCTCTTTCGGTCCTGAGCCGGGCGGGGTTTCCGCGACGATCGAGTATGCCGTCGTGGCCCTGGGCGTGACCGATATCGTCATTTGCGGCCACTCCAACTGCGGCGCGATGAAAGCCATCGCCACCTGCCAGTGCCTGGACCCCATGCCTGCCGTTTCCCACTGGCTGCGCTACTCCGATGCGGCGAAAGCCGTCGTGGAGAAGAAAACCTGGGCCAACGAGACCGATAAAGTCAACGGTATGGTGCAGGAAAACGTTATCGCCCAGTTGAACAATATTAAAACCCACCCGTCGGTTGCCGTGGGTCTGCGGGATAGCACGTTGCGTCTGCACGGCTGGTTCTACGATATTGAAAGCGGTGACATTCGCGCGCTGGATAAAAACAGCAAAACCTTTGTGTCGCTGTCGGAAAACCCTGACGTTTATTTCGAATAAACTTCTCTTTCAGGGCACGGAAGCCCTGAGATGCCCACCTCCTGCCATAAATTTCCTGTCTGCCATACTCATTACGGCTCCCTGAATGATTTCTTAAGGAGAAGTGATGATTAAGCTGTGCGCAACCTGCGGGACGTCCTACGACGATCGCGGCAACACCCTGAACCATTGTCGTATCTGTGAGGATGAACGCCAGTACGTCCCGGCCAGCGGGCAGGTCTGGATCAATCCAGACGATCTGACCGAGACGCATACGAATACGTGGCAGCAGCATAACGATCGGCTGTTGAGTGTCAGGACGGTACCGAAATTTGCAATCGATCAGCGCGCGTTTCTGCTGCTCACGCCGCAGGGGAATATTCTCTGGGACTGCATCGCCAATCTTGATGCCGCCAGCAAAACGCTGATTACTGCCCTGGGCGGGATAAACGCGATCGCCATCTCCCATCCTCATTACTACACCACGATGCAGGACTGGGCCGACGCCTTTAATGCGCGAATTTATCTCCACGCCAGCGATCGCGAATGGATTATGCGCGATAGCCCGGCCATCACGCTATGGGAAGGAGATGCGCTGGAGATCCTCCCGGCGGTGCGGCTGCTGCGCCTGGGCGGCCATTTCGCCGGAGGAACCGTTCTGCACTGGGCGAAAGATGACGGTATTATGCTGGCGGGCGATATTATCCAGGTGACGCCGGGGGCGCGCGCCGTTTCGTTTATGTGGAGCTATCCCAATTTGCTGCCGTTGGCGGCCGCCAGCGTGGAGAAGATCGTTGAACGTCTGGGCGATACGCCTTTCGGGGCGCTGTACGGCGCCTTTAAGGGGCAGAACGTTCCCAAAAATGCCCGGCAGATCGTTCTGGACTCAGCGCAGAAATACCTCGCCTGTCTTAAGACGACGGCGCACCGCTGAGGGGCGCGCCGCCGCGCGGGATTTACAGCACGCCGTCGCCGCCGTCGGAGCACCACACCTGGCCGGAGGTGAAGGAGCAGGCATCAGAGGCAAGGGTAACGTACAGCGGCGCAATCTCCACCGGCTGCCCGGGACGCCCCAGCGGCGTATCGGCGCCGAACTGACGCACCTTCTCATCCGGCTGGCCGCCGCTTGACTGCAGCACCGTCCAGTAGGGACCGGGGGCGACCGCGTTTACCCGGATACCCTTCGGCCCCAGCTGTTTGGCCAGCGATTTCGTGAACGCCACCAGGCAGGCTTTGGTTTGCGCGTAGTCCAGCAGGATGGGGCTCGGCTTAAAGGCCTGGACGGATGAAGTATTAATAATCACGCTGTGTTCTTTAAGATGTCGCAGGGCGGCTTTGGTGATCCAGAAGGCCGCATAAACGTTGGTTTTGAAGGTGGCGTCAAAGTCGGCGGTAGTGAGTTCTTCCAGTGATTCGCAATATTGCTGGCGTCCGGCGTTATTGACCAGAATATCCAGCCCGCCGAGTTCGCTGGCGGCCTGTTCCACCAGGGTTTCGCAGAAGGATTCGTCGCGCACATCTCCCGGAATCGCGACGGCTGTACGTCCTTCGGCCTGAATCAGGGCAATCACGGTTTCCGCATCGGACTCCTCTTCCGGCAGATAGTTTATCGCCACATCGGCGCCTTCGCGGGCGAAGGCGATCGCGACCGCGCGCCCAATCCCGGAATCGCCGCCGGTAATCAGGGCGCGTTTACCGGCGAGCCGGCCGGAACCGACATAGCTCAGCTCACCGTGATCCGGCTGCGGCTTCATCTCTTCGGCAAGACCCGGAGGCGATTGCGGCTGGTCAACAAAGGGGGGACGGGGATACTTCGCGGTATTGTTAGCGTTGTCGCTCATACTGACCTCCTCGTGTTAAAAGAGTAAGCGTAGTTGCCTGGTCAGCCTGCCGTGGAATATTGAAGAATAATTGAACGGCTTCGCTGTTATAATTTTGGCGCTTTGATTCCTCTCCCATCGGTAATTTACTGATTGCCGGGAAACTTTTCAAAATGAGAGGCGCCAGCGGCGTTTGGCATTTTAGGATTATTCTATCGCAAGCCTGACGGTATATTTAGCGCCTTTTTAATGCTGTCCGGCGCGCATATTTACGCGGGCGGTGAAGTCGTTAAAAATATTTCCCGGGCGACTCACCAGGTACGGAACTTGTGAAAATGAACATCAGCAACCAGACTTATTAAGACAAGACAAAAATATGCCGGAGGTATGGTTGATGAAAAAATTACTGCCCGTTATTTTCTGTGCGCTGATGGCTCAGGGCGTTTATGCCGCGGACGACGGGGGATTTAAAAAAGATGCCGCTCCGCCGCCGCCGCATAAAATTGACGATGGCTACCGCGGGACGGAGGACGGACGAATTATGACCGTGCGCCAGGCCCTGGAAATGCACGATGGGGCAACCATCTCATTACGCGGCAATCTTATCGAGCAGCACGGTAACGACCGCTATAGCTTTCGCGATAAAACCGACACCATCGCAGTGATTATCCCCGCCGCGGTTTTTGATGGCCGCGAAGTGAAGCCCGATCAGATGATCAGCATCAACGGCAGCCTCGATAAAAAAATGACGCCGCCGGTAGTGCGGGTGGACCGGATCCAGAAATAACCGCTCAAGCAGGAGGAATTGATGTCCGTACAGCATCCAGCCGACCCGGATAAGCGGGGCCGTCATCCGTCGAAAGAGGACCCGCGCGAGCAGGGGGAAGTGCCGCGTAAAAGAGACGACAGCGAAGATCATAAAAAAGATCCCTGGCATCCCCAGCCTGAAAAGCGTTAAAAATAGCCGCCCGTCAACGGGCGGCTATTTTTCTTTCCTAAAGATCGAGCGGGGATAAACGCCTGCGCGAGCGGCTTGCCGGCTGGGATATCGCTTTCGCTATCGCCGCGCCGATCTCCGCGCAGGCGGTGATACCCTGAACGAAAGGCTGATCGTGCATCAGCCAGGGAATGGCGGCGAACGCGATGCGCCCGCGTACTTCGGGCGGTTCCCGCAACGTATAGTCGTCTCCGACCTCAGGAATCTCTTCTCCGGTCGCCAGCAGCTGCTCCCTTAAATGCGGGAAGGGAAGATCTTTATTTTTCAGCGGCTTTTGCCCTCTGGCATCAATAAACACATCAAACGTATAGCGATTTTGTTCGCTGGTAATCACCGTTTTTTCCTGCTCTACCGCCATCTCATAGTCATGCCCTAAGGCGAGAATAGTGATGACGCCCGCTTCGCGCAGCGCCAGCAGCCGGCGGATAGACTCTGAAGGAATGGCGGCATAGCAGTCGATAAATACCCGCGCAAGACCATTTTTGAAACGCTCCCGGTCATGGTCATTAAGGTGAGGCACCATCGCCTGAACGGCTTCATGCAGCCGCAGGATCGCGTAGCGCCAGGGAACCGTATATCGCGCGCGTTTGTTGCGCTCAACTTCTTCAAGGTTATCCAGCGCCCAGTGGAACGGATTATGCTGCTGGCGTTTAGCAAACCACGCCTCGCTGAAGGTGTCGGCGTTGAGGCTGTGAAGGGCGATATTTTCGCTCCATAGGGGGTCGGCAAGCGTGATTTCCTGCGCCACAAGCTCAAAGACGCGATCGAGCAGACCGTCGTTGCCCGCGGCGATGGCTTGCTCCATCGCGCTTTCGCTGACGATGCTCAGCGGCTCCCAGGGAATAGGGCAGTAAAAATCCGCTTCCGGCAGAATGCCGGAGCGCGACATCAGCGCGATGCTTAGCGCCTCGCTTGCCTCGTCCAGCCTGAAGGCGAGGGCGTCATCGTCGGACCCTATAAACCGACCGTGCTGGACGGCGACGGCCATCGCGGCGTCAATTCCGCTTAGCGAGGTACCCATAATGCCCACCCGGCAGGGGGGAATGCTGGCCTCCATGAGGCCAGACCACGGGCTGGGAAACCAGGTGCGGGTCGACTCTTCTTCATCGGGCCAGACGTGTCCGGTGGCGATCACCGCGAGGTCAAAGGCTTCGGCGACCGGCTCATCCTCAACCCACAGTCTGACCCCTTCTTCGGTCGCCTGCAGGTCGCTGACCCGGCAGGACTCATTGACCCGGATGCGAAAACCCTGCTCCCTGGCCTCTCCGACCAGCGCAAGAAACTGGTCGCGAAAGTATTCACCCAGCAGGATGCGCGGTAAAAATTGACGATCGTGCAAAGCGTCGTAATCCACGCCGTAGCGCGCAAGGCGCGTCCGGCTCTGGGCTTTCAGCCAGTCGAGATAGCTGCTCTGAATGGGGGGGATTTCAATGCTGGCGATATTGGCCAGCATCATGCGCGAATTCTCTTCATCGCTGTAGGGCATGCCCACGCCCGCTTCCTCGGCCTGCTCGTAAATTGACACGTCCAGCGGCTCGCCCTGTTTGAGTAATGAGAACAGGGTATAAATTCCGGTTGGACCTGCGCCGATAATGGCAATTTTCTTCATAATGACTGACCCGCCGTTGTTGTTATCACATTTGTTGTCGGTGGCCTTCCGCCAGTTGAAAAGCTCCACGATAGATCATTTCCGGGTAACGGAAATCTGGCCCAATAATTGTGGTTCAAAATGAGGAAGAGGGCCAATTACTGGCGCGCCTCTTCCTCGGGGTTAGTCAAAGAGGCAGGCTTTCAGAACCAGGTTTCGAGCTGGGCGCCGAAGAATAACGTCCCCGCGCTATGGTATCCGGCGCTGCCGAAGGTGTCCGTCGAGGAGTAGTCATCCAGCGATTTGTCCCAGCGCATCCAGGTGGCAAAAAAGCGGATTTCCGGGCGTTCAAAGAAGTCCGTCACGTTCTGCATCTTGAAAGTAGGAGCAAACGTCAGCTTGTAATAGCTGCCGCTGGCAGCTCTGTTGCCATTAAAGCCTTTCGGATCGATATCCATATACTGATAGCTGGTTTCGTACTGCAGGGCGAAGTTCTGATTAATCTGCTGAATTATTCTCGCGTTCAGGGTCACCCAGTCGTAATGGTCTGAATCGATATAGCGGCTATTGCTGCTTTGGGCGACGATCAGCGGCGCGAAGCTCAGCCTGTCGGTGAGGGACGTTGTCCCGTAAGAGGCAAACTTGACGGTCCATGCCGGGTTTATCAGATAGCCGTCGGAGCCCGGGCCGCGAACCTCTGCTCCCAGCGCGCGGCCATAAAGCAGGGCCGTTTTGGTACTGCCGGGACGCAGGCCGTAGAAGCTGTCGCCATGGTACGCCAGCATGGTGTTGAACCCCTGCGAGGCCGCTTTATCCGACGCCAGGCCATCGTTAATGCGTTTATCGTTGTCCTGCGAGTATAACCCGTTGAGCATCCACTGCCAGCTGTCCAGCCGGTTATTCAGCGAGAAGGTGTAGTTTTGAATATAGGTGTTATCCGCGCCGGTCATGTTGTTATATTCAACGTTGTCCATCGTATCGATATCGTTGAAATTACGCCCGTATACGGCGAGATTGGTTTTGATATCGCCCCACAAGTTCACGTCATAAATACCTGCGCCGGTACCGATTAAATTCATCATATCGGAATCAAGCCAGTGAATATCAAAGTTATCCCGGTCTTCACGCTTGCCGGCCCACAGCGTGGCCTGTTTAAATGCGCCGCTAAACGAAGGCATATCGCTCATTTCGACAAACGCCTGCCGTACGTTCATCTGACCGTTGAATGAACTGTCGGTATTGTACGTTTTATCCCACTCGGCGATTTTCATGTAATAACGCAGCTGGCTGTTATTATCATATTTTCGCCGGTAGTTGATATCGGCGGTTACGTAGGTATCTGATTCATTGCCCAGGCGCCCGACGCTGCCGCCGGTACTGCCCGCAGGCGTCAGAGAGGGGCCTACGGTGCTGGTGGTGCCTTTGCTGGTCAATATTCCGCTGCGCGCGTAGCCGCCGAATTTAATCTCCCGATCCTTCTCTTGTGCGATAAGAGGCTGCGACGGTTTGCTTTTTATTCGCGCCAGGTCTTGCTCGGTTTGCTGTTCGACAAACTGTAATCTTTCTTGCGCGCGCGCCGCGTTTTTTTCGGCGCTGGCCGCTCTTTTTTCCGCAGCGTCTATTTTTCGCGTCGCATCCTGTAATTGGATGCGCGACTGTTTTAATTCGGCCTCAAGCCTTTCGAGTCGGGCGTTAATTTCATTCAGGGTCGTATCCGCCGCAGCGGCGGATGCTGGCAAAGCCAGCGCGCAGAGCGTAAGCATATAGGCTTTCATCATTAATACCTGTACAGGGGTAGCTGTGCTCTGGACGCGCGGGCGCAGAGCACAGGTTACTGTGCCATTAAAATGGGATGTTTATTGGGGTGTTAAATTAATAGTTGGGCTTTATTTTTTTCAGGCCTCTTTGGTCGCTTTATCGGTTTTGACAAAAATGAACGTGATAATAAAGGCAAAAATAAAGACCGCGAGTCCGACGGTAATATAGGTAACAAACTGATAGCGATCGTAGAGATACATCAGCGGCGACAGCAGGACCGCCAGACCGTATGAGTTCGCTTTTATCGACAATAGCGACAGCACCATGCCGCCCAGCGCCGAGCTGGTGAGCATCACCATTATCGCCCGTAGCCCGGATTGCATCACGATACCGAATAAAGCCGGTTCCGAAACGCCTAATAGCTGAGTAATGGTCGCGGAAATCCCGGCGGTTTTAAACGCGATATTTTTCGCCTTCAGTGAAATAGCCAGACATACGGCGGCGTTGGCAAAGCCGTACATCGCGCACACCGTAATTAATGGATTAAACCCGGTACCGGCAATCAACGAGGTTTCAATCATAATAAACATATGATGCATCCCGGTCATCACGGCAATGGGATAGATGAAGCCGATTAACAGACCGCCAATACCCGCAGGCAACGTCAGAAATTGCTGAATAGCCATCACGGCATAATGTTCAAATGCATGCACCAGCGGCCCTAAAACCAGTAAAGCGATGGCCACCGCAATCAGGATGACGATAAACGGCGTAAAAATCAGATCCATCGAGTTGGGCATCACCCGGCGGAAAAAAATTTCCAGCTTAGCGCCGATAATGCCGGTGACCAGGGCGGTCAGAATAGACCCCTGATAGCCGACCAGAGGAATAAAACCCAATACATAAATCGGGCTGCTGTTGCCGTACGCCACGTCATAGGCGTTCGGCAGCGCGGGGGAGACCAGCATCAGGCCGATTAAGAAGCCGATTATTGGCGTACCGCCAAATTTCTTAAACGCCGACCAGCAAATAAACGCTGCCAGAAAGGCGAAAGCGGTGTCGCAAAGCACCGTGGTCAGCGTTTGCAGCGCCACCGGAACCTGATGAACGCTGCCGCCAAACCACGCCTGGACGGTATCGTTAAAAATGACCCCCTTCAGGCCGAGAAACAGGCCGGTGGCCCCGAGTACCGGGACAATCGGCACAAACACGTCCGATAAATTGCGAATTCCCCGCTGTAACCGGCCCGTACTCTGCTTCGTCATTTCATCCTTGCTGATTTCGGCCACCTGGAATTCGTTAACAAACGCCTGGTAAACCTTATTGACGATCCCGGTTCCGAGGATTATCTGATACTGGCCAGCATTAAAAAATACGCCTTTGACTTCGCTAATATTGCGGATTTTATCGTCATCAATTTTCTGTCGATCTTTTACCTGCAAACGTAAACGGGTGGCGCAGTGGGTGGCTGAGGCAATATTTTCCTTGCCGATGATATTCACGATCTCAACGGCGATATTTTTATAGTTGTTCATATTTGACTCATTCCTTAACGAGAAGGGTTTGATAGGGTTTCAGGGGAGTCTCAGCGTTGGCATAATTATTGAGGACAATCTCACCCGCCGGGAGCGTAAAGGGCAGAGGCTGTGCGCTTAAATTGGTTATCGAGATAAAACGCTCGGTCGCCGTTCTCCGTTCGTAGGCAATGATGCGATCGTCAACGTCTTCTATGGCGGCGAATGAACCATAGATCAGCGTTTGCGGATAGTGCTTATTTCGCAAGGCGATCATCTTTTGGTAAAACGCGAATACTGAATCCGCATCGTTTATCTGGCTTTGCGCGTTGACGCTGAAGTCAGCTGCGGAAAACGCCAGCCAGGGCCGCGCGCCCCGGTTAAATCCGCCGTTGGCGCTATCTGACCACGGAAAGGGCGTTCGCGAATTGTCCCGCGAGCGCTGGTTGATAAAGCCTAACGCCTGCTGTTCAGAGAAACCTTCCGCCAGGGCGCGGTGGTAGTTATCAATACTGGAAATATCGTCAAATTCCGCGATCGATTGTCGGCGGAAATTTTTCATCCCCAGCTCCTGGCCCTGATAAATAAACGGCGTTCCGGCCATAAAGAAGTACATCGCGGCCAGCGCTTTGGCACCGATGTCATTTTGATAATCCGCGTCGCGGATAAGCTTGGACAGCGCGCGGGGCTGGTCGTGGTTTTCAATAAACGTCGTTCCCCAGCCGGCCTGGCAAAAGGCCCGTTGGCTGGCAAATAGCGCCTCCCTGAATTCGCGAACGTTCCAGTCGCGCTGCTTAAACCATTCAGAACCGTTTTCGACATCAATATCGGCGGCGTGAAAATCGAAAATCATATTAAAGTAGCCGTCTGCCCCAATATAGCTGTCGTACTCTTCCAGAGGCACGCCCGGCGCTTCGCCCACGGTTACGCAGCGGTGACGACGGAAAGTGCGCTCTTTTAGCTCATGGAGAAAGTGCTCGATGCCCGGACGGTTGCGCGATTTCGCTTTAATCGATGCCAGACCATCAATACCGTCTGCGGGCAGAGAGGCGTAGTCCTGATCTTTTTTAATAAAGGTAATTGCATCGATGCGAAAACCGGCGATGCCTTTATCCAGCCACCAGTTAATCATGGCGTAGATTTCCTCGCGCAGCTGCGGGTTTTCCCAGTTGAGATCCGGCTGCTTTTTATGAAAAACGTGCAGATAGTAGCACTCCTCGCCAGCGACTTTTTCCCACGCGCTGCCGCCAAAAATCGATCGCCAGTTATTGGGCGCGCCGCCCGCCGAGGCGGGTTTAAAGATGTAATAATCACGATATTTCGATTGAGGGTCGGCCAGCGCGGCCTGAAACCAGGGGTGTTCATCGCTGGTATGGTTAACCACCAGGTCGACCATTACCTCAATGCCCAGCGCGCCAGCCTGTTTAATCAGGTTATCAACGTCCTGCATCTGGCCTAAATCGGGATTCACCGCATAGTAGTCCGCGATATCGTAGCCGTTATCTGCTCCCGGCGAGCGGTAGAACGGCGAGACCCAAATCAGGGTGATGCCCAGCGTTTTCAGATACGGCAGTTTAGCGATAATGCCCGGGATATCGCCAACGCCATCGTTATTGCTGTCATAGAAGCTTTTTGGGTACACCTGATAAATAACCGATTCTTTCCACCATGCGCTTTGTTGTGATTGATTCATCATTTCTCCTGAGTATGAAATCGATACCATATTGAGTGAAAAAAAATTACGCCGAGGCTCTGATAACCAGTTCCGATTTCAGGTCTTCCTCGTCATAGCGATATTGCGTGTGGTTGATCAGGGACAGCAGGCGTTCTACAGAGATGCGGCCCAGTTGCTCAATGGGCTGGCTAACGGTAGTGAGCGGAATATGCACCATCTCCGCCACGGGAAGGTTATCAAAGCCCATGACCGCCAGTTCGCCGGGAACGCTGACGCCGTGGGCCGATAGCGCGGAAATCAGGCCGCAGGCGACCTCATCGCTGCCGGCGAAAATCGCATCGGGACGTTCGCTTTTCGTCATCTGCAGAATTTGCTCAGCCAGGCGCTGCCCGTCGCGCCAGGTGTGGACATGACGAAAAATAAACCGCTCGTTAACCGCCTGCTGTCTGTCTTGCATAGCGGCAATAAAGCCGCGGTTCCTTCTGCTGCCGTGGCCCTTTTGCTGGAATGCGCCACCGGTGGAGTAGGCGATTTTTTTATACCCTTTGTTAAGCAGCCAGCTGACGGCGTTATAGGTTGCCAGTTCATCGTTCATTCTGACGACGGGCAAAGTGGTATTATCTATGCTGGTGTTGCACAGCAGGATAGGGCCATATTTCTGATATTGCTCAATGACGTCTTTGTCACTCTCAACGGCGCATAAGATCAGCCCGTCGATGATTTTTTTCTTCAGCAGATCGAGACAGTTTTCTTCTTCGCCCGCGCTATTGTGGTTCTGGACGATCAGCACCGAATAGCCGTTTTTTCGTGCCGTAACTTCAAGGGCGTCGACCAGGCTGGCAAAAAAAGGGTTGGTTATCCTTGAGATAAGCACGCCAATCCGGTGGGTTTTCACCCCGCGCATCTGCTGCGCGACGGTGCTCGGCTCGTAATCCAGCTCTTTCATGGCCGCGAGGATTTTTTCCTTTTTATCTTCAGAGATATAAGGATGATTGTTGAGGAAGCGGGATACCGTCGTGACCGACAGGCCGGCTTTTACAGCGACGTCTTTTATGGTTGCCATGGTTCTTATGAAATCGATATCACATGGGCATAAAATATTTTCGCGCAGGAGCCGGGTCAACCTCATTTTTATAAAACATGACCTGACTCACAATAAAGTTAACGACACGCCTGCTGAGCGGTACGGATGTTGTCGCGGGCAACGGCCTAAGCTCGAGACAACATCCGTGCACCCGCCGCGCTAAATGGAAACATCTTCCTCCGGATGGATACGGGGGAGATGCTCAACGAATAACAAGCGAGATGTCCCGTTTAGCTATTATTCCGGCTTTGGCGCGACGAACTTGACATATTAAACCGGGTTGCTATTCCTTAAACTGGCGCTCCGATAATAAGCGCAACGGTGAGGTGAAAAATGGCAAGTGAAAAAGAGAGGCTGCCCGGGATTAAAGAGAACGAATTTTTCTTAATTTTGAATGCGCTGCCCGCCAGATAGGCCTCGGAATATTATTGGCGATCATACTGGCAGCCCTTTTGGGTCTCTTTTCTGGAGGCTATTTTAGCACTGCCGAAAAAACAACTGCGCAGCGCAATTTAACGGTGGCCTATGACCGCTTCGGTCGTTTGCAAACTGAATTCAGGTTAAAGATTACCGCCCATCCGCGGGTCGCGGATAAATATATTTTTAGCCTTGGCGGTGATTTTACCTCTTCTTTTGAACCAGGCAGTATCTGGCCCCGGCCAGACAGGATGTACAGTCAGAATGACCGGCTCTTTCTGGTCTATAATGATTTGAAAAGCATGAATAATTTTTCTATATGGCTCTACGTTACGCCCACCCGCCCAGGTAAGTTGAACCACTCTTTGCAGCTAAACGGAGAACCCGAAATCCGCTTCTGGCAATTTATTTATCCTTAGGAGGATGCGATGGAGATGGTCTTGCGTGCGTTAGCGATATATTTAATTTTGCTGGTGGTGTTTAAAATCGCCGGCCGCCGGGCACTATTACAAATGACCAGCTTTGATCTGATTTTATTACTTATTATCAGCGAGGCTACCCAGCAGGCGCTGCTGGGGAACGATTTTTCGGTGACCGGCGCAATGCTGACGATTATGACGCTGGTGGTCGTGGATATGCTTTTCGGATTAATGAAGAAATATTCCGCTGGCGCAGAGTCAGCGCTTGATGGTTGCCCGGTGATTTTAGTCGAAAATGGCGTGCCGTTAATTGACAAGCTGAAAAAAGTGGACGTCTCCTGTGATGATATTCTGGTCGCCGCGCGGCAGAATCAGGGTATTACGGAATTAAGTAAAATCAAATATGCCATACTGGAACGGAATGGCCACATTTCTATTATTCCTGCTGAGAGTTAAAAAGGTCTTTTTATGTCAAATAACCCTTATAACCAAGCGAAAACCACCGGTGAGCTGACTAAACAGGTCGCCAGCGCGCTGATTGACCGTCGTTTACGCTTAACCACCGCGGAATCCTGCACCGGCGGTAGCCTGGCGGCAGCGCTGTGCGCGGAAGCGGATACGGCCGCATTCTACGATATTGGTTTAATCACTTTTAGCGATCGGGCGAAACAGCAGCTTCTCGACGTCAACGCCTCAACGCTGGAAAAATATAGCGCCGTCAGTCGGCAGACCGTTGAAGAGATGTCCACCGGCGCGCTGGCGCGTTCCGGCGCGGATATCAGTATCGCCATTAGCGGATACGCGGGGCCGGACGGCGGCGATGACGGGACGCCTGCGGGGACCGTCTGGTTCGCGTGGAATTTTCGCGGCAGTATCGACGCGCATAAAACGCTGTTTTCCGGCGAGTGCCAGGATGTTGTGGAGAAAGCCGTACGCTATTCACTGGCGATGCTCATCGAGAAACTGCCCGGCTGGCAGAGCGCATAACGCTTTTATTGCGGAGGTTTATATGGCAGTCATGGCGATCACTGGCGGTACTGCGGGAGTCGGTAAAGCAACGGCCCTGCGCTTTGCACGGGCAGGCTATGACGTCGGCATTATTGCCCGCGATGGCCGAAGCCTTGAGGCGACGAAGCAGGAGCTCCTTCGTTGCGGCGTTCGGGTGCATACCGTGCAGGCCGATGTGGCAAATGCCGATGCGCTCTTGACCGCCGCCGGCGAAATCGAAAATCGACTCGGAGCTATCGAGGTATGGGTCAATAACGCGATGTGTGCGGTGCTGGCGCCTTTCAGAGCGATGACCCACGACGAATTTAGACGGGTAACCGAGGTCACCTACCTCGGCTACGTCAACGGGACTCGCGCCGCGCTGGCGCTGATGACGCCCCGCGATCGCGGAGTGATTATCCAGGTTGGCTCCGCGCTCGCCTATCGCTCCATTCCGCTACAGTCCGCCTACTGCGGGGCAAAGGCCGCGATTCGGGGTTTTACCGATGCGGTGCGTACGGAGTTGATGCATGAAAATAGCGGCGTGAGTATTGCGATGGTACAGATGCCGGGGCTGAATACGCCGCAGTTCGAGTGGGCGCGCAATAAGTTTGCCTGGGCGATGCGCCCGGTGCCGCCCGTATTTCAGCCGGAAGTGGCCGCCCAGGCTATCTTCAACGTCGCGCGCCGGCCCGTACGCGAACTCTGGGTAGGGAGCAGCACGATTCAGTCCATTATTGGGCAATTTCTTTTCCCGGGCTTCCTTGACCGGCTGATGGTCAAAAAAGCGTGGGAAGGGCAAATGACCCGGCGCTTGAATGCCGACGACCGTCAGGACTATCTCGAACAGCCGGTCAGCGGATTGCATAAAACGCACGGGCGTTTTTCCTCTGAGGCGAAATATCGCGCCACCGCCATCACTTCCGGCGTGCCGGGAAAAGCGCTGCTGGGCGGCGCGGCAGCGGCGGGGTTACTTTTAGCAAAATGGTTTATCTCGCGTAAAAAACGCTAACGCAGCGCGCTACTGTTGGTCCAGAACCATCGATAGCCATATGCGCTAATCTCCAGCTTAGCGTGCTTACCGGGAGTGAGCGCGTCCGCGTAGGTTTTGTCGGCCAGGCAGGGCGTCCACACCGCCGCATAGATCCCTTTCGCGGTAAAACGCAGCGGTTTATCACTGAAATTAAGAAAGGCGATGACGCTGCGCTCGTGGTCATCGTAGCAGATTCCGAGAATCGCCTGCCGATCGGTGCTAATGATGCGGAAAGGCGCAACGGCGATTTCCGGGAATTCTGACCGCGTATTGGCGATATCAATAATACGGTGCAGGAGAGAATGGCGGTGCAGCAGAGAATCAGCGACGTTGACTTTCTGATAGCGAAACGGTCCCCGGTCGATCATGGGAGCCACAAACGTCTGCGGATCGGCTGCGGAGAAGCCGCCGCCCGCTGAACCGGCCCACTGCATCGGCGTACGCACCGCGTAGCGCTCTTCCAGCGCCAGGTCGTCACCCATGCCGATCTCATCCCCGTAGCGCATGATCGGTACGCCGGGCAGTGAAAAAAGCACGGCATGACAGAACGCCAGCCACCGCCGGTCGCCGTTCAGCATGGGCGCCAGCCGACGGCGAATACCGCGCTGATAAACGTTCATCTCCTTATCCGGCGCGAAGGCATCCAGCACGGTCTGCTTGTTCTTGTTACCGATCCCTTCAAGATCCAGTTCATCGTGGTTGCGCAGCCAGTTTGCGAAGCAGCAGGCGTCAGGAGGCACCACCATTTTCTTGATGGCGTCGATCAGCGGGTGGGCGCTCTGGCTGGCGAGGCTGACGTAAAAATATTTGTTCAGCCAGAAGTTAAGTACCATATTAAGTCGGTTATTATCGCCAAAATAGTCGCGATACTGCGCCACCTCAACGTCGACTTCGCCGAGCAGTATGGCCTGCGGATTATGTCGTTCAACCAGCCGACGCAGATGTTCCAGGAGCCATAGCCCGCGTTTCTCCTCGCCGCGTCCGGCCTGTTTCGTCAAATGCGAGGCGGCATCCAGACGAAAGCCGGAAACCCCCAGCTTCAGCCAAAAGATAACGATATTTTCGACCTCTTTGATCACCGCGGGAGAGGCCAGATTGAGATCGGGTTCATGGCGGTAAAACATATGGCGAAAATATTGCCCGGCTTCGTCATCCCACGACCAGATGCTCTCTTCGACGCCGGGAAACATGGGCGGCGTATTGTCATCATCGCTATCTGCCCACAGATAATAGTCGCGGAACGGCGAGCGACGGCTGCGCCGCGCTTGTTGAAACCAGGGGTGAGCGTCGGAGGTGTGCTGGATCAGCAATTCAATAATAACCTGCATGCCTAATTCGCCGGCCTGCTCGATAAAAGCAATGATATCCGCCAGTTGACCAAATCGCGGATCGACCTGCAGATGGTCGCTGACATCGTAACCCTCATCCAGAAACGGCGTCAGGTAGAAGGGCGTTATCCAGATCACCGTCGCGCCCAGTCGGCGAATATAGCGCAGCTTCGCGGCGATCCCGGCGATATCGCCGCAGCCATCGCCGTTAAGATCGTAAAACAGTGCTGAATCAATCTGATAGATAATGGCCCGCGTATGCCAGTCAGCCATAGCCCACCTCAGTGATAGCCTTCATTTCCGGAAACTTTGCCGCGGAATACGTAGTAGCTCCATGCGGTGTAAACCAAAATCACCGGAATGATAAGCAGGGTTCCTACCAGCATAAATAGCTGGCTGGCCGGCGGCGCGGAGGCTTCCCACAGCGTGATATGCGGAGGGATGATATTGGGCCACAGACTGATGCCCAGGCCGCTGAAGCCGAGAAAAATAAGCCCGAGCGTCAGGAGGAAAGGGCGGGCGTGGCTCGCGGGGTGAGCGCTCAGGCGCCAGATCCACAGGCTAAAGACGAGTACCAGAATGGGAACGGGCACAAACCAGTAGAAATTAGGCAGGGTAAACCAGCGTTGAGCAACGGACGGCCAGCCCAGCGGCGTCCAGACGCTGACCACGGCGATGACCGCCATCAGCGCCAGAAGCGTGTGGCGGGTCAGCTCACGCATGCGCTGCTGCAGCGCGCCTTCGCTTTTCATGATAAGCCAGGTGGTGCCGAGGAGCGTATAAGCCACCACCAGCCCTAAGCCGCAGAACAGGCTAAAGGGCGTCAGCCAGTCCAGCGCTGAGCCGATGAACCTGCGGTCGGCAACCTCAAAGCCGCTGATGACTGCGCCCACGACTATCCCCTGGCTAAAGGTGGCCAACAACGAGCCGCCCACAAATGAGTAATCCCAGAATTTTTGATGAGAGGGGGTGGCCTTAAAACGAAATTCGAAGGCGACGCCGCGAAAGATCAGGCCAATTAACATGGCGGTGAGCGGAATCGTTAGCGCATCGGTGATGACGGCGTACGCCAGCGGAAAGGCGCCGAATAGCCCCGCGCCGCCCAGCACAAGCCATGTCTCATTGCCGTCCCATACCGGGGCGACGCTGTTCATCATCACGTCGCGCTCGTTGGCGTTGGGCACAAAGCTGAAGACGATTCCGATGCCGAGATCGAAGCCGTCCATAACGATATACATCAGCGTGGCAAACACTATGATGACAAACCAGATAACGGGGATATCGATGCCCATTAGCGAGTCTCCTCTTCAGGCACGGCCTCTGCGGCGGAAAGGGGGCGAGCCGGCGTACCGGAGGTTGTCGATGTCAATTCGCTGACGGGCTGAGGCCCTTTCTGAATCAGCCGGATAATGTAGTAATAACCTACGCCAAACACCGAACAGTACACCACGATAAAGACCAGCAGGCTGACGATCATTTGCGCTGTGCTGTGGAGAGAGACCGCATCCCGGGTGCGTAATAAACCATAGATGACCCAGGGCTGGCGTCCCGCTTCGGTCGTGATCCAGCCGGCCAGCAGCGCCAGCAGCCCCGCCGGCCCCATCGCCAGCGCAAACCACTGAAAGGCGCGGGAGTGAAAAAGACGCTGCCGGTAGCGAAGCCACAGGCTCCATACGCCGAGGGCAATCATCAACACGCCCATGCCGACCATGATGCGGAAAGACCAGAAGACGATAAGGGAGTTTGGCCGATTCTGCGGCGGAAAATCTTTCAGCGCCGGGACCTGCTTGTTCAGGCTATGGGTGAGGATCAGGCTGCCAAGCGCAGGGATTTCCAGCCCGTATTTGGTGCGCTCTTCATCCATATCGGGCACGCCAAACAGCAGCAGCGGGGTGGCTTCTCCGGGTTTGTTCTCCCAGTGGCCTTCTATGGCAGCGATTTTTGCCGGCTGATGTTCAAGCGTGTTGAGCCCGTGCATATCGCCAACGATAGCCTGAACCGGCGCGACCAGCAGGGCCATCCACATCGCCATGGAAAACATTTTACGTATGGCCGGCGTATCATTGCCCCGCAGAAGATGCCAGGCGGCGGAGGCGCCGACGAACATCGCGCTGCTGAGAAAAGCGGCAATCGCCATATGGGACAGACGATAGGGGAAAGAAGGGTTAAAGATAATCGCCAGCCAGTCCTGGGGAATGACATGACCGTTTTCAATGGTAAAACCCTGCGGCGTCTGCATCCAGCTATTTGATGCGAGGATCCAGAAGGTTGACATCAGCGTGCCCAGCGCCACCATGCAGGTGGTGAAGAAGTGCAGACCGGGAGGAACTTTGTTCCAGCCAAAGAGCATAACGCCTAAGAAACCGGCTTCGAGAAAAAAGGCGGTGAGCACTTCGTAAAGCAGCAGGGGGCCGGTAATGCTACCGGCAAACTGTGAGAAACCGCTCCAGTTGGTGCCGAATTGATAAGCCATGACCAGGCCTGAAACCACGCCCATCCCGAAATTAACGGCAAAAATTTTCAGCCAGAAATTATACAATGAGCGCCAGACGTCATCTTTTGTCCGCAGCCACATCCCCTCCAGCACCACCAGATAGCTGGCCAGTCCGATGGTAATCGCCGGAAAAAGGATATGAAAAGAGACGGTAAATGCGAACTGCAGCCGAGCCAGATTAAACGCGTCGAGTTCAAACATATTCCGGACCCCATCACAGAACACCCCCCCGAATTGAGCAGGGGGAAGTGATTAACAGCAGGTTATCGAGGACCAGGGCTTTTCTTGCCTGCGCCGAGCTCTGCGCCGGTCAGAGGATCGCCATCCGGATCGGATTGGGTCCGTTTCGCCATGGTTTTCGCCAGGGCCTTTTGTTTGGCCGTTAGCTTAACGCTGGCGCCACCCTCTCCGCCATCCACTGCAGGCTGTGGATTTGCCACATATTCGAAGTGCCTATCGCTATTCCAGCTACCGCGAATGTCGTCGCCCTCTGACATATTGTAGTAGGTGCTGGCGTATTCAGGGACGGGCGGTAATTTTCCCGGCGGATAGTTATTTCTGATGGACTGGAGCGCTTTTTCGAAAGAGAGCTGATGAGCGGCTTCCCGGGTCATCAGAAAGGCCAGCGCATCCTTCACTCCGGGGTCATCAGTGACGTTGATCAGGCGCTCATAAATGATTTTGGCCCGCGCCTCGGCCGCCACGTTGGAGCGTAAATCCGCGGTTGGCTCACCAATCGTATCAATATAGGCGGCGGTCCAGGGCACCCCGGCGGAGTTGGTCAGCGGCGTGCCTGCGCCATACAGCAAAGAGGTGATATGGCTGTCGTTACCGTTAGCGGTAAGCGAGCGGTACAGGTCGGCTTCGTTTTCCGCGCCTTCCGCCAGGGCGCCTTTGGCCCCTTTATTGAGCATGCCAACCAGCGAGCCGATAATTTCAAGGTGGCTCAGCTCTTCGGTGGCAATGTCCATCAGCATATCTTTACGGCCCGGATCGTCATCGCTCAGGCCCTGAGTAAAATACCGGCATGCGGCGGCCAGTTCGCCCTGGGGACCGCCGAATTGTTCCAGAAGAAGGTTCGCCAGTCCCGGATTCGGCTCGGCGACCCTTACGGTATACTGAAGCTGCTTAACGTGTCGGAACATAGGCTCTTATCCTTATTGCTTATTTTTTCGCTTCAACGCCTTCGGCTTCAGAGCGCAGAAGGAACTCTTCCGTTGTTTGCGGAATATGTTTCAGCAGCCAGTCGGCCATGGCCCGCTCTTCTGCCAGAATCGATTCGATGGCGGGGATTGAGGCGGTGTCGCCGGCTTTATTCGCGGCGGCAAGCAGGGAGGTATAACAGGCAATTTCAAACTGCTCAAATACATAACCGCTAATTGACCCTTTAACGATTTCATCGGAAGGGAACATCCCGCCAATGGATTGGCCCAACGCGGCCATTTTGCTCATGGAATCCTTCAGCACCGAGCGTGATATATTATTACGATCCAGAATCTCCTCAAGTACCGTAATTTGGCGTTTGGTTTCAGTTACGTGCTGTTGAATTCTGCTGCGCAGGTCAGGATAATTATCGATGCGGCTCGCCATGGATTCCAGCATAGATTCTGCCTGTTTTTCCATTGCATGCGCATCGCGTAGCCAGTCGTGATAATGTTCAAGATAATTCATAATCAACTCCTTAATATTGGTTTACCATCTGGCTATTCATTTTGGGCGTCTTTATTAATATTGCCGACCGCCAGGTCAGTTAATTTAAGGTCGGTTGATTTTTCTTCTTCTAACGTTTCCGCTAAAAGTTTAACCGCTTTTTTATAGCCAAGCTGTTCTGCTAAAGTGGCGAGAGTGCCGTAGCTGGCAATTTCATAATGTTCAACCTTTTGCGCAGCAGCAATTAATGCCGCATCCCGCACTTCATTTTTCTCCGTGCTCTCAATAACTTCGTTAGCTTCTTCAATCAGCCCCTCCATGGCCACGCATTTCATCCGTTTAATTTTGATATCAGGCTCTTGCTCGACAATTTGATCGATACGTTCAATTTGCCCCTGAGTCTCCTCCAGGTGGGCCTTGAACGCGGCGCTAAGCTGTTCGCTGGACGCCGCTCTGGCGAGTTTCGCCAGGCCGCGGGTTAATTGTTTTTCTGCGCTATATGTATCCGATAAAAGATGAATAAAAACGTCTTCTATGCTCTTCATATTCATATTAATTACCTTTATAAACGGAGAATAACTGCGAGTCCGCAGACTCGCAGGTTACTCTTTTAGTTACAAGAGAATGAGGCGATTAATATCAGGAATTATCAGATTTACGCCCGCCGCCATGGCTATTTTGGCCGCCTTTCTTACCGGCCTCAGATGCGCGCTGCGGATCGTTTTTAAAGTTACCACCGCTGTGCTGACCGCCTTTACGTCCTGCTTCAGATGCTTTATCACGGTCTTCAGCGAAATTACCGGAACCACCACGATGTTCTGCCATATTTTCATACCTCTGTTGTTGAGTTTATGTCAGGAAGATACGCTTCAGGTACGTATCCGTTGTCGTTCAGAAATTAAATTTAGTCGTTATTTTTGAACAGTCAAACCGGTTTGTGGTGATATTTTTTGAAATACTCTGAATTGCGCTGCTGTTACCGTTTCGCTTGTTTTTAATGAATGTCAGCATAACGGGTTATGATCTAACGAAAGATTTTTATTCGCGAGGGAATATCGGCGGGGCCGCTGCGTTAATAAATGCAGCGTAGACGCGGCGCAGGGCTTTACGTCTCTTTACATAAGCGCGGGAAATAAGTTGTCGGAATGGTGAAAGATATTAAGGACACGACCGGGAAAAATCAGAAAATAGCGTATCGCCAGTGCTGAAAGTAATTTTCGGATATTTCAATGCGGGAGATAAAAGGCACCAGATCACGAGGCTGTGAAATGGTGCGTCCGAGTGGACTCGAACCACCGACCCCCACCATGTCAAGGTGGTGCTCTAACCAACTGAGCTACGGACGCATTATGGTGCGTTTAATTGGACTCGAACCAACGACCCCCACCATGTCAAGGTGGTGCTCTAACCAACTGAGCTATGAACGCAATGTTGCAGTGGCAACGGGGACGCATATTAGCGGGAGGGAGGGGTTGTGGCAAGAGGCAAACGTCACTTTTCTTCCAGATTTCTCACGATCGCAGAAGTTTTATCCATATTGGTTATATTTTACTGATGCAAAAGAATATTTCTTCACCAGCTTGAGAAAACGGCGCTGAATCAGCGCCGTTGGATAGCGACTTCGCTTCCGCGACGGGTTAGCGCGCCGCGCGTTGTAAAATGACGCTGGAAGGCTGACGCTGCAGGAAACGCATGCGCAGCATCATCATTACGGCGGCGGAGGTGAGGCCAATAATAAAACCGCACCAGAACCCGGCGGGGCCCATGCGCGGTACCACGATATCGGTCAGCGCCAGCAGGTAGCCGCTCGGCAGTCCCAATACCCAGTAGGCGGTAAAGGTGATAAAGAAGATGGAACGCGTGTCTTTGTAGCCGCGCAGAATCCCGCTGCCGATCACCTGAATGGAGTCGGAAATCTGGTAGATCGCCGCCAGCAGCATCAGCTGGGACGCGAGGGTAACCACCTCGGGATTATCGTTATACAGCAGCGCGATTTGCTTGCGCATCAGGATAGTGAAAACCGCCGTGAAAACAGCCATGCACACCCCGACGCCGACGCCGGTTCTCGCCGAGGTCTGGGCCTCCAGCGTGGAACCCTGCCCGAGACGGAAACCGACGCGAATGGTCACCGCTGCCGCCAGCGAGAGCGGCAAGACGAACATCAGCGAGCTGAAGTTGAGGGCTATCTGATGCCCGGCGACGTCAACGATCCCCAACGGCGAAACCAGCAGCGCCACGACGGCGAAGAGCGTCACTTCGAAAAACAGCGCGAGCGCAATCGGCAGGCCCAGCTGTACCAGACGCTGAATGACGGCGAAATCCGGTTTGCTGAAGCGCTCTGTGTGATGAATATCGCGCATCGAACGCGCGCGGCGCACCCAGAAGAGCATGCTGAAAAACATAACCCAGTAAACCGATGCCGTCGCCACGCCGCAGCCGATACCGCCGAGCTCCGGCATACCAAAGTGGCCGTAGATAAAAATGTAGTTCACCGGAATGTTGACCAGCAGACCGATAAATCCCATTACCATACCCGGCTTGGTTTTCGCCAGTCCTTCACACTGGTTGCGAGCGACCTGAAAGAACAGATAGCCGGGCGCGCCCCACAGCAGCGCCCGCAGGTAGCCGACCGCCTTCTCTGCCATCGCCGGGTCGATGTTATGCATTGAGCTGATAATGTAACCGGCGTTCCACAGCACGACCATCACCAGCAGGGAGACGAAGCCAGCCAGCCAGAACCCCTGGCGTACCTGGTGAGCGATACGCTCGCGACGGCCGGAACCATTCAGTTGGGCAATAACGGGCGTCAGGGCCAGCAGCAGGCCGTGGCCAAAGAGGATCGCCGGTAGCCAGATAGAGGTGCCGATGGCGACGGCCGCCATGTCGGTGGCGCTATAGCCACCCGCCATCACGGTATCGACGAAGCCCATGGCGGTTTGCGCCACCTGGGCGAGTATAACGGGTATAGCCAGTGCTAATAACTGACGCGCTTCAATAAAATACTTCTGCACGTAAACACCTTTATATTGTTGTTATTGGAGGACTAAAAAAGCCGCCATATGTGGCAGCAAGAAGAAAAGCAGAGGGATTTGCCAGACTATTGTAGCGAGGATTAGCCATTTAGCCAGTGAAAAAATTCCACTGCACGTTGTGCGCTGGCAACCTGTTTTGCCACCTGTTATTGTTCGTCATAGCCTAAAACGGTACTGATACCGTCACGAATTTATACAGGAGCAAAATATGTTTACCGGTATTGTGCAGGGGACCGCCAAAGTGGTGGCGATCGATGAAAAACCTAACTTTCGCACCCACGTCGTGGAGCTGCCTGAGCATATGCTGGCGGGGCTCGAAACCGGGGCTTCCGTGGCGCACAACGGCTGCTGCTTGACCGTCACCCATATAGACGGCGCGCGAGTGAGTTTTGACCTGATGAAAGAGACCCTGCGTATAACTAATCTGGGCGAGGTTGGCGAGGGCGACAGCGTTAACGTTGAGCGCGCGGCGAAATTCAGCGATGAAATTGGCGGTCACCTGATGTCCGGCCATATTATGACCACCGCGGAAGTAGTGAAAATTCTCACCTCGGAAAATAACCGCCAGATCTGGTTTAAGGTTCAGGACCCGACGTTGATGAAATATATCCTCTATAAAGGCTATATCGGCGTAGATGGGATTAGCCTCACCGTCGGTGAAGTGACGCCAACCCGCTTTTGCGTTCATTTAATTCCGGAAACGCTGCAGCGCACCACGCTTGGGGTGAAAAAGCTGGGCGATCGGGTGAATATTGAAATCGATCCGCAGACTCAGGCGGTCATCGATACCGTCGAGCGCGTGCTGGCGGCGAAAGAGGCGGCACTGAAAACGGCGGCCGAGTAAAAAATATCCCCGCCGATGCGGGGATATTTTTAGCGGGCCACGCGCAGGCCGTGTTCGGCCCCGCGAGAAAAAACCACCTGCCAGAGCTGAATATCGCGCGCGCGGAAAGCGCCAGCGCAGGCATTCAGATAATAGCTAAACATACGTTTGAAGCGTTCCGAGTAGTTGTCGGCGATTTCCGGCCAACTGGCGAGGAAGCGCTCATACCAGGCCATCAGCGTCGTGTCGTAGTCGGCACCAAAATTATGCCAGTCTTCCATAACGAAATGCGATTCGCTGGCTTCGGCAATATGGCGCACCGACGGCAGGCAGCCGTTAGGGAAGATATATTTGTTAATCCACGGGTCAACGCTATGATCGGTTTTTTTCGAACCGATGGTATGCAGCAGGAAACGACCGTCGGGTTTCAGATTACGATCGACCACATCAAAATAGGTGGCGTAATTTTTAGGCCCGACATGTTCGAACATGCCGACGGAAACAATACGATCGAAGCTTTCGTGCAGGTCGCGATAGTCCTGGAGCAGAATGGTGACGTCGAGGTCCGCGCAGCGCTGCTGCGCCATTTTCTGCTGCTCTGCCGAGATGGTCACGCCAACCACGCTGACCTGGTAATGTTTGGCCATGTAGTAAGCCAGCCCGCCCCAGCCGCAGCCGATATCCAGCACCCGCATCCCTGGCTCAAGCTCAAGTTTACGGCAGATCAGATCTAATTTTGCCTGCTGCGCGTCATCGAGAGTCTGCGCGTCTTTCCAGTAAGCGCAAGAGTACTGCATATAGGGGTCGAGCATGCGGCTGAACAGATCGTTACCTAAATCGTAATGCTCTTTACCGACAATCCAGGATCGTTTTTTACTTTGCAGATTGAATAAGCGTGCGCTGGCGATACGCAAGGTATCTTTGAAATGATGGGGAAGCTGATTTTCCAGACCGGCGCGTAAAACTTTATGGAAAAATATATCCAGCCGCTCACAATCCCACCAGCCGTCCATATAGCTCTCGCCTAACCCCAGCGACCCTTCCTGTAAAACGCGCTTAAAAAAGAGAGGGTTTTTAATTCGCAGGTCGGAGGGAGCAGGACCATTAATTTCAATGCCCGCACGGCCTAATAATTCAGCTGCAATTCGGTACCAGTCATCATTTGGTACACTTACTTCTTCTATACACGATGAACTCATAGCTTCTCCATCACGCCCAAGTGATCAGAACCTTAAAACAGCGTAGACGCTTTTTTGGCTTTGTGAGAAATCTCACGGATAATCCGTGAGGCTGCTATCCGACGTAGAACAGAGGAAGGGAGGTAACCCTTGCCGAAAGGCCTTCCATGGTGAAACGGGATGCATCCTGCTCCCGTTAAAATCAATTAGTTTTCTATTTATGTGACGCCGGATCCAGTATAGGCCGCTAAAAACAGGCTTTCAACAAAAATATCTTAGCAAGCTAATTACTGGATCTTATCACTATCAGTACATTACCTTAAGCATGTGACGATTTTGTTGCCAGATGCGCGGCTTTGTGCTGCATGCGGTAGCCCATCCCGGCCAGCACGATGGAGACCAGCATCACGCTGGTGGTCGTTTGCAGCGGGGTGGCAATCAGCGTCGAGACTAGCAGGCTGGTAAGGAAACAGAGGCCAAGCTGCAGGGTGTTTTGCAGCGCAGCGGCGCGGCCGGTCGCCTGCGGGAATGGCTTCAGGGCCTGCGCGACGACGATAGGGTAAATACCGCCATTTACCACCGCCATGGCGCAGAACGGAATCATCAGACCAACGAGCGTGGCGTTTTCCCGCAGGCCTACCAGCCAGGTGGCGGCGACGCTGAGGGCGAAAATAGCCAGCAGCCAGGGCAGAATTTGCTGGCCCTGCCATTTTTGCAGCGCCGCGCGGCAGCCATAACCGCCCACCAGAAACGCGATAGTTTGCGGAACGTAGCTCAGGCCGATAACGGTCGGGCCATAGCCCATTTCATGAAGAATAAACGGCGACCCCGTCAGCCAGGCAAAAAAGCTGGCGGAACAGGCGGCGTAGATGAGCACGTTACCGCTATACTCGCGCGAGCGCAGCAGGGTGAGAAACGTGAGCTTCTGCTGGGCGCTGGCAACCGGTTTGTTCGCTGGCTTCAGGCGCAGGGCGGGCAACATCAGCAGCAGGGTAATCGCGAACAGCACGGCAAAAATAGCCTGCCATTCAAAATGGACCAGCAGCCAGCTGCCGAGCAGCGGCGCCAGCGCCGGCGATAAACCGACCAGCGGCATAATGGCGGCGAAAATCCGGTTGGTTCTTTGCGCTGGATAATAATCGGTGACCATCGCCTGCCAGGTCACCGCGGCGGCGCAAACCCCCAGGGCCTGAATAAATCGCAGCGCGAGCATCAGGTTGGCATCGCGAACCCACAGCATCCCCAGACAGCCGATAGCAAAAATGGCCAGCCCGCTCAACAGCACCGGCTTGCGGCCATAGCGATCGGAAAGGGGCCCCCAGAAAAGCTGGCCCAGCGCAAAGCCTGCCAGGAACAGGCTCAGGCTGGCGCTGACGGAGGCCGCAGAAGTGTTCAAATCTTGTTGCATGGCGGCGAAAGCCGGAAGATACATATCGGTCGCCAGAAAGCCCAGTACGCTGAGTCCAGCCAGCCAGACTAAAAATCCTTTCCCAGGTTGTTGCATTATCTTCTCTTTTTATTGTTGCAGGTACGATGGCGCAGAGTGTAGGGAGTGCATTAAGGCTTGTGAAACGCTAATATTTGTCAGGTGAATTCAAAAATTTTGCAGGCAGAAAATGTGGTCCGAATACTCGCTTGAAGTTGTCGATGCTGTCGCCCGTAACGGCAGCTTTAGCGCCGCAGCGCAGGAACTGCACCGCGTACCCTCGGCCGTCAGCTATACCGTGCGTCAGCTGGAGGAGTGGCTGGCGGTACCGCTGTTCGAACGCCGTCATCGTGATGTGGAATTAACGCCGGCCGGCGTCTGGTTTTTACAGGAGGGGCGCTCTGTTATCAAAAAAATGCAGATCACCCGCCAGCAGTGCCAGCAGATAGCCAACGGCTGGCGCGGGCAGCTCTCTATTGCGGTGGATAATATCGTTAAACCCACGCGCATGCGGCAGATGATCGTTGATTTCTATCGTCATTTTGATGACGTCGAACTGATTGTTTTTCAGGAGGTGTTCAACGGCGTCTGGGATGCGCTCGCCGACGGTCGCGTGGAGCTGGCCATCGGCGCGACGCGCTCAATTCCGGTAGGGGGCCGCTACGCCTTTCGCGATATGGGAATGCTGAGCTGGGACTGCGTCGTCGCGAGCCACCATCCGCTGGCCAAAATGGCCGGGCCTCTGAGCGATGACGTCCTGCGCAACTGGCCGTCGCTGGTCAGGGAGGATACCTCGCGCTCGCTGCCGAAGCGGACCACCTGGCTGCTGGATAACCAGAAGAGGGTGGTGGTGCCGGACTGGGATGCCTCAGAAACCTGTCTCTCCGCCGGACTGTGCGTCGGTATGGTTCCCGGGCATTTAGCGCGCCCGTGGCTTGATAGCGGCGCATGGACGGCGCTGGAGCTGGAGAACCCCTTCCCGGACGCCGCATGCTGCCTGACGTGGCAGCAAAGCGATGCCTCGCCGGCGCTGCTATGGCTGCTGGATTACCTTGGCGATAGCGAAACGCTAAACCGGGAGTGGCTGCGGGCGCCGGAATGACCGACGCCGCGGGAAAGGTTAACGGCGATAATCAACAAACGGGCCATCGGCCACGGAACGGCGCTCGACCAGGCGAGGGTGGACTTCAATCGACTGCGAGATTTCACGCTTATTAACGATGCGGTCCAGCAGCATGTTAAACGCCGCTTCGCCAAGAGAGTCTTTAGGCTGATGAATGGTGGTCAGCGCCGGGCTAAAGTAGCGGGCGTTGCGCACGTTATCATAACCGATCAGCGAAATATCCTGCGGCACGCGCAGACCCATTTCATCCGCCGCGCAGATGGCGCCCATCGCCATAATATCCCCGCCGCAGAAGATGGCCGTTGGGCGAGGGTGCTGGCCGAGAATCTGCTGCATGGCGCGGTAGCCGGATTCCGGCTCAAAATCGCCCTGCACAATCCAGTTTTCCGGAACGCTAATCTGCGCCTCTTCCATCGCTTTCATAAAACCTGCCAGCCGGCCTGCGCCGGTGTTACGCTCCAGCGGGCCGGGGATCACGCCGATATCGCGATGCCCGCGTTCAATAAGGTAGCGCCCGGCGATATAGCCGCCTTCAAAGGCGTTATCGACAACCGAGTCGGTGAAGTCGGCTTTTGCCTCGCCCCAGTCCATCACTACCATCGGAATATGACGATACTCTTCCAGCATGCTTAACACCGACTCCGGATACTCGGAGCACATCACCAGCAGGCCGTCTACGCGTTTCTGCGCCATCATTGACAGATAGGCGCGCTGTTTCTCAGGGTCGTTCCACGCGTTGCCGAGGATCAGGGTGTAGCCCTTCTGGAAGCAGCTCTTCTCGACGGCTTCGATAATCTCAGCGAAATAGGCCGCTTCGCTGCTGGTTGCCAGCAGACCAATAGATTTGGTGTGATTGACCTTCAGGCTGCGGGCAACGGCGCTGGGGGAGTAATGCAGTTCTTTTATTGCCGCCCACACCGCATTGCGCGTCTCTTCCGCAACGAATCGGGTTTTGTTAATCACATGTGACACTGTTGTAGTGGAAACGTTTGCGCGCTTCGCTACATCTTTAATAGTTGCCATTACTTCTCACTCCAGACCTTGACCTGATCGTCTGTTTATCGGTACGTAAACGTTTGCCTGTACACACCCTGGCGCCAAAATTGAGCATGGCATCACGTCGGGAAAACGACACAGAACGACAGGAAGGGGTCAATGGCCGATACGCTTTCAAATTAGCGTGGGATTTTGTCCGATCTTGGGGCAAAGGGGAAGAGCAAAAATGTGCATCACTCTAAATCTCGGAAGATTTTTACGCTATTCTGTGTAAAAATGAGCAAGCTCACTTTTCATGTGGGGATAATCAGGGGAAAAATTGATGGATACAAATTTAAAGTTTTCGCTGACGACGACGATTATTGTTCTTGGTTTGATTGTTGCCGCAGGTTTGACTGCAGTACTGCACTAATTATGCGATAAGGGAGGGGCCGCTCTCCCTTTCTCTCCGCCATTATTATCATTTTCGCAAAAATCTTTTGCCATTTCGTTCACTTTTGTTTTTCTGTGATTGATGTCATGCTTTTGACTTCTGATGAGATGCCGTCGCGGAAGGCGGCCTGATGGAGTCCCTGCATGAAAATCAATTTTCCCCTGCTCGCGCTGGCGATCGGTGCCTTTGGTATCGGCACAACCGAGTTCTCCCCGATGGGGCTATTACCGGTTATCGCTAAAGGCGTGGACGTTTCGATTCCGGCGGCGGGAATGCTGATTAGCGCCTATGCCATCGGCGTGATGGTCGGCGCGCCGCTGATGACTCTGCTGCTCTCCCACCGCGCGCGCAGAAATGCGCTGATCTTTCTGATGGCGATTTTTACCCTCGGTAACGTACTCTCTTCCATTGCTCCGGATTACACCACGCTGCTGCTGTCGCGCATTATTACCAGCCTTAACCACGGCGCCTTCTTCGGCCTGGGTTCAGTGGTGGCGGCGAGCGTTGTGCCAAAACACAAACAGGCCAGCGCCGTGGCGACGATGTTTATGGGGCTGACGATAGCGAATATCGGCGGCGTTCCCGCGGCGACCTGGCTGGGCGAAACCATCGGCTGGCGGATGTCGTTTCTTGCCACGGCGGGGCTGGGCGTGATTGCGATTATCGGTCTGTGGTTTTCTCTACCGAAGGGCAGCGCCGGCGAGCGCCCTGACGTCAAGCAGGAGCTTTCCGTGCTGATGCGTCCGCAGGTGCTGTCGGCGCTGCTGACGACGGTACTGGGGGCAGGGGCGATGTTCACGCTTTATACCTATATTTCTCCCGTTTTGCATACCATCACCCACGCCTCTCCGCTGTTTGTGACCGCCATGCTGGTGCTGATTGGCGTCGGCTTCTCGCTGGGTAACTACCTTGGCGGTAAGTTTGCCGACCGTTCCGTTAGCGGGACGCTGAAGGGCTTTCTGCTGCTGCTGATGGTTATCATGCTGGCGATCCCGCTGCTGGCGCAATCGCAGGTGGGCGCGGCAATCAGTATGGTGGTCTGGGGCGCGGCGACCTTTGCGGTGGTGCCGCCTTTGCAGATGCGCGTGATGCGCGTCGCCCACGAAGCGCCGGGGCTGTCATCATCGGTCAATATTGGGGCTTTTAACCTCGGAAACGCGCTGGGCGCGGCGGCGGGCGGCGCGGTGATCTCTGGCGGCCTGGGCTATGCCTTTGTCCCGGTGATGGGGGCGATTATCGCAGGCGTGGCGCTACTGCTGGTGCTGTTCAGCGGCCGGGCGCAGCCGGAAGAGGCGTTCGCCAACCGTTAATATTGCGTGAAGTCATACAATAACCGCAGAAGCTGCAAGGCTTCTGCGGTTTGCTTTTATGCAGCCAGATTAGCAGCAACAAACTTCCAGTTTACCAGCGCCCAGAAGTGCTCCAGATAGTTCGGACGGGCGTTACGGTAGTCGATGTAATAAGCGTGTTCCCAGACATCCACGGTCAGCAGCGGAGTTGCGTCGCTGGTCAGCGGCGTACCGGCGTTGCTGGTGGAGACAATAGCCAGGCTACCGTCGGCGTTTTTCACCAGCCAGGTCCAGCCTGCGCCGAAGTTTTTTACCGCTGCGTCGGTGAATTTGGCTTTGAAATCAGCGAAGCTGCCGAAGGACTTAGCAATAGCCGCCGCCAGTTCGCCTTGCGGTTCGCCGCCGGCGTTCGGCGCGAGGCAGTTCCAGTAGAAGGTGTGGTTCCAGACCTGAGCTGCGTTGTTAAAAACGCCGCCATCGGAAGAACGCACGATCTCTTCCAGGGTTTTGCCTTCAAACGGGGTGCCTTTGATCAGGTTATTCAGGTTGGTGACGTAGGCCTGGTGGTGTTTACCGTAGTGGTATTCCAGGGTTTCTGCGGAAATGTGCGGCGCCAGGGCGTCTTTTGCATATGGTAATGCAGGTAATTCGAACGACATTGCTACTCTCCTTTTTATAGTTTGCCTGCGTAATAACCATGTATTACGCAGGGTAATAATAGTAGCAAATTAAAAGATGTGGCAAAAGAGAGAGTTACCCTGCCGCCGCAGCGACAAGGCACAATTAGCGAATGGTTTTCGGCGTCATGACGCGACGCGCGCCAACGTAGTGGCGTACCCAGTAATCGTCGCTTAATGAGGTGATCTGAATATCGCGGCCGGTACGCGGAGACTGGATAAATTTGCCGTTGCCAACGTAAACCCCGACGTGATCGGCAGTGCCGCGCCCGCGGGTGCGGAAGAAGACGAGATCCCCGCTTTGCAGCTCGCCGCGATCCACCGGACGGGCGTCGCGCAGGTGATACATCTCATTGGCGGTGCGCGGAATGTGAATTTTAACCAGGTCCTTATAGGCGTAATAGACCAGACCGCTACAATCAAACCCGGTACGCGGAGAGGTGCCGCCCCAGCGATAGGGTTTGCCAATCTGATCCATCAGCTTGGACATGGCGGTGCTTTGCGCCTTTTGTACCCGAGCTTTATGCGCGTCGGCAATGGTCAGCTGCGGCTCGTCGGCAACCGGTTTGCAGCGGGTTTTATAGCCTTTACGCACCACGCACTTTTTCTGCACGCTTGCGGTTGCCAGCTTGCTTTCCGCTATCGACCTTGTCGAGCTGGCGCACAGTTTTTTATAGCCTTTGCGTAGAACGCATTTTTTTGTGGCGCTGGCAGTCTGGCGTGACGCGGTTGATTTGCTGCGGCTGGCGGTCGACGTTTTCTTGCTGGGGGTTTTGGCGGTGGTTTTACTTTTAGAACTGGCTGCTTTTTTCTTACGCTCTGCGGTCGTGCCCTTGGCCGGATGCGCTTTTGGCGTGGCCGAAGCGTGCGTATGCCCGGAAGCATGCGCCAGCGGCGTAAGTGAAATAGATGTGAAAAGTAATGCACAGAGCGAAATCGCGATTTTGTTAAGACGCGCCACTGAGCAATCCCCTGATTAAATTACAGACATATACAGATGCCTGACGATGAATGACAAACCGCATCGATTCTAAAGCATAAAATCGTGGAGAGTTACTACTCTTTTGTATCTAACGTCTCGTTTGGTTAACATTTGCAAAAAAATGCTTCCGTCAGCGGTACCTGCGCGTGAAAAACGCGCAGCGCGTTGCCGCGTATAGCAATAAAATGATATTTTTAAGGCAACTTATGCCGACAGAAGATAAAATGTGGCAAGTGAAAAAAATGTTATTATCGGTCCTGCGCCCAGGGCGCTACAATGACAAATTACTGCCGTAAAGAAGTTTAAGGAAGCACGACAATGAGCACGACTTTAGAAAAAATCCAACGTCAAATCGCTGAAAACCCGATCCTGCTGTACATGAAAGGGTCGCCGAAGCTGCCAAGCTGCGGTTTCTCCGCTCAGGCCGTTCAGGCGCTCTCCGCCTGTGGCGAACGTTTTGCCTACGTCGATATCCTGCAAAATCCGGACATCCGTGCAGAGCTGCCGAAATACGCTAACTGGCCGACCTTCCCGCAGCTGTGGGTTGACGGTGAACTGGTCGGCGGCTGTGACATCGTTATTGAAATGTATCAGCGCGGCGAACTGCAGCAGCTGATCAAAGAAACGGCCGCGAAGTACAAGACTGACGAACCGAAAGCAGAGTAATTCGGCTGCCAATAAAAAAGCGACTTCCGGTGAAGTCGCTTTTTTTATCGCTTACTCTTCGGCCACGGGTAATGGCCAGCCGCCAAGGCGCTTCCAGCGGTTGACGATTTCGCAGAATAGCTGGGCGGTTTGCTGGGTATCGTAAAGCGCCGAGTGTGCCTGGGTACCATCAAATGCCATTCCCGCGGCAATGCAGGCTTTCGACAGCACCGTTTGACCCAGCGCCAGGCCGCTCAGAGCCGCGGTATCGAAGGTCACGAACGGATGAAAGGGGTTACGTTTCAGGCCAGCCCGCTCTGCCGCCGCCATGGTAAAGCTGTGATCGAAGGTGGCGTTATGCGCGACCATAATCGCGCGGCTGCAGTCGCTCTCTTTCATTCCCTTGCGGACCATTTTAAAAATCGCGTGCAGCGCATCGTATTCGCTCACCGCGCCGCGCTCGGGATCGTTAGGGTTAATACCGTTAAAAGCCAGCGCTTCGGGCTGCAGGTTGGCGCCTTCAAAAGGCTCAACATGAAAATGCAGCGTTTCGTCCGGCATCAGCCAGCCTTCCTCATCCATTTTCAACGTAATAGCGGCGATCTCCAGCAGGGCGTCGGTTTTGGCATTAAACCCGGCGGTTTCAACATCGATTACCACAGGATAAAAACCGCGAAAACGGTCGCACAGACCATTAAGTTGAACGTTCTCGGACATCAGATTCTCTTAGCTGGAAAAAAGTAGCGCGCATTATGGCAAATTTTGCCGCGGCTTGCAGCAGGAAGGGGATAAAACAGCAGGCACCGCGGGTGCCCGCAGCCGATTAGTTGCCGAGGCCTTTTCCGGCGTCTTTCTCTTCAATCAGTTCAATTTTATAGCCATCCGGATCTTCGACGAAGGCGATGACGGTGGTGCCGCCTTTGACCGGGCCGGCTTCACGCGTCACGTTGCCGCCGTTCTGGCGGATACGCTCGCAGGCTTCGGCCGCGTTTTCAACGCTGAGCGCGATATGGCCATAAGCGCTGCCGAGATCGTACTTATCAACGCCCCAGTTATAGGTCAGCTCAATCACGGCGGTATCGCTCTCTTCGCCGTAACCCACGAATGCCAGCGAGTATTTATACTCAGTGTTTTCGCTGGTGCGCAGCAGTTTCATGCCCAGCACGTTGGTGTAAAACTCAATAGAACGTTGCAGGTCGCCAACGCGCAGCATGGTGTGAAGTAAGCGCATAATGTCCCCTATGCAGTTTATTTTGATACATCAGAGCGTTGAGTATAGCGGCGATAACCCGCCGCTATCAATGGAGGGATTACAGGGTAGGGTAATCGGTATAACCTTCCGCGCCGCCGCCGTAGAAGCTTTCCGGACGCTGCGGATTCAGCGCGGCCTTCTTCTGCAGGCGCGCGACCAGATCCGGGTTGGCAATATAGTCGCGACCGAAGGCCACGGCATCGATCAGGCCTTTACCGATCAGATCGTTTGCCTTTTCCACCGTGTAGGCGCCAGCGCCGATAATAGCGCCCGGGAAGCGGTCGCGGACTTTCTGACGGAATTCATCGCTGTACGGTTGGCCGCCAGCCCAGTCCGGCTCGGACATATGCAGGTAAGCAATACCGCGTTTGGCCAGCGCTTCGATGAGATAGAGCGCGTCGGCTTCTTCATTCGGGCCATTATCGACGTTCTGGAAGCTGCCGATAGGCGAGACGCGAATCCCGATACGGTCGGCGCTCCACTCTTTACTCGCCGCATCAACCACTTCCAGCACCAGGCGAGCGCGATTTTCCACGCTGCCGCCGTACTGGTCAGTACGATGGTTGGAAGAAGGGGAAAGGAATTGGTGCAGCAGGTAGCCGTGGGCGGAGTGCAGTTCGACAAGGTCAAAGCCGGCATCGCGGGCGTTGCCTACCGCCTGGCGGAAATCATCAACGATCCCCGGGATCTCGGCGGTTTCGAGCGCGCGCGGCATCGAGGTGTCTACGCGAATAGCGTGGCCGTTTTCATCACGCAGCGAGGTACGGGTGCCCGCGCTAATGGCCGATGGCGCAACCGGCGCGGCGCCACCCGGCTGGATGCTGCTGTGGGAAATGCGCCCGGTGTGCCACAGCTGAACGGCAATACGCCCGTTTTCGGCGTGTACGCCGGCGGTGATTTTTTTCCATGCGGCAATCTGCTCCGGGCTGTGCAGGCCCGGTGCGCCCGCGTAGCCTTTAGCCTGAGCGGAGATCTGGGTGGCTTCGGAAATAATCAGACCTGAGCTGGCGCGCTGGCGGTAGTATTCGCCCATCAGCGGGGTAGGAATATCGCCCGGTTCAATGCTGCGCAGACGCGTCAGCGGAGCCATAAACACGCGATTCGGTACGGTTACCGCACCCACTTTCAATGGGGTAAACAACTTTGATTCTGACATAATGACTCCTGAGTAGACCGGTCGTCTTGAAACGGGGTAAATAAAAACGCCTGTTAAACGGCAGGCGCAGCAATAATACGTTTGGCGTGGGCAAGGGCGCTTTCCAGCGGCGTTGCGCTACGCGTAATTTTAGCCTGCAGATTCGCCCCCAGCCACAGGGAGTAAAGCACCTGCGAGAGCGTTAAGGCGTCTCCGTCAAACGCAAGGCTGCCCTCCTGACGGCCTTTCTCCAGCGCGTCGCCGAGGAGAACGATGATCTGGCTGGCGCCTTTATCCATCGCGGTGCGCATATCTTCCGACAGATCGCAGACCTCTGCCGACAGCTTCACCGTCAGACAGCCGCTGATGATGCCCTGCTGGCAAAACTGCGTCAGCGTATGCTGATAGTAGGCCAGGAGGCGATCGCGATAGTTCCCCTCGCCGTGGTCAAAATGATCGACCAGGCGCTGAAGATATCCGGCGTAGTGATGGTCGAGCAGCGCAACGCCAAAGGCTTCTTTAGAGCGAAAGTAGTGATAGAAAGAGCCTTTCGGCACCTCCGCTGTTTTCAGCAGTTCGCTCAGACCCATACCGGTAAACCCCCGATGCATGCAGAGCTGCTCGCCGGTGGCCAGGATATGTTCGCGGGTGTTACATTCACTGTGCTTGTTCATGGCGTTCACTGTAATAGACCGATTGGTCTAATGCAAGTCATAATTAAAAATGCCGCCTGACGCAGAGGCTGATGAACAAAATTTGCGTACGGCGGATGAAACGTCTTCAATAAAGAAAGAGATGAGCGGCAGGAGAGGCGAAGTGGCTGAACAACTGGAATTCTTCCCGGTACAGAGTCCGTGCCGGGGGATTTGTCAGTCTGATGAGCGCGGCTACTGTCGGGGGTGTATGCGTAGCCGCGACGAGCGTTTCAACTGGCAGAAAATGAGCGATGCGCAAAAGCAGGATGTTTTGCGTCTGTGCCGACAGCGGCTACTGCGCAAATTACGCGCAGCTAAGCAGGATAGTGCGGAAGAACCGCAGCAACCCTCACTGTTTTAAGCCTAAAATTGCGTATACTCAGGGCACTTTTTTATTGAGGAAGCTGTTATGGTTCAGCGTATTGCTATGGCTCCGCAGGGGCCGGAATTCTCTCGTTTTGTGATGGGCTACTGGCGTCTGATGGACTGGAATATGTCCGCTCAGGCGCTGGTGGGCTTTGTTGAGCAACACCTGGATCTGGGCATTACCACCATCGATCATGCCGATATTTACGGTGACTATCGCTGCGAGGCGGCGTTTGGCGAAGCGCTAAAGCTGGCGCCGCATCTGCGCAGCAGGATGGAAATTGTCACCAAGTGCGGGATTGCCACGAAAGCGCGGGCGGAAAACACCATCGGCCACTATATTACCGACCGCGACCATATTGTTCTCAGCGCGGAGCAGTCGCTGCGTAACCTTGCCACCGACCATATTGACCTGCTGCTGATTCATCGTCCGGACCCGCTGATGGATGCGGATGAAGTGGCGGAAGCCTTCCTGGCCCTTCACCATAGCGGCAAGGTTCGTCACTTCGGCGTATCGAACTTTACCCCCGCCCAGTTTACCCTGCTGCAGTCGCGCCTGCCGTTTACCCTGGCGACCAACCAGGTGGAAATTTCTCCGGTTCATCAGCCGCTGCTGCTTGACGGTACGCTGGATCAGCTTCAGCAGCTGCGTATTCGCCCGATGGCCTGGTCCTGCCTCGGCGGCGGTCGTTTGTTTAACGACGACAGCTTCCAGCCGCTGCGCGATGAGCTGGCGCGCGTTGCTCAGGAGCTGAATGCGGAGAGCATTGAGCAGGTGGTGTATGCCTGGATCCTGCGCCTGCCGTCGCAGCCGTTGCCGATTATTGGCTCAGGGAAAATAGAGCGCGTGCGTTCCGCGGTGGTGGCCGAAAAGCTGAAGATGTCCCGCCAGCAGTGGTTCCGTATCCGCAAAGCGGCGTTAGGTTACGACGTTCCGTAAACCCCATCACCTCCGCAATGGCCTACACTTAGTAGCGACAGAGCCATTAAGGAGGTGTTATGCAACGATGTATTCTCGCCATACTTACCCTGGCCGCGTGCGCAGGCGCGCAGGCGGCCAGTGAAAGCGTCGATATCAATCTTGTCACCAGCCAGAGCGTCGGTCAGGCTATCGGTAGCGTTAAAATCAGCGAAACCGCGAAAGGCCTGGAATTTACGCCAGACCTGAAGGCGCTGCCTCCCGGCGAGCACGGCTTCCATATCCACGCCAACGGCAGCTGCCAGCCCGCGATTAAAGAGGGTAAAGCCGTCGCCGCTGGCGCAGCAGGCGGGCACTACGATCCTCAAAAAACCGGTAAGCATGAAGGTCCCGACGGCGCCGGTCACCTCGGCGATCTGCCGTTCCTGGTGGTCAATAACGACGGTAAAGCAACCCAGCCGGTGGTCGCGCCGCGCTTAAAAACGCTGGATGAGGTTAAAGGGAAGGCGCTGATGATTCACGTGGGGGGCGACAATATGTCCGATAGCCCGCAGCCCCTTGGCGGCGGCGGCGAGCGGTTCGCCTGCGGCGTGATTAAGTAGTTCTTTCCGTTAAGGTGCCGGCAATGGGCGCCTGTTCCAGCTGCGACAGCGCGCACCACAGTCGCCAGATAACCGCCGCCAGCTCTTTGGCTGCCGGCTGGTGGTGGTGATTAAGCGCGTCGCAGATGCGCTGCAGCTCCTGCAGCGTCGAGGCGAGTGGCCGCTGCTGTACCCCGCGCTCGCTCATCACATCCCGCAGCAGACTGATGCATAAATCGCGCACCTGCGATAGCGGGTCGGAACGGGTTTCCCACTCGCGAAGCTGCCACACCACGTGGGAACAGTTGAGCAAAACCACGCCCCAGCGCAGCAGCCAGCGGCGCGCCAGCGCATCCTGGCTATTGCTGAGCTGGCTGATGTGGTGATAAACCAGCGATTCAAATTCATGCTCGCTATGCTGCGGGCGGCGGCTTAGCTGGTCGACAAAGTGACGCCGTAACGCACGGATATGACGGCGGCTTTTACGCGCGTCTGAACCCGGGCTGATGATGGCGAACGCCAGCCAGGCAAGGCCGACGCCGATGATTTTGCCCAGATTATCGTTAAGAAACGATGCGTAGTCGTAGACCGGCGGGTTGGTCACCGAAATAAACGACCCCATAAATACAATCAGCTGCCCCCACAGTCCGGCGAGCTTAGGCATCTGGAGTTTCAGCAGCTGCATGGTGGTCAGCAGGGGAAACAGAAACAGCAGGAACTGCCATAAATCGGTTATCTGCACCATCAGGCCAAACTTCACCACAAAGCTAAAGAGTGAAAGCAGGATCAGGGTACGCATCAGCAGCGTTAGTGACTTAAACGGCGAAGGAGAGACCGAATAGAGCACGCAGCAGATCGCCGCCAGGGTCAGAGCTGCGGCGCAGGCCTGCCATTGGGTGCTAATTCCCCAGGCGCCGACCATCACCAGCGCGCAAAAAGTGCGTACGCCGTTCCATAAGGCTTCGGCCTGATCGGTATGGCGAGCCAGCGCTGGCGCGGAAGGTACGTTAAATTCGGTTATCGCGCTGGCGTTTTCGATGCGCCTGAGCCAGCGGCTGCTCTCCAGATAGAGACGACAGAAGTAGCGCAGACGCTTCCAGAAGGCGATATGCCGGTAGTCAGCGTCCGCGGGGGGCGCCAGCGGAGCGATGATGCGGGCAACGCTCAGGGCGTCGG
The DNA here is from genome assembly GCF_040064585.1 of Klebsiella sp. CN_Kp113. Taxonomy (NCBI): domain Bacteria; kingdom Pseudomonadati; phylum Pseudomonadota; class Gammaproteobacteria; order Enterobacterales; family Enterobacteriaceae; genus Klebsiella; species Klebsiella sp. CN_Kp113. The sequence goes on along the minus strand of NZ_JBEAID010000018.1, from coordinate 198,741 downwards.
CGTTGGCATGAGATAACTCGTTGAGCAACGACTCCAGTATCTCGCGGGTGCGGGCGGGCGCGGTGGGCCAGTTGAGCAGCATTCGCCGCAGGCTCGAAATCACGCTGGTCATTCGCAGCTGTTGATGCAGCAGGTAGTTCAGCAGCGGATTTTGCCGACGAAAGCGATAGTGGCTCCAGAAGGCCTGAATGCGCAGCAGATTCATGGTCAGGATTTGCCCGATCACGCTCTCGTGCGCGGTGCGAATGGCATCGGTCGTTTCCGGCACCCACAGCAGGCTGGCGTGTTCCAGCAGGCGCGCATGCATGTTTTTCAGCGCCGTCAGCAGCGTAGCGCCATCGGAGGTGCTCGGTAAGATCATCATCATCAGCCCGCCGCACAAAATACCGACGATGACTTCGCAGACGCGCGACTGGGCGATAGTCCACAGTTCGTTCGCGTCGGTGATATTGATAACCGGGAACGCGATAATCGCGCAGGTGTAGCCCGCAAGCTGGAAAGCGTAGGCGACGTTATTGGTAAACATCGCGCAGGCCCACGTGCAGAGGGCTATCCACGCCGAAATGCTGAACAGAAACAGCCACGGATCGTTGAGCGTATGCCCGGCCAGCAGCAGCGCCGCGCAGGCGCCGAGCAGGCTGCCGGCAATACGCCCGAAGCTTTTGCTGATCACCCCGCCGACGGTGGGAAAGCTGACCACCGCGGCGGAGGTCATCGCCCAGTAGGGTTCGTCAAGATTCAGCCAGTAGGCGACGCTCAGCGCCAGGCACATGGCAATCCCGTTACGCAAGGCATAGCGCCACTGCGGACGGCTGGCCTTAATCCACGGGAGCGAGCGCCACGTCAGAGCCTGCAGCTTCATTATTGCGCGCCGATGGCTACGGTGCAGGTGGTACCGGAGACCAGGATGGTATCCGGCGGCAAATGATCAAACTCAATACGCACCGGCACGCGCTGGGCAAGACGGACCCACGGAATATTCGGTTTAATGTTCGCCACCAGATCGCCGCCGCTCTCCACGCTCTGGTCGACGATGGCGCGTCCGATGCTGCTCACGTGACCCTGTAACTTCTGCTTACTGCTATAAAGAATGATCTGCGCGCTGTCGCCGGGACGGATATTGCGCAGTTTCGTTTCTTCAAAATAACCCACCACGTAGAAGGAGCGGCTGTCCACGAGGGCGAAAACCGGGTGGCCAACGGCGGCGTAGTCGCCAACCCGGGTTGAGAGATTGGTAACCCAGCCGTCAACCGGCGCTTTTATTTCCGTCTGCGTGAGCTGCCATTGGGCGTGATCGAGAGTGGCCTGCGCCACGCCAACCACGGCTTTAGCGGCTTCGAGGTTGGTCGTGGCGGTATTCAGCGCGGTATTGGCGTTTTCTAAATCCTCTGCCGAGATAAAGTTCTGTGAAAGATGACGCCGACGGCTGGCATCGCTGGCGGCTTTTTTCTGTTCTGCCTGCGCGCGGGCGACTTCCGCTTTGGCTTTAGCAAGCTGCGCCCGGGCGTTGAGCAGGGCGATTTTATAAGGCGTGTCATCGATTCTGAACAGCACGTCTCCCGCCTTAACCAGCTGGTTGTCGCGCACGTTGAGCTGCAGGATGCTGCCGGAAACCTGGGGCGTGACGCCAACCTGCTCGGCGCGGACCTTGCCGTCGCGGGTCCACGGGGATTGCGTGTAGTAATTCCAGACCAGCCAGGCGGCAATAATAGCCAGCGCGGCGACCAGCAGCGTGGATAAGTATTTTAGTTTCTTCATGTAATGAACATTACCAGATAGTCAGTAAAACCAGCGCCAGACAGACGGAGAGCGCAAAGAAGGAGAGGTCCATTAGCAGGGGATGCCAAATCTCGCCTGCATACATCCAGTCCCGCAGCTGGCGGTGGATAATCAACCAGATAAAAAAGCCCAGCAAAACGGCTTTAAAGACGGGAGGGAAATAGACAGAAGCGCCGAACACCAGGTCCTGGAGCGACAATCCGGCAGTGTTAAGACTCAGTTTCACAAGCAAAAATCCTTTGCCGTTGCAGGAAGAATGTTCAGGTTATGCGATTATTCACATTGTAAATCATTGTTCTGATTTTAGTGAATCGGGTAATTCATTTGTTTTGGTAATTTAAATGCTGCACACTATTCTAAAATCAGTATAATAACTTAGCAAGCTAATTATAAGGAGATGAAATTGGAATCGCCACTTGGTTCTGATCTGGCACGTTTGGTGCGCGTCTGGCGCGCGCTAATCGACCATCGCCTGAAACCTCTGGAGTTAACGCAGACGCACTGGGTCACGCTGCATAACATTCACCAGCTGCCGCCTGAACAGTCGCAGATTCAGCTGGCGAAAGCCATTGGTATTGAGCAGCCGTCGCTGGTTCGCACGCTCGACCAGCTGGAGGAGAAAGGGCTTATTTCTCGCCAGACCTGTGCTAACGATCGGCGGGCAAAACGTATCAAGCTTACCGAAAAAGCCGAGCCTCTGATCAACGAAATGGAAGAGGTTATCGGCAAAACGCGTGATGAGATTCTGGCCGGCGTATCTAAGGAAGAGGTGGAAACGCTGCTTAATTTGATTCGTAAACTTGAACACAATATTCTCGATCTCCAGGCAAAAGATTGACCTTAGCGAGGCCTTGAGGAGTCTCAAGGCCTCTTTTTTATTCATTCATGCCAGACCACTACGCGGTTACGCCCGCTGTTTTTCGCTTCGTACATCGCGGTATCCGCGCGCTTAACGCACTCTTCTGCCGAAACGTGCGCATCCTGCGTGGTGAACACGCCCATACTGATGGTCATTCTCTCCGGTAATCCCTCCTGCTTCTCGCTGACCGACAGGCGGATACGTTCGGCGATTGCCAGCGCTTCGTTGGCGCCGATATTCACCAGCAGCACGGCAAACTCTTCCCCGCCGATACGCGCGGCAGCATCGTCCTGGCGCACGTTGTTCTGCAACACGCTGGCAGCAAACTGAATCACCTTATCTCCCTGCACGTGACCGTAGGTGTCGTTGATGCGCTTAAAGCGATCGAGGTCGCAGACGATAACCGACAGCGGCTGTGAAGCGGAAGCCTTCGACAACCGCTGAGTCAGGGTGTCATAGAAATAGCTGCGGTTATACAGCCGGGTCAGGGGATCGCGAATCGAGTTCTGGTAAGAGCGGACGTATCTTTCGTTTGATTCACGATAGAGTATAAAAACGTCACCAAGTAGAATTAAAATCAGAAACAGGGTGCTCAGCGTTTCAAAAAGCCGCGCCTGGTTCCAGGAGTGAGCGTTACCGCTAACCGTGGAGAGCAGCACCAGCAGCGTAAAGATATAGGCGGTACAAAAAAAAGCGCCGCTGTACCAGAATATATTACGCAGCCGAGTCAGGCCGATCAGTAAAATCAGCGTTAATGACCATATGATAATTAATAGCCAGCCAATGCGATTATGCCATAGTGGCGTAAAGGTGTAGGTTAGATTGTCAATGAATTCAATGCTTAGCAACGGCGAGTTGCTTGAATGAACCCACGATAATATGAGCGTTGCGGTGATAAAAATAAAACAACTACTGAGCACCGCACCGTGAATTTTTCTTGAGTGGCCGGTAATATGTCGGATGCGATATAAAATAATTGAGGTTATAAATAAAACAGCCATCATTACGTTGCGGAAAAAATAAAAAATCAGCGCGTCATTTTGATTGATCTCGCGCCCCTGAGCGCAGACCAGCCAGTCGGGATAGCTGCCTATCGTTCCCAGCATCAGCAGGGCCGAGCAGGTAAACGCGAAGGCTATCGGGGCCAGGTACAGCTGTTTTTTATCACACAGATATTTCATGCCCATAAAGCAGGCAATCATAATATGGAAACCCATCAGTGAAATAGTTAGCACAGGGAAAAGCATGGATGATGTTGTAGAAATACGATGAATTAATGAGGTGGTAATAAAATTAACCACAGCAATAGAAAGACTGCACGCGATAGCGTAAATAAATATCCGGTAGGGTAAGCTTTTTATATTAACGCGCATAGTCAACATCCCTGAAAAATGCGAAGGTAAAACGACAGAATTGCCGCAATGTTTAAATAATACTGGCTGGAGAATACTTGATGGTGACGGGCGGAATATTGCGCGGGCGCAAATTAGTGTATGTATAAAAGAAAAATATAAATATATATGAATTATTTATTTACGCTGGGAAAATAATACGTATTTTATATCAATAAGCGGCCCGTCCGGGCCGCAGAGAGAAGATTTAGCGCGGGGAGACCGTCACCTGGCTGCCGCTGCCGGCAATGGCTACGCGCTGGCCGACGGAGAACGGCGTGCTGCCTTGCTTCTGCACTACCATGATGGTGTTACCGTCATCTTTGCGGATTTCCAGCTCAACGCCCTGAGTTTTGTTCATCGCGCCCTGTACGCCCTGACCGGCTACGCCGCCGGCGACAGCGCCTGCCGCCGTTGCCAGGGAGCGACCCGTGCCGCCGCCAATGGTGTTACCGAGGAAGCCGCCGAGCACCGCGCCGCCGATAGCGCCGATGGCGTTGCTGTCATCTCCGCCCTGAATCTGCACCGCACGGGTATGCACAATGGTGCCGTAGGTCACGCTCTGGACCTGTTTGGCTTCAGATGCGGAGTAAACATCGCCGGACAGGCCGCTGCTGCTGACGCAGCCTGCGAGCGTAAAACCAATCATCGAGACAGCCAAAACACGTAAAATCATTTATGAATCTCCTGTTCACCAAGAAGCGTTCTGTTGAACTTCCTTGTAGCCAATTATATGGCATTTCAGCGTCTGCTGGCATAGCAGATGCAACGACTATACAAAAAATAATAATCAGAGTCGTCTCAACCTAAACTAAACACAAGTTCTTTACCCTAAGAACCGGCAGCGCTGCTTGTATTGTTAAAAAGTATTATAGCAGCGTAGCTTTGCCCCCTCGTTTATGATGGAGTGTGGGGATATACGAGAGTCATGGAATGAAGGAAAGCGTATGAAATCAGGCCGCTTTATCGGCGTTATGTCCGGCACCAGCCTTGATGGTGTTGATGTTGTTCTCGCAGCAATTAATGAAAATCTGGTTGCCCAGCAGGCCAGCCTGACCTATCCCATCCCCATCGCGATTAAAGAAGATATCCTGGCCATCTGCCAGGGGCAGCAGCTGACTCTTTCGCAGCTGGGGCGTCTCGATACGCGCCTGGGACGGCTATTTGCCGATGCGGTTCTGGCATTGATGGCTCAGGAAAAGCTCAAGGCGGCGGACATCATCGCTATCGGCTGCCACGGCCAAACGGTCTGGCATGAGCCAGCAGGCGATGCGCCGCATACTCTGCAGATTGGCGACAATAACCAGATTGCCGCGCATACCGGCGTGACGGTGGTCGGGGACTTTCGCCGTCGCGATATGGCGCTCGGCGGGCAGGGCGCGCCGCTGGTCCCGGCGTTCCACCACGCGCTGCTGGCGCACCCGGTTGAGCGTCGAATGGTTCTCAACATTGGCGGGATCGCTAACCTCTCTTTGCTGGCGCCAGGTCTGCCGGTGCGCGGCTACGACACCGGCCCGGGCAACATGCTGATGGATGCGTGGGTCTGGCGTCAGTGCGGTAAACCCTTCGATAAAGACGCACAGTGGGCCAGCGAGGGTAAAATTGTGCTGCCGTTGCTGCAGGATATGCTAAGCGATCCGTGGTTTGCGCTGCCGGCGCCAAAGAGCACCGGTCGTGAATACTTTAACTACGGCTGGCTGTCGCAGCATCTGGCGCGTTATCCGGGGCTTCGCGCCCAGGACGTTCAGGCGACCCTTGCGGAGCTGACCGCCGTCAGCATCAGTGAACAGGTGCTGCTCAGCGGGGGATGTGAACGTCTGCTGGTATGCGGCGGCGGGGCGCGCAATCCGCTTCTGATGGCCCGTCTGGCGGCGCTGCTGCCGGGAACGGAGGTATCGACGACCGATGAGGCGGGGATCAGCGGTGATGATATGGAGGCGCTGGCTTTCGCATGGCTGGCGTGGCGGACGCTTGCCGGACTACCCGGCAATCTCCCTTCCGTGACCGGCGCGTCGCAAGCTTCCGTGCTTGGTGCGATTTTTCCGGCCAATCCGCCGCAAAATCAGAGTTAACTGAAATCACCCGCGCCGGTTTCTTCGTAAACTGGACAGCGTTGAGGGAGGGCGTTATGCCTTCCCGGACCGGGAAAGTCGAAGGCAAATTGATGAAAAAAATTCTTATTCTTGCTGTACCTTTTATGCTGGCGGGCTGTAGCTACTACAACCAGTTTGTCGAGCGGATGAATACGGACACCCTCGAGTATCAGTGTGACCAGAAACCGTTGACCGTCCATCTCAATCATACTCGCCAGCAGGTCAGCTTTATTTACGATAATCAGCAGCTCAATTTACAGCAGGGGCTCTCCGCTTCTGGCGCGCGCTATACCGATGGCGTTTACGTCTTCTGGTCGAAGGGCGATAGCGCCACCGTCTATAAACGGGACCGTATCGTGCTGGAAAACTGTCAGCTGCAAACCGCCAAACGTTGAGATTTCAGCCATGGGGGCGCACAATAACGCTACCCTTTGATTATTTTCTCAATTGCCATGTCTGATAACGACGAATTGCAGCAAATCGCGCACCTGCGCCGTGAGTATACCCGTGGTGGCCTGCGCCGCCACGATCTTCCCGCCGAACCTCTGGCACTCTTTGAGCGCTGGCTGCGTCAGGCCTGTGACGCAAAGCTCGCTGACCCAACGGCGATGGTTGTCGCGACCGTCGATGAAAACTCGCAGCCTTACCAGCGCATCGTGTTGCTCAAGCACTACGATGAGAAAGGCCTGGTGTTCTATACCAACCTCGGCAGCCGCAAAGCCCATCAGATTGAAAAAAATCCCCGCATCAGCCTGCTTTTCCCATGGCATATGCTGGAGCGTCAGGTGATGGTTATCGGTAAAGCGGAACGTCTTTCAACGCTGGAAGTGGTGAAATATTTCCATAGCCGTCCGCGCGATAGTCAGATTGGCGCATGGGTGTCGCAGCAGTCCAGCCGTATCTCGGCGCGCGGCATCCTTGAGAGTAAGTTCCTCGAGCTTAAGCAAAAATTCCAGCAGGGCGAAGTGCCGCTGCCGAGCTTCTGGGGCGGATTCCGCGTCAGTATCGAACAGATGGAGTTCTGGCAGGGCGGCGAGCATCGTCTGCACGATCGTTTTCTCTACCAGCGGCAAAACGGCGGCTGGCAAATCGACCGACTGGCGCCATAAAGGACGCAAAAATGTTGTGTTAAGCGCTGGTGCATCGTGGCCCGGCGCTTTATTCTATACGCTTCATTTTTCAAGCTGCATCTTTGTTAGCTGCGCCTGCCTGGCTCTGTCGCTTACCTGAGTAAGTTCCCTGGGCTTTCACATGCTTGCCGCGGCGACGCAGCTTGAATAATTTTGCGTAGATATTTTTTTCGCGTCTGGCGAAAAGTCGTGTACCGGCAGAGGTGCAGTCGTTTTATAGATGGAGAATTTGATGGCAAGCAGTAACTTGATTAAACAATTGCAGGAGCGGGGGCTGATAGCCCAGGTGACGGACGAAGAAGCGTTAGCAGAGCGACTGGCGCAAGGCCCGATCGCGCTCTATTGCGGCTTCGATCCCACCGCTGACAGCTTGCATTTGGGGCATCTTGTTCCATTGTTATGCCTGAAACGCTTCCAGATGGCCGGCCATAAACCGGTTGCCCTGGTGGGCGGCGCGACCGGTCTGATTGGCGACCCGAGCTTTAAAGCCGCGGAGCGTAAACTGAACACTGAAGATACCGTGCAGGAGTGGGTAGATAAAATTCGTAAACAGGTCGCGCCTTTCCTCGACTTTGATTGCGGTGAAAATTCTGCCATTGCCGCCAACAACTACGACTGGTTTGGCAGCATGAACGTGCTGACTTTCCTGCGTGATATCGGCAAGCACTTCTCGGTAAACCAGATGATCAACAAAGAAGCGGTGAAGCAGCGTCTGAACCGTGACGACCAGGGCATCTCTTTTACCGAGTTCTCCTACAACCTGCTGCAGGGGTACGACTTTGCCTGCCTGAACAAGCTGCACGGCGTGGCGCTGCAAATCGGCGGTTCTGACCAGTGGGGCAACATTACCTCCGGTATCGACCTGACCCGTCGTCTGCACCAGAACCAGGTCTTTGGCCTGACCGTTCCGCTGATCACCAAGGCGGACGGCACGAAATTCGGTAAAACCGAAGGCGGCGCAGTGTGGCTGGATCCGAAGAAAACCAGTCCGTACAAGTTCTACCAGTTCTGGATCAACACTGCGGATGCCGACGTTTATCGCTTCCTGAAGTTCTTCACTTTTATGGACATGGCTGAAATCAATGCCCTGGAAGAAGAAGACAAAAACAGCGGTAAAGCACCGCGCGCCCAGTATGTGCTGGCCGAACAGGTGACCCGCCTGGTGCACGGTGAAGAAGGTCTGGTGGCGGCAAAACGCATTACCGAGAGCCTGTTCAACGGTAACCTGAGCGATTTGAGCGAAGCCGATTTCGAACAGCTGGCGCAGGATGGCGTGCCGATGATCGAAATGGATAAAGGCGCCGATCTGATGCAGGCGCTGGTGGATTCTGAACTGCAGCCGTCCCGCGGTCAGGCGCGTAAAACCATCGCATCCAATGCGGTGACCATCAACGGCGAAAAACAGTCCGACCCGGAATACGTATTTGTTGATGCCGACCGTCTCTTTGGTCGCTACACCTTACTGCGTCGCGGTAAGAAAAATTACTGTCTGGTCTGCTGGAAGTAATTGCGTAAAGGCAGGGGCGTGGGAAACCGCGCCCCTTATTTTTTGCTCTCAGGTAATCAAGATGAAGAATATCCTCGCCATCCAGTCCCACGTTGTGTTTGGCCATGCGGGCAACAGCGCCGCTGAATTTCCGATGCGCCGCCTTGGCGCCAACGTCTGGCCGCTTAATACCGTACAATTCTCCAACCATACCCAATACGGAAAGTGGACCGGCTGCGTGATGCCGCCAGCGCATCTGACGGAAATTGTTCAGGGGATTGCCGATATTAACCAGCTGCAGCGCTGTGACGCGGTATTAAGCGGATACCTGGGATCGGCGGAACAGGGCGAACATATTCTTGGCATCGTGCGTCAGGTGAAAAGCGCCAATCCGGCCGCGAAATATTTCTGCGATCCGGTCATGGGGCACCCTGAAAAGGGCTGTATCGTAGCGCCCGGCGTCGCGGAGTTTCATGTACGCTATGCGCTGCCGGCGAGCGATATTATTGCGCCAAACCTGGTTGAGCTGGAGATCCTCTGCGGGCATCCGGTGGCGAACGTTAACGAAGCGGTGCTGGCCGCGCGCGAGCTGATTGCACAGGGGCCGGAAGTGGTGCTGGTGAAGCATCTTTCGCGGGCCGGGCTGAGTATGGATCGTTTTGAAATGCTGCTGGTCACCGCGCAGGAAGCCTGGCATATCAGCCGTCCGCTGGTGGATTTTGGCATGCGCCAGCCGGTGGGCGTCGGCGATGTCACCAGCGGGCTGCTGCTGGTTAAGCTGCTGCAGGGCGCGGGACTGCGCGATGCGCTGGAGCACGTGACCGCCGCGGTGTATGAAATCATGCTGGCGACAAAAAATATGCAGGAGTATGAGCTACAGGTTGTGGCGGCTCAGGATCGCATCGCGCAGCCGGAGCACTACTTCAGCGCCACGCAGCTTTAAGAGGCGTGAGAACAACTTGCCCGACCTGCGTCGGGCAAGCATCGGCTTCACTTCAGCCCTTCAGCCTCGAGGGCGGCGGCTACCGCAGGCCGCGCGGCAACGCGCTTCATCCAGGCCGCAATATTGCTATAGCCTTCCATATCCAGCTTCACGGCGTACGCCCAGCGCAGCACGGTAAACAGGTAGCCATCGGCGATAGTGAAACGGTGCCCGTTAATCCACTCTTTATCTTCCAGGCATTCGTTCACGTACTGCATTTTTTTGTCCAGCAGCGCGCGAGCGACAGGTTTATAATCCTCCGGCGTATCCGGGCGAAACAGCGGAGTAAAACCTTTATGCAGCTCCGTCGCCACGTAGTTTAGCCACTCCAGCGTCTGATAGCGGGCGATGCTTCCCACCGGCGCCAGCAGCTGGCGGTCCGGCACGCGATCGGCGATATATTGCATAATGGCCACGCCTTCCGTCAGCAGCACATCATCGTCCAGCAGCAGCGCCGGTACCTGACCCTTCGGGTTGATCTGCAGATAATCATCCCCGTTTTCGAGACGTTTTTTCATCACGTCAACGCCCTGCAGGGTGAAGTCCAGCCCGCTTTCGCGTAGCGCGATATGCGAAGCAAGGGAACAAGCGCCGGATTTGTAGAACAGTTTCATCGGTAACTCCTCGTGGCTGCGGTTTCCTGTATGTTAGTCCGCCCAGGGGTAAAAAAAAACCGCTAACAGCGCGTTAGCGGTTTAAATTTATGGGTTTTCCCGGGGAGCTTAAGCCGTAGCGGTATCGCTGGCTTTTGCCGTTTTATCGTCGTCCTGGGTCATACGGTTCAGCTTCGGCGCCGTCATGAGCATCAGGATGGCGATAATGCCGGTGGCGACACCGATATGCAGGAACACGCGACCGTAAACTTCCAGCGACATCAGCGGGTCAGTCACGTTATCCGGCACCGCCATCATGTTCGCCACGTAGCCGCCGATCAGGTTGGCGCCAGCGGTAGTCAGGAACCAGCTACCCATAATGAAGCCCATCAGGCGCTGCGGAACCAGCTGTGCCACCATCGCCAGACCCAGACCGGAAATCATCAGTTCACCGATACTCTGCAGGCCGTAGCTGATCACCAGCCAGCTGACGTTTACGATGCCCGCATCGCTGGCGAACTTAGCGCCCAGCGGCAGGACAAGGAAGGCGCCGGAGCACAGGACCATACCAATAGCAAACTTCATCGGCATCGGCAGGGTATCGCCCATCTTGTTATAAATGGCGGCCAGAATCGGGCTACCGATAATGATCCAGAAAGGGTTCAGCGCCTGGTACTGCTCAGGCTCGAAAGCGATGCCCAGTAGAGAGTGTTCAACGTTGCGAATCGCAAAGAAGTTGAGGGAGGTTGGCATCTGGCTGTACAGAACGAAGAAGATAATCGCCTGCAGCATCAGGATGAAAGCGACGATCATTTTGCGACGGGCCGCGCCCTGCATCGCGAAGGCTTCTTTAGCGAAAATAACGATGATGCCCAGCGCAACCACGCCCAGCGCCATACGTGCAATACCCTGGTTGTGCAGCAGCCAGGTTGCAATCGCGATGAGAACCACCACGCCAACGATAGTCGCCAGCAGCTTGCCTATCTGCAGCGGGGCGAAGTCAGGCTTCGAGCCGTACTGTTTAACCCAGCGCTGGCAGAAAGTGAAGTTGACGATGGTGATCACCAGGCCGACAAAGCTCAGGGCGAAAGCGACGCTCCAGCCGAACTTCGCCGCCAGCCATGGCGTGGCCAGCATAGAGAAGAAAGAACCGATGTTGATGGACATGTAGTACATGGTAAATGCACCGTCCAGACGCGGGTCGTTCTTTTCATAGCAGGTTGAGAGCAGGGAAGAGGGGTTAGCCTTAAACAGGCCGTTACCGACGGCAATCGTCGCCATACCTATATATACGATGCCTGCATCGTGCCCTGACCACGCCACCAGGCCGTAGCCGATAGCCAGAACGATTGCGCCGAGCATGATGACGCGCTTAGTGCCAAGCACCTTGTCGCCCAGCCAGCCGCCAATCGCCACCAGACCGTAGACCAGGGCGCTAAAGGAGGAGAACAGAGTAATAGAGTCCGCTTCTGACATACCCAGCTGTTTAACCAGGTAAACGGCCATGATCCCTTGCAGGCCGTAGAAACCAAAACGTTCCCACAGCTCAATAGAGAAGATGAGATAGAACGAACGTGGTTGTTTGAAAGCGTTTAAACTTACGCTTTCTGTTGGTTTATTGTTTGCAGTCGACACAAATACCTCTTTTTTTACATCCCATATTAACGGGGGGTGTTCGGGGCGCAATCTTCTCAGACCGCCGCCTTTATAGTTATTCTGGAGGGAAAACGGCAGGTAATGTTCACTATCCTGCCCCTTCAGGCAATAGCTTTGCAATAATCTGTTACACATATTCCATGCGGCATAATACACCGCCTACTCAAATGTTATTCAGAGTTAAATTTCAAGGTTTAGCCAAAGGGAGAGTTTTTATCTGTTGGAATCCGAAGTTTTTCGCATAATGGCGATATGTTCGGCTGTATGCGCTTGCATCCAGTGATATAGCCCGTAATCCTAAAAATTGATGGGTTATTGTTTTGGTATTTAACTTAAGGGTATTTGAATCAGCAGGTTTGCACGCAAAAGCGTTAACATTAAATCAACAATAAATTGACCAGGTGATCTCGATCACAAATGTATAGAAATTTTGCCTCTAAAAAAAATGAATAAGCTGGCCGATGATTATATAACCGCATAATCACCCGCAACAGCGCGAAAATGATGGCGTGAATGTCGATGAAGGCGGGGGAAAAGCAGCGTCATCACCCTGATGGATAATGACGCGGTGCGTGTTCAGAGATCGACCTTCTCTTTGTACTCGCAAAGGTCTTCTATCAGGCAGGAGCCGCAGCGCGGTTTGCGGGCAATACAGGTATAACGACCGTGCAGGATTAACCAGTGATGGCAGTCGACTTTAAATTCCGCTGGAACCACCTTTAACAGCTTTTCTTCGACCTGTTCAACGTTCTTACCGGGCGCAAATTGTGTACGATTGCAAACGCGGAAGATATGCGTATCGACGGCGATTGTCGGCCAGCCGAAGGCGGTGTTGAGTACCACGTTCGCGGTTTTACGGCCGACGCCGGGAAGCGCCTCAAGGGCCGCCCGATCTTCCGGCACTTCACCATTGTGCTGCTCAAGCAGGATACGACAGGTCTTGATGACGTTTTCTGCTTTGCTGTTAAACAGGCCAATAGTCTTGATATACGACTTCACGCCCTCAACGCCCAGCGCCAGCATGGCCGCCGGCGTGTTGGCGACCGGGTAGAGTTTTGCCGTCGCTTTGTTGACGCTGACGTCGGTGGCCTGCGCCGAGAGCAGGACGGCGATCAATAATTCAAACGGCGAGTGAAAATTCAGCTCCGTGGTGGGGTGCGGGTTGTTATCCCTGAGCCTGGTGAGGATCTCCAGGCGTTTACTCTTATTCATTCCAGGCTTTTCCCGTCACATCAGACGGCGCAACGACATCGGCTTGTACCGCTTTAGCTTTGCGCTGTTTGCTACGTTCATCGATAAGGTATTTTACCGCCAACATCATGCCGAGGCCAATAAATGCCCCCGGCGGCAGCATCGCCAGCAGAAACGGCGTATCGGTATGAAATACTTCAATGCGCAGAACTTTAGCCCAGCTGCCGAGCAGGCTGTCGGCACCATCAAACAGGGTACCGTTGCCGAGAATTTCCCGCATTGATCCGAGCACAAACATCGCACAGGTGGCCCCCATGCCGATGGAAAAACCATCCAGCGCCGACAGCGCCGGGCCTTTTTTCGCGGCAAAGGCCTCAGCGCGCCCAACCACGATACAGTTGGTGACAATCAGCGGGATAAAGATCCCCAGAGACTGATAGAGGCCGAACGCGTAGGCGTTGATCAGCATCTGCACGACGCTCACCACCGAAGCGATGATCATGACGTAAATCGGAATACGGATTTCCGCCGGCGTCCAGCGGCGCAGGCTGGAAATGGTCAGGTTCGTCAGGGTGAGCACCAGCGTCGTCGCCAGCCCAAGGCCAAGGGCGTTGGTGGCGGTCGAGGTCACGGCGAGTAGGGGACACATCCCCAGCAGCTGAACCAGCGCGGAGTTGTTTTTCCACAACCCCTGAACAATAACGTCTTTTACTTCGCTCATGATTTAGTCTCCACAGGGAGTGAATGCGGAAATCTGCGCGGGCAGCGTTTGTGCGTACAGGCCGGCGCGCTTGACGGCATTGACCACCGCGCGCGGGGTAATGGTGGCCCCGGTAAACTGGTCGAAGTCGCCGCCGTCTTTTTTCACGGCCCAGTGGCTGTCGTTTTGCCCATGAATCACTTTACCGGCAAAGAGGGTGATCCAGTCGGAAATTCTGAGTTCGATTTTATCGCCCAGCCCCGGCGTCTCATGATGTTCGGTGACGCGGGTACCCAGCACGGTACCTTTAAAATCGGCGGCCACCAGCAGCTGAATGGCCCCGGAATAGCCGTCCGGTGCGGTGGCTTCCATCACCGCAGCCACCGGTTTTTCGCCATCCTGAGCGATCCAAACCTTGTGCTGGCCTTTTCCCAGCGCCGGGGCGGTAACTTGATAACAGCTTTTCAGCAAGTCGTTGTTATAAAGATTAGCCGGCATAACCTGGTCAAATAAGGCTTTTTGCTGCTGGGCAGCCTGGTCTTCAATGGTGCTTTTGGTCAGCTCGTTAATCGCGGCCGTCAGCCCGGTAGACCCCGCCGCAAAGAGGGCCAGCGTGATGCCGTGTTTACGCATGCTTTGTAACATGTTCGGGTCCTCAGCGGTGGCCGTACGCGCGCGGGCGCGTATAGTAATCGATCAAGGGAACGGTAATATTGGCCAGCAGAACGGCAAAGGCCACGCCATCCGGATAGCCGCCAAAGCTGCGAATTAGCCATACCAGTAATCCCGCCAGCGCGCCGAAGATCAGGCGTCCGCGATTGGTGGTGGAGGCGGTAACCGGATCCGTCAGAATAAAGAACGCGCCCAGCATGGTGGCGCCGGACAGCAGATGAATCAGCGGCGAGGCGAGGCTTTCCGGGGAGAACAGCCATCCGAGGGTAGCACAAACGGCAAGGCTCAGCAGAAAACTGACCGGAATATGCCAGCGAATGGCTTTCTGCCATAACAGGAACAGACCACCCGCCAGATACGCCACGTTAACCCACTGCCAGCCGAGGCCGGCGAGCGCGCCGCCGTAGACAGGATACTGGAGAATCTCTTCAACCGCGTGACCGGCATGAAGCGAGGTTTTGAAGGTATCCAGCGGCGTGGCCTGGCTGATACCGTCAATGCCCATTCGCAGGCTGTTCATGTCTCCACCGCTCGCCGTATGGCCTGTGAAAATCATCCGCAGCGCGTCGCTAAATCCGGGAACATTGGCGGCTATCTCATGCGGCGGGAGCCACGAAGTCATCTGGACCGGGAAGGAGATGAGCAGGACGACATAGCCGATCATCGCCGGGTTAAAAGGATTATGACCCAGACCACCGTAGAGCTGTTTAGCGATGATCACCGCGAACGCGGTCCCCAGCACCACCATCCACCAGGGAGCAAAAGGCGGAATACTGATGGCCAGCAGCAGGCCGGTCAGCAGCGCGGAGTTATCGGCGAGGATCGCGGGAATATTTTGTTTGCGCAGTTTAAGGATGGCCGCTTCGGCTCCCCACGCCGTGATGGCGGCAAGGATAATTTGCAGCACGGTACCCC
Source organism: Klebsiella sp. CN_Kp113 (assembly GCF_040064585.1). Lineage (NCBI taxonomy): Bacteria > Pseudomonadati > Pseudomonadota > Gammaproteobacteria > Enterobacterales > Enterobacteriaceae > Klebsiella > Klebsiella sp. CN_Kp113. The sequence goes on along the minus strand of NZ_JBEAID010000018.1, from coordinate 183,294 downwards.
AGCCGAAAAACCAGGTCTGAACCGCGATGCCGGGCACGGCGGCGAGCAGCACCAGCAGCATAATCCGCGAAGTCTGGCGCTGATTGTGGGTATAAGGGGAACTTGCGATTCTGAAAACCATTTAATCCTCGTTAACTGCCTGCCGGGATGCTTTCCGGGCCTGAACGCGGGCGATTGCTTCAGCGACTGCCGCTTTGCGGGCGTCATCATTGGCTGCCGACGGGGGAACTGCTTGTTGCTGTTGTTCTGCTTTACGCGCTTTAGCCCGGGCGATGGCGGCCTCAACGGCGGCCTTGCGCGGGTCAACGGCGGCGGGCTGCTCCGCTGGGGCGTCTTCTGCCGGAGCGGCCTGCTGTTGGGCTTTACGCGCTTTGGCGCGGGCGATGGCGGCCTCGACGGCGGCCTTGCGCGGGTCAACGGCGGCGGGCTGCTCGGCTGGGGCGTCTTCCGCAGGAACCGCCTGCTGTTGGGCTTTACGCGCTTTGGCCCGGGCGATGGCGACCTCGACGGCGGCTTTGCGCGGGTCACTGGCGGCGGGCTGCTCTGCTGGGGCGTCTTCCGCAGGAACCGCCTGCTGTTCGACTTTGCGCGCTTTGGCTCGGGCGATGGCGGCCTCGACGGCGGCTTTGCGCGGGTCAACGGCGGCGTCAGATGACGGCCCGGCGACGTTGCTTTGTGCCTGTTGCTGAGCTTTGCGTGCCCGGGCCTCGGCCTTGCGGGCTTCGCGGGCGGCAATGGCTTCGCTGTTATCCGGTTTGGCGCCGGAGAGCACGATAATCGGCTGCGCCGCGTCACGCTGCTTTTCCCGTACCCGGGCAAGGGCGGCGTTAATCGCGTCCTGATCTTTCGCCGCGGGCTGGACCGCGGCCTGCTTATGCCGTTCAAGACGCGCGGCTTTATCGCGCTCAAGACGCGCCTGACGGGCCTCAAAGCGTAATTTCGCCTCCGCCGCGCGTTTCTCTTCCTGAGCAAGCGCGTAAATCTCCGCTTTTTCCTGGCGGAAGTACTGCACCAGCGGGATATTGCTTGGACAGACCCAAGCGCAGGCGCCGCACTCAATGCAATCCGCCAGGTTATGGCTGGTGGCTTTGTCGTGCTGCTGGCCTTTGCTGAACCAATAAAGCTGCTGCGGCAGAAGATCGGCCGGGCAGGCGTCCGCGCAGGCGCTGCAGCGGATGCAGCCTTTTTCCTCTTCCGGCTCGCCCATTTCGCTCGCCGACGGCGCCAGCAGACAGTTGGTGATTTTCACGACCGGCACGTCGAGCCACGGCAGGGTGAAGCCCATCAGCGGCCCGCCCATAATTACCATAGGATCGCCGCTTGGACAGAAACCGGCATCGTTGAGCAGATGGCTGACCGGAGTGCCGAGGCGCGCCCAGACGTTGCCCGGACGCGAGATCGCTTCCCCTGTCAGGGTGACGACGCGCTCCGTCAGCGGCTCGCCGTCGATTACCGCGCGTTTCACCGCATAGGCGGTGCCGACGTTCTGCATCAGCACGCCGATGTCAGAGGAGCGTCCGCCGTGAGGTACCTGCTTGCCGGTAAGGATCTGCGTCAGCTGTTTCGCGCCGCCGGAGGGATATTTCGTGGGGATCACGCGCAGGGAAATACCGTGCGTGTCGGCTAATACCGCGCGCAGCATCGAAATCGCCTGCGGTTTATTATCCTCGATGCCGATCAGTACCTGAGCTGGCTGCAGAATATGGGCAAGGATGCGAATACCCTCGACGATCTGCGCCGCGCAATCCTGCATCAGACGGTCGTCGGCGGTAATATAGGGTTCGCACTCGGCGGCGTTGATAATGAGTGTGTCGATTTTGTCGCCGCCGCCGCGCAGCTTGGCACCGGTCGGGAAACCCGCGCCGCCCAGTCCGGCCACGCCAAACTGGTGAATACGCTCAATCAGCGCTTCGCGGGATTTATTCTGGTAATCGTTCCAGCCATCGCGTTCAATCCAGCGGTCTTCGCCATCGGCATCAATAATCACGCTCATTTCCGCCAGCGCGGAAGGGTGGGCGGTAGAGTGGGGAGCAATGGCCGCCACCGTACCGGACGTCGGGGCGTGCACCGGCAGCATTCTGCCCCAGCCGCGCGTTAACGGCTGGCCGCGCAGGACGCGATCGCCAGGCTGAACGCAGAGCTCACCTTCCGCGCCAATATGCTGTTTTAGCGGAATGACAAAACGCTGCGGCAGTGAAACCTGACGCAGCGGGGTACCGTTGGACTGGGTTTTCATTTCTGGCGGATGGATGCCGCCGTTGAAGTCCCAGACTTTATCTTTGCGAAAAGCGGAAAATAACTTAAACATGTTGTTCCACGGGAATAATGCGTACCGGGATGGTCTGAAGATCCCATTTCCAGGTTTCTGTCGTCGGCGCCACCGGGCGCAGTTCAATACATTGCGTCGGACAAGGCGCGACGCAAAGATTACAGCCGGTACAGAGATCGCTCATCACCGTATGCATGGCGCGCGTGGCGCCGACGATGGCATCGACGGGACAGGCCTGAATGCATTTTGTGCAGCCGATGCAGTTCGCCTCGTCGATCACCGCCAGCATTCGCGCCGGTTCGGCTTCCTGCGCATCGCCGTCTGTCGGCTGCGGATCGACGTTCAATAGCTCGGCGATTTTCAGCATCACCGCTTCGCCGCCGGGGGCGCAGCAGTTGATTTTCTCGCCCTGGGTCCCCACCGCTTCAGCGTAGGGACGACAGCCAGGGTAGCCGCACTGGCCGCACTGGCTCTGCGGAAGCAGGGCATCAATTTTTTCCACCACCGGGTCATCTTCCACCTCAAAGCGGCGGGAGGCGTACCCCAGAATTAAGCCGAAAATTAGCCCCAGCAGGCTAATGGCGACCACGGCTATCCAGACAGCGTTCATTACAACTTCACCAAACCACTAAAGCCCATAAAAGCAAGGGACATTAAACCTGCGGTGACCAGCGCAATCGCGTTACCGCGAAACGGCGCGGGAACATCCGCTACCACCAGCCGCTCGCGAATGGAGGCGAAAAGCACCATAACCAGCGAAAAACCGACCGCGGCGGCAAAACCGTACAGCGCCGATTGCAGGAAATTATGCCCAAGGTTAATGTTGAGCAGCGCCACGCCGAGCACCGCGCAGTTGGTGGTGATCAGCGGCAGGAAGATGCCCAGCAGGCGATACAGCGCCGGGCTGGTTTTACGCACGACCATTTCGGTAAACTGCACCACCACGGCGATGACCAGGATAAAGGCCAGCGTACGTAAATAGACCAGATCCAGCGGGATAAGGATCCAGGTATCAATTAACCAGGCGCAAATAGAGGCCAGCGTCATCACAAACGTGGTGGCGAGCCCCATCCCCATAGCGGCTTCCAGCTTTTTGGAAACCCCCATAAACGGGCACAGTCCAAGAAACTTCACCAGCACGAAGTTGTTAACCAGGACAGTGCCAACAAAGAGCAGTAAATAATCAGCCATCATTCGACCTGAAATAGAAAAAGCCGTCTATTATCGAATAAATCGATACCGGCGACAACAGGTTAACTGTGTGGTTATTACGGATTCACAAAGGTCCGCTTAACCCGTTGAGAACGCCTGAAATAGGGCGCAAGCAGCGCTGCGGCGAGGAGAGGGAAAAGCAGCTGGCGCAGCGCGAGCGCGTCGGAAATCGGGGAAAAGGCAAAGGCTTTTACCGCCAGTAGAAGCGTGATCAGCAGCCAGATAATGTAGTGCTTCGGTACCCCTTTCCGCCGTTTAAAGAAGGCGATGGTCAACCACAGCGTGTAGTACCACATGGCGATCGCAAAGGCTAAGGAGGCGATCCACAGGGCGAGATGTTCGATACTCATCGCGCTCAGCAATGTGTAAGTCTGGGAAGACATCAGGGCATCAGCAAAAAACAGCAGCGACAATGAGGCGCTAAGCAGGGCTACCAGGAGCCATGCCAGCGGTGCCAGAAGCCATCCGCCAATACGTTCCACAGAGTCAGAAGACATTATTACTCCAGAATTCAACGCCAGTTATAAATAAAAGCAGGGCGGAAGTATAAGCAACTGGCGTGAATGATGACAGTCTTTATTGCACGTAGCGCCAGACGGACTTGGGCACTTCGCCGATGTTGAACAATTTGCCGCCAGAAACCAGCTCCGCCCGGCGATGGTCGGCTGCGCGATACATGTTGACGATCTCTTCGTTATCGGTCAGGGAATAGTTAAGGTGATCAAAAAGTTTTTCCAGACTTTCCAGCGAACTGATTTTACGAAATTTTAATAAGTAGTCCTGAACGGTCATTTGCGTATCCATTTTATAATCGGAATAAATTAAGTTGAATATACCCATACTGAGTAAACCTGTTCTCAACCGGCAGTTCCTTTCTAAGATAAACTGTATGCAATTATTTCGGTTGTAAATACCGGTGACAAGAACAGATGATGTTTCCGGCCTGGTAAAAAGAAATTTAAGAGTATTCCAGAACTGAATCAGGCGCCGGAAGGCGCCTGGGAGAGAAGATTAACGCTGTTCGCCTCGGCTGGCAATAACGTTTTGGTACCAGAAAAAACTCTTTTTCCGTTTACGCGCCAGATTTTGCTGGTGATCGACATAAACGAATCCGTATTGTTTTTTATAACCGTTCAGCCAGCTCAAAAGATCAATAAAGGACCAGGGGTAGTAGCCGCGCACGTCGGCGCCCTGTTCCAGCGCTTTTTCCAGCGCGGTAATATGGCTACTGAGATAGTCAATCCGCGGGTCGTCGACGATTTCGCCATTGATAATCGGGTCTATTGCCCCCAGGCCGTTTTCGGTGATGTAGATCGGAATATCACCGTAGCGCGCTTTAATCATCATGATCCCGTCGGTTAAGCCCTGAGGCCAAATTTCCCAGCCCCATTCGGTATAGGTGCTTTGCGGGTTGCGCACGAAGTGGAAGAGCCCATCCACGCCCGGCTCGCCGCCGGTCGGTACTTCAGGAGGCTGCGCCGACACGGTTTCACGGCGATAGTAGTTCAGGCCGATAAAGTCACAGCGGTTGTCACGCAGCAGCGCGTCGTCTCCCGGTTCAAAGACCGGAACCCCCCACAGCGCCCGGGTCTGCTGCAGTAGCTCTTCGGGATAGCCGCCTTTTAATACCGGATCGTAGAGCCAGTGGGTATGGATGGCGTCCGCCATCTCTGTCGCCCGCTTATCTTCCTCACTGTCGGTTAATGCGGTGTGCGGCTGCAGCACGTTGACAAACCCTATCTCCCCCGCCACGCCCATTTCACGAAACGCTTTCACGGCCAGCGCATGGGCGATAAAGACGTGATGGCAGGCCTGAATGGCGCGCGCCGGATCGCGCACCGCAGGAGGATGGAGGCCGTTAATGTAACCGTGGCCGATAAAGACGATAGTCTCGTTAAAGGTTGCCCACAGTTTGACCCGGGAGCCAAAACGTTGATAGCACAGGCGAGCGTACTCAGCGAAGGCTTCCGCGGTACTGCGCGCCTCCCAGCCGCCTTCATCCTGCAGCGCCTGGGGAAGGTCCCAGTGGTACAGGGTAATCATCGGTTCAATGTTATGCGCCAGCAGTTCGTCAATCAGGTCGCTGTAGAATTGGACGCCAGCCTCGTTCACTTCACCGCGGCCGCCAGGCAGCAGGCGGGGCCAGGAAATAGAAAAGCGATAGCTTTGCAAACCCATTTCCGCCATCAGCGCTACGTCTTCGCGAAAACGATGGTAGTGGTCAACGGCGACGTCACCGGTCGTCCCCTGATAGGTGGTGCCCGGAAGGTGGGAATAAATATCCCAGATAGAAGGGCCTTTGCCGTCGGCATCGTGACCGCCTTCAACCTGCCAGGCCGCGGTCGCGGCGCCCCATAAAAAGTGTTGCGGGAATTTGGACATGAAGAAACTCCTTATCGATTGATAAAGAGAGTGTAATAAAGGCGTATGCAACTATGCAACCGGTTTCAGAAACCGGTTGCATAGTTGCGAAGCGGGTCACTGTTTATTTCGACAGCGGCTTCGTCTGAACAGCATCAACGGCAGGCGGGGACTGGTAGTTATCAATATGATGAGCGATAACTAAAAGCAGGGCCGAAACGCCCAAAACAATCCAGCCAATAAGTTCTACAATACGGTTAAAAACGTTTTCCATAACTCTACGGCAAATGGTGAAACCAGACTGAAATGGTACTCAACGGCTGAAGTAACGCAAGTGTTACATGATCTTAGCTGCGCAAATGGCGTAAAGCTGAGCAACCGGTGCAGGGGCAAACGCGTCGAAGATGCGTTCAGAATCGCGGTGTTAGTGCGGCTGCGACATTTCGTTAAGGGGGCAGAAAAATGAGTGACCCTATCCGGGTAGGTTTAATCGGGTACGGCTATGCGAGCAAAACCTTTCATGCGCCGCTGGTCAGCGGTACGCCGGGGATGACGCTGGCGGCGGTCTCGAGCAGCGATGAAACGAAAGTGCTGGCCGACTGGCCTGCGGTGAAGGTGGTGACCGCACCGCAGGCGCTCTTTAGCGACCCCGATATCGATCTGGTGGTGATCCCCACGCCCAATGATACCCATTTCCCGCTGGCGAAAGCTGCGCTGGAAGCGGGCAAGCATGTAGTGGTGGATAAACCGTTTACCGTGACACTGTCACAGGCTCGCGAGCTTGAGGCCATTGCCAAAAGCGAGGGGCGACTGCTGTCCGTGTTCCATAACCGCCGCTGGGACAGCGATTTTCTGACGGTGAAGTCGCTGATTAACGAAGGCCTGTTAGGGGAAGTCGGCTATTTTGAGTCGCATTTCGACCGCTATCGACCGCAGGTACGGCAACGCTGGCGCGAGCAAGGTGGGCCGGGCAGCGGCATCTGGTACGATCTTGCCCCGCATCTGCTGGACCAGGTGGTAAATCTCTTCGGTCTGCCGGTGAGTATGCAGGTCGACCTGGCTCAGCTACGGCCTGGCTCCCAGTCCACAGACTATTTTCATGCGGTGTTGGCCTGGCCGCAGCGTCGCGTGGTGCTGCACGGAACCCTGGTGGCCGCGGCGGAAACGGCGCGCTTTATCATCCACGGTTCGCGGGGAAGCTATGTGAAATACGGCCTTGATCCGCAGGAAGAACGGCTGAAAAGCGGCGAGCACCTGCCGCAGGAGGATTGGGGGTACGATATGCGCGACGGGCTGCTGACGCGTGCCGAAGGCGAGGAAATCACCGAGGAGTCGTGGCTGACGCTACCGGGCAACTATCCGGCCTATTACGCCGCCATTCGCGATGCGCTTAATGGCATCGGCGTTAACCCGGTTCCGGCAAGCCAGGCGATTCAGATTATGGAGCTGATTGAGCTTGGGCTGGAGTCGGCCAGGCATCGGGCGACGCTGTGCCTGAATTAGGCCGACCTGACGAAACGCGCTGGCCAGGCGCTGATTGAGCTTCCCCCCGTGCTGGCACGGGGGAGAAACATCAAGCCTGCTGCACGCGCTGGATCAGCGCCGCTTTTTCCTGGGCGCTTAAAAAGGCGAGCTCCAGACCGTTTCTCTGCGCCTGGCGAATTTGCTCGCGGCTTAAACCGGCAGCCGGGGCGGCGACGGTGTATTCGTGGATAATATCGACGCCCTGAACGGCAGGGTCGTCGGTATTGATGCAGGCCAGCACGCCGTGTTCAAGGAATGTTTTCAGCGGATGCTCGGCCAGGGATGGCACGGTGCTGGTCTGAATATTAGAGGTCAGGCAGGACTCAATCCCGATTCGCTGCGCGGCGAGATAATCCATCAGCGCCGGATCCTGCACCGCCTTCACGCCGTGGCCGATACGCTCGGCGCCCAGTTCGCGAATCGCCTGCCAGATGCTTTCCGGGCCAGCGGCTTCGCCCGCATGTACGGTGATGCGCCAGCCCGCATCGCGCGCGCGGCTGAAGTGATCCATAAACAGATTTCCCGGGAAGCCGAGCTCATCCCCGGCGAGGTCGAGGGCGGTGATGCCATCGCGATGGGCGAGCAGGGCCGCAAGCTCCTCTTCGCAGGCCGCTTCGCCAAAGGTGCGGCTCAGAATGCCGATCAGGCGGGCCTCAACGTTAAAGTCGCGGCTGCCTTCTTTAACCCCGGCGATCACCGCTTCGACTACGCCCGCGACCGGCAGCTGGTGGGTCATCGCCATATAGCGCGGAGAGAAACGCAGTTCAACGTAGTGCAGGCCGTTGCGAGCGGCATCTTCGAGGTTTTCATAAGCGACGCGGCGGCAGGCTTCCAGCGAGGCCAGTACCTTTACGCCCCAGTCCAGCTTAGCGAGGAAGCTGACCAGATCAGGCTCATTGCTGGTGACCTGTACATGAGGACGTAAGGTGTCGAGGGTGTCTGCCGGAAGGGCGAGGTTGTACTGGCGGCCAAGATCGAGAATGGTTTGGGCCCGGATATTACCATCAAGGTGGCGATGGATGTCGGTTAATGGCAAAGTTAAATCAATCATGGTCGCACTCTTTTTTTAGTTAAAGTGCGCGTCATTGTACATCAGAACGATAAATGGTTAAAAGCGGAGAAAATTACCGAACAATACAAGGGAAAACGGTGAGGGAAGGGAAGATTGCCCTCTCAAAGGGAGCAATGACGAAATCGCTCATAGCAAAACGCTATTAATCATAGACAATCAGTATTTAATTTCGCGCCCGAGATTTTCTATAGTCTCAGGCGCTGGTTTTCCTGCAATGAATGGCAGGCAATTTTAAAAAGGACTCTGGGAATATGATCTTCACGTTAAAAAAAGTCGCGGTACCGCTGGTTGTCGCAGGCTCGCTGCTGCTGGCCGCCTGCAAACCTAGCGAGCAGGACCCCAACCACATCAAAGTGGGCATAAGCGCAGGCGTTGACCAGGAAGTCTGGGCGGTGGCGCAAAAAGTGGCGAAAGAGAAGTACAATCTCGACGTTGAGGTGGTGACATTTAATGATTTCGTCCTGCCCAACGAGGCGCTGAACAATGGCGATCTTGATGCTAACGCTTTCCAGCATAAGCCCTATCTGGACAAACAGATCCAGGAGCGCGGCTATAAGCTGGTTCAGGTTGGCACCACGTTCGTTTATCCGATAGCGGCCTATTCGAAGAAAATCACGTCGGTCGCTCAGCTGCCCGATGGCGCGCAGGTGGCGGTCCCCAACGATCCAACTAACCTCGGCCGCTCTCTGCTGCTGCTACAAAAGCAGGGGCTGATTACGCTGAAGGACGGCGTGGGTCTGCTGCCCACCTCGCTGGATATTATTAACAACCCGAAAAAGCTAAAAATCGTCGAAATTGAAACGCCGCAGCTCACCCGCGCGCTGGACGACCAGCAGATAACCATGGCGATTATCAATACCACCTTCTCAAGCCAGGTCGGGCTGTCGCCGTCGCGCAACGGCCTGTTTGTGGAAAGCAAAGATTCCCCTTACGTGAATATCTTCGCCAGTCGTATCGAAAATAAAGACAGCGAAAAGGTGAAAAACCTGGTGAAGGCCTACCAGAGCGATGAGGTGGCCGCGGCAGCAGAGCAGCTTTACAAAGGCGATGCGGTTAAGGGCTGGTAATCGTTGACGTTTCAGGCCCGTGACGCGCGGGCTAGCGCATGTGATGCGGAAGACAGCCGGTAGCCCACTACCGGCTTTTTCTGGCTATTTTTGAATCAAATAGCGGATGGTTGGCCCATCCTGCTGAATGTCGAGCACGGTATAGCCGTGGTTTTTGGCATCCAGCGGGATGTTGTTAATCGACTGCGGACAGTCGCTGACCACTTCCAGAATCTCGCCTTTCTTCAGCGAAGGCATGGCTTCGAGCGTGGCGATGGCCGGATAGGGGCAGGGTTCGCCAACCATATCGAGGCGATAATCGGGGACCAGAGTTTTCATGCGCTTTCCTTAACGGTCGAGGGGGCGAGAGACTGGCGGCGGAAAAACCGTTTTTCCCAGCCAATCACCAGAATCAGCGCGATCAGCAGCAGGAGATAGGTCACCAGCAGGCCGCCGAATGGCCCGAAGGTCGCCAGCAGGTTGATTTTATCCCAGCTTGTGGCCAGCGCCGGAGAGAGCCCGTCCCAGTAGTAGGCGAGGATCGTTGAACCGATAACGTTGCCCAGCCCGACCCACCAGTAGTGCACCTGACCTTCCACCGCGCGGTACATCCAGCCGGTTTCGCAGCCGCCCGCCAGGACGATGCCAAAGCCAAACAGCAGGCCGCCGATAACCGCGTTGGGCCCCGCCCACATGATTTTCGGCTCCATACCCAGCTGCACGTAGCTGAAGATCCCAATAGCGCTGGCGGCCATGCCGAAAATAATCGCCTTCGCCATATTGGTACGTCCGGTGATCCACATATCGCGAAAGGCGGAGGTGAAGCAGATCTGCGCCCGCTCGATGAGCAGGCCAAATCCGACGCCAAACAGCAGCGCCAGGCCGAGCTTCGGCCGATCGGCCGCGGTGAGCAGGCCCCAGGCGATCATGGCGAAAAAGACCACCATGCCGAGACGGAACCGGCGCCGCGCCTGGTCAGGTTTTTGCGTCAGCGGCGAGGCCTGGGACACTTTCTGCATTTTTACCGGAATACGGAAGATGGGCAGTAAGGTAAAGCGCGCGCCGAACCAGGTTCCGATAGCGGTAGCGATGGCAAAGAACCAGGCGTGCAGAGAAAACTGTGGGATACCGGTAAAAAATGCGGCCAGATTGCAGCCCATCGCCAGACGGGCGCCGAAACCGGCGATGATTCCCCCGGCGACGGCCTGCAGAATGCGGATCCGGCTGCGGGGGAAGCGCAGCTTGACGTTATTCGCCCACAGCGCGGCGGCGAAACAGCCGCCGAACATGCCGATGATCATCATGCCGTCGATACGGGTGAGCGGGGTGCCCTCGAGATGAATGAGCTTATAGTAGCCCCACTCTTCGCTGTGCACGCCGACGAGCTGCAGCAATTGCCCACCCCAGCGGGTGAATTCGCCGGTGACGGCCCAGAAGGTGCCGGTAATGCCAAAGTAGTAGGTTGAGAGAATACCCGCGGCGATAACGGCGGGGACGGGCGACCAGAATTTAATCAGCCACGCCTGTTTGAACTGTTGCCATGTCATGAAGATGCCTCTGAACTCAGAAGGTATATTACCCGTAGCGGGTAGAAGAGGGGCGATAATACGCTGCTTATTAATGTAAAACGCTCGATGGGATCAAATTGAACGATAAAGAGAATATCAAAGGCCACGCTTGGGTGGCCTTTTACGCCTGCGGATCCGCGGTCAGATATTGATGACGGATATTGCGATTAATTAAAGCCCAGGCGAATAAGGTTTAGCGGGCAATATAAACCCTGATGTCCGTCTATTTCCACGCAGTCCGCCCGGCGGAGCTGCTCCGCCGTTTTACCCTCGGCGTGGATGGCTTTGATGACGCCCGTCGCGCCGCTGTCGGCCACCATAACCATGCTGCCGGTAGCGATAGCGTTACGGTTACGATCGTAGGTGTTCATATTTTTTCCTCCTGGTGAATATTTTGACGGGAATTAAAAACGGCATTTAAATACACCTTTGTGAAATAGCGTTTTTTGAGTCTCGTCAAAATATCGTTTTATTGTGCGGGGAGGACGGATGAGTGAGCGGAGAGTCAGCGGTAGCGGACAGGCCGCTACCGCGTTGGCGGCCAGCGAAAACAGTTAGCGCAGCGAGCCCAGGGCGGCAATTAATCCCTGCACGCCTTTTTCCAGCTTTTCACGTGGGCAGCCGGCATTCAGGCGGACAAAACCCTTACCTTCATCGCCGTAGGTGTCCCCTGGCATAATGGCGACCTTCTGTTCCTCAATAAGTGCTTTTTGCAGGGCGCGATCGTCCACCGCCAGCGGGCGCAGGTCAATCCACGCCAGGTAAGTCGCCTGCGGCGGCTGCCAGTTTAGCTCGGGAAACGCCTGATTCAGTTCGCGCGCGATGTAGCGCATATTCTCCTGCAGATAGCCGCGCAGGGCATCCAGCCAGGCGGCGCCCTCGCGATAGGCGGCGATATGCGCCACCAGCGCCAGTACGGAAGGGGAAGAGAGGCCATCGCGGGCCTTAAGCGCGTGCAGATAGCTTTCGCGCGCCGCGGGATCGTCAATCAGCCCGTATGCGCCGGTAAACGCCGGAATGTTGAAGCTTTTCGATCCGGAGGTGAACAGCGCCCAGGGACTGCGCGCCACCTCGCACCACGGGGTGTGCTGATGTTCGTCCCACACCATGTCCATGTGGATCTCGTCGCTAATTACCTTTACGCCGTGCTTCTCGCACAGCCGCGCCATGGTTTCCAGCTCTTCGCGGGTCCATACCTTGCCGGTGGGGTTATGCGGACTGCACAGCAGCAGCACGGTATTACGCGGCTGAGCCAGTACCCGTTCCAGCTGCGCCATATCGCAGCGCCACTGATGGTTGTCGAGGGAGAGCGGAACCGCCGCGACGCGTCGCTGGTTGCCTTCAATGGTTTTATAAAAGGCATCGTAGGCCGGAGTGTGTACCACAATACCGTCACCCGCTGCCGACCACTGACGAATCATCTCCGCCACCATATAGATAACCGACGGCCCGTAAACAATTGCTTCGCGGTCGATTGGGCTATGAAAACGGCTGGCGAACCAGTGGCTCACCGCGCCGAGGAATTCATCGTTTTTCCAGCGGCTGTAGCCAAAAACGCCGTGCGCCAGGCGTTTGCTGACGGCATCGATGATGCAGGGGGCGGTGGCGAAATCCATGTCGGAGATCGTAAAGGGCAGCAGGTCGGCCGCGCCAAAACGGTCGGCGACGTAATCCCACTGGGTGCACCAGGTGCCGTGACGGTCGACCGGCGTTGAAAAATCAAACATCTGCACTTCCTTCATCATGTCCCCCTCCTGTACGGAGGGGGCGGAGCCTATGCCTCGACGGTATTCATCAGGACAGCCATTTCATCTTTCACCGACTGCACCTGCGGGCCAATCACCACCTGCAGGTTGTGCTGGTTAAGCTGCACCACGCCGATGGCGCGATTCGCTTTCAGCGCGGCGCTGTCGACTTTGCTCATGTCGTTAACCGACAGACGCAGGCGGGTGATGCAGTTATCGAGCGAAACGATATTTTCCGCGCCGCCGAGCGCCGCCAGAATCGCCGGAACGTTATAGCCTGATTTTCCGGTCACGCCGGTGACGGCCTTTTCGAAAGCGCTATTGGTTTCAATATCGCGTCCCGGGGTTTTCAGGTTAAAACGGGTGATAGCGAAACGGAAGATACCGTAGTAAACCGCAAACCAGATGGCCGCGACCACCGGTACCAGATACCACTTGGTTGACAGACCGTGCAGAATGCCGAACACCACAAAGTCGATAACGTTGCCGTCAGTGTTGCCGATAGTCACGCCCAGAATGGCCATCATGGTAAAGCCCAGTCCGGTGAGGAGCGCGTGGATAACGTACAGCACCGGGGCGACGAACAGGAATAAAAATTCCAGCGGCTCGGTCGTGCCGCCTACCACGCAGGCAATAACGCCGGAAATCAGCAGCCCCTTAATTTTATGGCGGTTTTCCGGGCGAGCGCAGTGGTACATCGCCAGCGCCGCTCCCGGCAGGCCACCGAGGAAGGCCGGCATTTTGCCTTGCGAGAGGAAACGGGTCGCGCTTTCGGAGAAGCCGTGGGTGGTGGGGCAACTGAGCTGGGCCTGGAAAATGGTCAGCGCGCCGCTGACGCTATGGCCGCAAACGTCCATGGTTCCCCCCGCCTCGGTAAAGCGGATCAGCGCCACCAGAATATGGTGCAGGCCGAAAGGCAGCAGCAGGCGCTCTCCGGTACCGAAAATCATCGGTCCGAAATCTCCCGCGCTATTGATGACGTGACCGAGGGCATTAATCCCCATGGCGAAGACGGGCCAGATCAGCGGAATGACCAGACCGACCAGGCCGAGAACCACGGTGGTGATAATCGGTACAAAGCGGGTGCCGCCAAAAAAGGCCAGCGCGTCGGGCAGGCGGATATTGTGAAAACGCTCATGCAGCATCCAGACGATGATCCCGGCGATCACCGCGCCGAGGATCCCGGTGTCGATCGATTGAATGCCGATAATATTCTGGATGTTGTTCGCTTTGAGGACGGCGGCATCGGTGGTCGGCAGAATGCCTTTGGCCGTCAGCCAGAAGTTAACCGCCAGATTCATCACGGCATAGCCGACAAAACCGGCAAACGCGGCGACGCCTTTGTTTTCCCGGGCCAGTCCTAGCGGAATGGCGATACAGAACATCACCGGCAGAAAGCTGAAGGCGAAGGAGCCGACTTTGCCCATCCAGATGAATACGGCCTGCAGCAGCGGCACGTCCAGCCACGGCAGGAGCGTCAGGACATCATGGCTGCTCAGAGAGCTGCCGATCCCCAGCATGATCCCGCAAAAGGAGAGCAACGCCACGGGTAACATGAAGGTTTTCCCTAACTGCTGGAAAAACTCCCACAGGGTAATTTTGGTTGCTGTTTTCGCCGTCATAACACGAATCCTGGTTCTTTAAGTTATCGGTAGGATGTAACGCCACGGAAAGATAAAACGTTTTACCAAATTTTAGTGCGATAAAAATCACATATTCCGGCGATAATAACGTTTATAAAGAGAGTATCTTGATAAAACGTTTTATCGACAGCCAAAGGGAGTCGGCCTGCAGTTATGGCTATCGCGAAAAAAATCACCATTAATGATGTCGCCCAGGCGGCAGGCGTGTCGGTCAGTACGGTATCGCTGGTGCTGAGTGGCAAGGGGCGTATTTCGTCGGCCACCGGCGAGCGCGTCAATCATGCCATTGAACAGCTGGGCTTCGTGCGCAACCGCCAGGCGGCGTCGCTGCGCGGCGGCCAGAGCGGCGTTATTGGCCTGATCGTCAGCGACTTATCGAAGCCTTTCTACGCGGAGATGACCGCCGGATTGACCGATGCGCTTGAGTCGCAGGGCAGAATGGTGTTTCTCACCCAGGGGGGGCACAGCGGTGAAAAAATGCTCCAGCGTTTTGATACCCTGGTGGCGCAAGGGGTCGACGGCGTGGTGATTGCCGGGGCGATCGACCAGGGAGCGGAGCTGCGCGATCGCGCGGCGCAAGCTGGAATGCCGCTGGTGTTTGCTTCCCGCGCCAGCTATCTCGACGATGTCGACCTGATCCGCCCGGATAATATGCAGGCGGCGCAGATTGTCACCGAGCACCTGATCCGCCGCGGCCATCAGCGCATTGCCTGGCTGGGAGGGCAGAGCTCGTCCCTGACGCGCGCCGAACGGGTAGGCGGCTACTGCGCCACCCTGCTGAAGTATGGCCTGCCGTTTCATAGCGAGTGGGTGCTGGAGTGCGAGTCGAGCCAGAAGCAGGCGGCAGAGGCGATGGCGGCGCTGCTGCGGCAAAACCCAACGATTAGCGCGGTGCTGTGCTACAACAGCGTGATTGCCACCGGGGCGTGGTTTGGGCTGATGCGCGCCGGGCGCCAGAGCGGCGAAGCTGGCGTCGAAAGCTATTTTGAACAGCGGGTCGCGCTGGCGGCCTTTGCGGAGTTACCCGAGGAGGCGCTGGACGATCTGCCGCTGACCTGGGTGACGACGCCCGCCCGGGAGCTGGGACAAAGCCTCGCGGAGTGTATTTTACGGCGTATGGAAGAGGGACAGGGCGCGGCGAGAAACCAGATTATTTCTCCCCGACTGATTACCCGAAAATAGCCCCTGGGCAGGGGCTATTTGCCGTTTATTGCTGCGGCGCGGCGGGTGGCACCACGTCTTGCGGCGCGTCATCTTGCGGCTGAGTTTCCTGCGGCGCTGCGGGTTCAGAGACGGCGGGAAGCGCTAAACCGAACATTCCGGCAAACTCATCCAGCGGCATTTTCTGTCCGTTCAGCGTAACCTGGCCGTCAGCGTACTGCAGGCTTGAGGTGATGGCGTTATCTTCCATGGTGGTGATGCGGAACATCTGCCCCATCGCCGCCAGGCCTTTCACCTGCTGATCCGCAAGCTTAGCGGCGTCGGCGGGCTGATAGCCTTCCAGCCCGGCAATCTGGGTCATAAACGCCGTCGCCATATCCACCGGGATCACCAGCTTGCCGTCGAGCGATTTAACGCTACGATCCACTTCATCCGCCAGCGTCTGCGGCGGCGTGGTGGTCAGCGACGGGTCTTTGAGCAGAATCGAAAGATTCAGGGTGGTTTCCCCCTTCGCATTGCGCCAGCTCAGCGGCGAAATGGTCAGGGACGGGCTGCCTTTCAGCATCATCGGCAGCGCGCTAAAGAAGGTTTGCGTTAACGCCTGCTGATAGAGCTCAGGATTCTGCGCCAGCTGCGGATCCGCCATCAGCGCCTGCGCTTCAGCGTTGTATTTTTGGCTGAACTGATGGAAGGCTTCGCCATCAATATTGTCCAGCTTCAGCGTCAGCCGGCCGCTACCGATATCCTGATTTTGCAGCTTGAGGCTGTTGACCGTGTAGTCCAGCTGGCTGTTAATGCCTTTACCGTCGGCAGTCAGCGACGAATTGCCGTCAATTTTCATCCCTTCGAACAGCGCCAGCTCTTTGCCTTCAACGCCAATCGCCAGCTTGTCCAGCGAGATAGCCTGTTTACCGATACGCTCGTTGAAGCTGGCCATTTCGGTAGAGCCGTCGGTTTTCAGGTTATTAAAGGTGAGCTGAACTTTCTGGTTGTACTCGTTAACCGCGTTAATCTGCCCGCTACCGGCTTCGCCGCTCAGGCTGAGGGTTTTCCCTTCGCGGTCAGCGTTCAGCTGGAACTGTCCGCCGCTGAAGGTCACCTTCTCATCGCCTTTCGCGTAATCAAGCGGGTTGAGCACAATAGCGGATGTGTTGTCGCCGCTATAAGCGATACGGGTATCAATGGTGAACGGCGTTTCGCCTTTAGCGATGTCGAACAGCGCCTTGCTGGCGTCGTTATTGGTCAGGGTGGTTTTGACGGACGCCATCGCCGGGGCGAGGTTAAAGGATTTGAGCGAAGCCAGCGGGAAAGGGCCGTGATCGACGACTTCATCAAACACCAGCGACTGTCCGGCGGCAAGCCAGCGGGGCGCCTTGCCGGCAGCAGGCTTCAGCACCAGCTGTAAATGGCTGCGGAACAGTCCGCGCTGATAGCCCTGATACGTCAGCTCCACGCCAGCCTGCGGCGCGCTGCTTTGCAGCTGAGCATTAGCCTGCTGCACCATGTCGGCAATGCGGCTTTCCAGCTGCTTCCCCGTATACCACGCGCCGCCCGTCCAGACGACGCCCAGCGCAATGATAACTCCTGCTGCGACCAGCGATTTTTTCATAGCATTTGTCCATAAATGAAACCAGGCGGATCGGGCCGCCTGGTTGTGTTGTCATGATGGGTGAAAGTCTAGCAACTGTGGCTAAAAAGTTCAGTAACTTACTGGAGCTTATTAAACACGCGCGCCACGCGGCCGCGGCCGCTAACCTGCACCGGTGATTCATTACAGCCGATAAACGCGGATTCACCCGGCTTCAGCGTCAGGCGCTGTTCGCCTTTGGCAATCGTCGCCTCACCCTCGACGCAGAACAGGATCGCCGCGCTCTGCTGGGCGATGGTTGACGCCTGCGCTGACAGGTCGTGCAGCGAGAAGGCAAAATCGTCAACCGGGATGGGGAAGTCCAGCTCCGCGCCGTGAATTACCGGCTGGGTCAGCAGTTGGCCCGCGGGTTTTGGCTCAAATTTGACGTTCGCCACCAGTTCCGGAATATCGATATATTTCGGCGTCAGGCCCGCGCGAAGCACGTTGTCAGAGTTGGCCATCACTTCCAGCGCCACGCCCTGCAGGTAGGCGTGCGGGGTTTCCGCAAACAGGAACATCGCCTCTCCGGGATTCAGTTTGACCACGTTGAGCAGCAGCGGAGAGAAGAGGCCGCTATCGTCCGGGTAGAACTCGGCGATCAGGCGGATAGTCTGCCAGGGCTCACCCTGTTCGCTGTCCAGCGCCGCCTGCAGCGCCCGTAAGGCGTGCGCTTTTTCATCGCCTTTCATGTTCAGCAGGCTGGCGAACAGCTGGCTCAGATGCCCGGCGTCAGGCTGCGCAAGGAACTGGGCAATCGCCGGATGCGCATCGGCAACCGGCTGCAGCAGGGTGACGATTTCGGCAAACTCGCGGAAGGCGTTCATGGCGAGGAACGGCGTTAAGGCGAAAACCAGCTCCGGCTTGTGGTTCGGATCTTTATAGTTACGTTCGGCGGCATCAAGCGGGATCCCGGCAGCGTTCTCTTTGGCAAAACCGATTTCCGAGGCCTGCTTGTTGGGGTGGACCTGGATAGAGAGCGGCTGCGCGGCGCACAGAACTTTGAACAGGAACGGCAGTTCGCCAAAACGCTCGGCGACTTTCGCGCCAAGCAGGGTTGCTTTATCGCTTTCGATCGCGTCGCGCAGAGAGCGCGGCGCCCCGCTATTATCCACAATCTGCGAGCTGCTCTTGGGATGGGCGCCCATCCACAGCTCCGCCATCGGCAGGTTGTCCGGGTTAGCAATCCCATAAAGTTCGGTTAAGGCGGTATGGCTTCCCCAGGCGTAGTTTTGCACTGAGTTAATGAGCTTTTGCATTCTCAATCCCTGTTTCCACTTAATAGTCATGGCACTATTAAACCAGCAATCGACCGATAAGCAACCGGCGCGAAGAAAAAGTCGTCCTTGTCTCAGTTTTTGTTAAAAAATTGTGTAAAATCGATCGACTCGCTTTTCCACGGGCAAATGGAGTGTCTGCCTGAAATATAATCAGCTAAGCAGTAAGTGAGAGCACAATGTCGAATAAACCGTTTGTATATCAGGATCCTTTTCCACTGAAAAAGGACGATACCGAGTACTACCTCCTCAGCAGTGATTACGTCTCCGTCGCCGAATTCGCCGGCCAGGAAGTTCTGAAAGTTGAACCTCAGGCGCTAACTTTACTGGCACAACACGCTTTCCACGACGCCTCCTTTATGCTTCGCCCGGCGCACCAGCAGCAGGTGGCCGATATTCTCAACGACCCGGAAGCCAGCGAAAACGATAAGTACGTGGCGCTGCAGTTTCTGCGCAACTCGGATATCGCCGCCAAAGGCGTGCTGCCGACCTGCCAGGATACCGGTACCGCGATTATTACCGGCAAAAAAGGCCAGCGCGTGTGGACCGGCGGCGGCGATGAAGCCGCGCTGGCGCAGGGCGTTTATAACACCTATATCCAGGATAACCTGCGCTATTCGCAGAACGCGCCGCTGGATATGTATAAAGAGGTCAACACCGGCACTAACCTGCCTGCGCAGATCGATCTTTACGCCACCGACGGCGAGGAGTACAAATTCCTCTGCATCGCCAAAGGCGGCGGCTCGGCGAATAAAACCTACCTGTACCAGGAAACCAAAGCGTTAATTACCCCGGCGAAGCTGAAAAACTATCTCGTCGAAAAGATGCGCACTCTGGGAACCGCCGCCTGCCCGCCGTACCATATTGCTTTCGTCATTGGCGGCACCTCGGCGGAGTCCACCCTGAAAACCGTTAAGCTGGCCTCAACCAAGTACTACGACGGCCTGCCGACCGAAGGCAACGAACACGGCCAGGCCTTCCGCGATATTCAGCTGGAGCAGGAACTGCTGGTGGAGGCGCAAAACCTCGGTCTCGGCGCACAGTTCGGCGGCAAATACTTCGCCCACGATATCCGCGTCGTGCGCCTGCCGCGCCACGGCGCCTCCTGCCCGGTGGGCATGGGCGTCTCCTGTTCGGCGGATCGCAATATCAAAGCCAAAATCAACCGCCACGGTATCTGGATTGAGAAACTGGAGAGCAATCCGGGCAAATATATTCCCGAGCATCTTCGTCAGGCCGGCGAGGGCGAGGCGGTCAAGGTCAACCTCAACCAGCCGATGAGCGATATTCTGGCGCTGCTGTCGCAGTATCCGGTGTCGACCCGCCTGTCGCTGAGCGGGACGATTATCGTGGCCCGCGATATCGCCCACGCGAAGCTGAAAGAGCTTATCGACAGCGGTGAGGCGTTGCCGCAGTACGTCAAAGACCACCCGATCTACTACGCGGGCCCGGCGAAAACGCCCGACGGCTACGCGTCCGGCTCCCTTGGCCCGACGACCGCTGGCCGCATGGACTCCTACGTCGACCTGCTGCAGGCGCACGGGGCGAGTAAAATCATGTTAGCCAAAGGCAACCGCAGCCAGCAGGTGACCGATGCCTGTCATAAACACGGCGGTTTCTACCTCGGCAGCATCGGCGGCCCGGCGGCGGTACTGGCGCAGCAGAGTATCCGCAGCCTCGAGTGCGTGGCGTACCCGGAGCTGGGTATGGAAGCCATCTGGAAAATTGAAGTCGAAGACTTCCCGGCGTTTATCCTCGTGGATGACAAAGGCAACGACTTCTTCCAGCAAATCCAGAGCTCGCAGTGCGCCCGCTGCGTGAAATGATTTCAGCCGCCCTTCGGGGCGGTTTTTTTATGCCGCTTAGCGGCACGAACCACCAAAACAACTTATAAATCTGACCCATACTTTACCCTTTGAGCAGGTGAGCTTTGTCGCTATTACGCACGTTGAATCCAAGGAGACAGTCATGACAACGCATCGCAGTGAAAAAGACTCAATGGGCGCCATCGATGTGCCTGCCGACAAGCTATGGGGCGCGCAAACCCAGCGCTCGCTGGAGCATTTTCGTATTTCGACGGAAAAAATGCCGGCCGAGCTTATTTATGCGCTGGCGCTGACCAAGCGCGCAGCGGCGAAGGTGAATAACGATCTCGGCCTTCTGGCCGCGGAGAAAGCGCAAGCGATTATTCAGGCCGCGGACGAAGTGCTGGCAGGCAAACATCCGGACGAGTTTCCGCTGGCTATCTGGCAAACCGGCTCCGGCACGCAAAGCAACATGAATATGAATGAGGTACTGGCCAATCGCGCGAGTGAACTGCTGGGCGGGGCGCGCGGGATGGAGCGTAAGATTCACCCCAACGATGATGTCAACAAGAGCCAGAGCTCTAACGACGTGTTCCCGACGGCGATGCACGTGGCGGCGATGATTGCCCTGCGGGAGAAGCTGATCCCGCAGCTCAACGTGCTGAAGCAGACCCTGAACAATAAAGCCGTTGCCTTCAGCGATATTGTCAAAATAGGCCGCACCCATCTGCAGGATGCGACGCCGCTGACCCTCGGTCAGGAGATCTCCGGCTGGGTAGCCATGCTGGAGCACAATTTAAAACATCTCGACCATAGCCTGCCGCATCTGGCCGAGCTGGCGCTGGGCGGGACGGCGGTGGGAACCGGGCTCAATACCCATCCGGAATATGCGGTACGCGTCGCCGCCGAGCTGGCGGCCTTAAGCGGCCAGCCGTTTGTCACCGCGCCGAACAAGTTTGAAGCGCTGGCGACCGTTGATGCGCTGGTGCACGCGCACGGGGCGCTGAAAGGGCTGGCCGCTTCGCTGATGAAAATTGCCAACGATGTGCGCTGGCTGGCCTCCGGCCCGCGCTGTGGGATTGGCGAGATTGCGATCCCGGAAAATGAACCGGGTTCGTCGATTATGCCTGGCAAGGTGAACCCGACCCAGTGCGAAGCCCTGACCATGCTGTGCTGTCAGGTGATGGGCAACGATGTCGCGGTGAATATCGGCGGCGCATCGGGCAACTTTGAGCTCAACGTCTATCGCCCGATGGTGATCCACAACTTCCTGCAATCGGTGCGGCTGCTGGCTGACGGGATGGCGAGCTTTAACGAGCACTGCGCGGAAGGCATTGAGCCGAACCGTGAACGCATCAGCCAGTTGCTGAATGAGTCGCTGATGCTGGTAACCGCGCTGAATACCCATATCGGCTATGACAAAGCGGCGGAAATTGCCAAAAAGGCCCATAAAGAGGGGTTAACCCTGAAAGCGTCGGCGCTGGCGCTCGGCTACCTGACGGAAGCCGAGTTTGACCGCTGGGTGCGCCCGGAAGAGATGGTGGGCAGTATGTCTACTCGCTAGCCAGCCACAGGTGCAGCCGCGGAATCAGTAGCCTGAGCGACTGCGCCTGCGGTTTGTAGCGATACTGCACGTTATCGGCGTCATAGTTCAGGAGTTCACCGAGGTCCGGCACGCTGACGCCCTTCGTGCCGGATATCAGCGCAATCATCGGTCCCGGACAGGCGTATTGTACCTGTTTTTGTTCCCCGCTGTACCAGACCCTGGCGATGGGCTGCACCTTCACCGGCCGCTTTATTTTCAGCTTTGCCCGCTGCGGCAGGGCGGCAATATCCTGATACTCTCGCTCCAGCTTGCTTTGCCACTGCTCGCGGGTCCACGGCGGAACCGCCCGGGGCGACTGAAGGCTTTTTTCCAGCTGCATGAGTACCCGATCGCGGGTGAGATTTTTAATCACGTGCTTATTGGCCCAGCCGAAGCGGATGGTGCTCGGATCGAGGAGGGGAGTTAGCGTGCGATAGGCGCTCAGCGTAATCAGCCCCGGCAGGTGGCGATGGACCCACTCAAACCGCGCGGCGGCAGGCAGGCCGGAATCCACGGTGATAATCTTCTCGAAGCGCGCTTTGAGGGCGTTGATATGGGTGATTTTGTCTAAGAGTTCAGCCTGTTCGCGGGCGTCAGTTTGCAGACAAATCGCGCCGGGTAAACGCACGGCGGCTTTGCTGCTGCGGGTTTCCGACTGCTGCTGGATAAACAGATGACTATAGTGCCTGAGCGCCATCTCCAGCGCGGTTTTGCCGGTGTGCTGAACCACGTTGATGCTTTCCAGCGGCTGGTGTTCTGCGTCTTTACTCACCGGCGGCAGCTCAAAGACGCGGGCGGCCAGCAGGCGGCACTGGCTCAGGGCGTGTTTTAGCGCCTGTAGTTCATGCTCGAGCTGGCGAAAGGTGTCGTTCAGACGTTCAACAAGGTCATAGCTGGCCATATTCCCCACCTTAGTTACAACATACTTAGCGATTTTTTAACTATAGCAGGCCTCAGCTTTTGCGCAAAGGCGTATCAGGCGGAGGTAAAATCCGGCAACTGATGATAGACCGGCCAGCTAAAGCAAAAACAGGCCCCGCCCAGCGAACTCGCTTCGCAATGCACTTCCCCGGCCATTGCCTGGGCGATGCTGTGGACGATAGCTAAACCAAGGCCACAGCCGCCGGTCGCGCGATCGCGGCTCGGGTCGAGGCGTACGAAAGGCTCGAACACTCGCTCACGTTCATCAGGCGCAATTCCGGGGCCATCATCTTCGACCCGCAGCGTCGCGCGCGAAGCCTGCAGCGTCAGGCTGATCTGAATACGCTGGTTACTGTAGCGCAGGGCATTATTCACCAGATTATCCAGCACCCGTTCCATTAAGCGCATATCCAGCGCGCCGTAACTCCCGGCCACGACGTCGGTTAGCGCAATCTCGCGCTGGGGATTAACCGTCTGAATATCTTCCACGTGATCGCGGATCCACGCCGGGAAATTGGGGGTCGTCAGCTTCAGTTCGTTCTGCGGGCGGTCAAGCCGGGCGTAGGTCAGAAGTTCTTCAATCAGCGCCTCCAGCTGCCCGATATCGCGGTTCAACGCCTGCGATTCGGCTTCGGTGAGGTTCTCACTCATTTCCAGGCGATAGCGCAGGCGCACCAGCGGGGTCCGCAGTTCATGGGCGATGCCATCGATCAGCTGTTTTTTGCTGGCGATAAGCGCGTTGATGTTATCGGCCATCTGATTAAACGCCACCCCCAGCCGCGCGAAGCTGGACATGCTGTCGAAATGAATGCGTTCAGTAAGATGTCCGTCGCCGAAGCGCTGGGCGGCGGTCTCAATACGCAGCATCTCCTGCCAGTGAGGACGCATCCAGATAAAGACCGGAAAGGCCAGCGAGATGGCGATAAAAGCCATCAGGGCCAGATCGAGCAGGCGCATCTCATGCAAAAAATAGAGATACGGCACCGGACCGACGGAGAGCACGTAGTGGCTGCGCGGGATCCGCTGGATAAAGGTGTACTGATCGTCGAGGGCGACGATATCCCCGGCGCGCAGATGCTGCATCGAGTTTTCCGAGAGCTTGAATTTGCTGATGGGCTCGATATGCAGATCGAAAGAGAGATTGAGGTCCAGCTCTTTGAGCGTTTTGCTCCAGTCGCGCGGCGGGATCTCCCGCAGCTCGCTGCGCATCAGATACAGCGAACTTTTCATCAGATCGTCCAGCGACTGACGCCCTGCGCGTTCGGCGGTGAATTTGTACACCAGGCCCACCATCATGGTCATGACCAGGAAGCAGACGAACAGCAGGAGGTAAAACTGCACAAACAGCTTTTTCATTAAATCTCACTCAAAATCAAAAGGTTAAATTCCTGCTTTTACCTGCAGGGGCACTGCGGGGGCATTTATCCAGGCGCAATCTACGTCAAAAGTCCTTGTTGCGTTTTATGCCCATTTGATTTGCTATGAAAGCAGGGTTCGCTGCGGCTGACAACATCCGGCACGCATAAGTATGATGGTGTGGGTTGAAGCCAAATCAGAGAAGAATGTAATGTACCTCGGTCGGCGCCGATGTGCGAAGCGTTCTCTGTTTTAATCCGTTTTATTCCACCCTCATCCCGCCAGGCTGAACAGGCGTACTTAAAGGAGAATAAAAGCATGCATCTTGAACGACACAGCATTGAACGCGTCGGATGGTTGAGGGCTGCTGTACTCGGGGCTAACGATGGTATTGTTTCGACAGCGAGCCTTGTTCTTGGCGTTGCGTCTGCTAATACGGGCTCTTCCGGGGTTTTACTTGCGGGCATTGCCGGGCTGGTCGCGGGGGCGATGTCGATGGCCGCGGGGGAATATGTTTCCGTCTCATCTCAGGCCGATACGGAAAACGCGGCTCTCGCTCAGGAAAAGAGGGAACTGGAAACAGATTATCAGGGAGAAGTACGCGAGCTGACTTTACTTTATGTGCAACGCGGACTCGAGCCAGAGCTTGCCCAAAAGGTTGCCGAACAACTCATGGTGAAAGATGCTCTGGACACGCATGCCCGCGAGGAGCTGGGACTGACGGATACCAATTCTGCGCGCCCCCTGCAGGCTGCCGTTTTCTCGGCGCTGAGTTTTTCCGCTGGCGCAACGTTGCCTTTAGTCGTTGCATGGCTTTCTCCAGCAACGCTGGTTTTTCTCTTTGTTATTCTCTCCTCCCTTTTTTCACTGGCCGCTCTTGGCTATATATCTTCAATTGTCAGCAGAGCCTCCCCTCTCAGGGCGATCGGCAGAATTACTTGCTGGAGCACCCTGGCGATGTTTTCGTCGATGGGAATAGGTCATCTTGCCGGGCAGGTATTGTTTTAATAGATTGCTTAACTCGCAGAAAAGAGAAATATCTGGCGTGTGGTGGGCTGAAAAATGAGTGATTTGTATCGCGTGCGCGGGACTTATTCCTAACCCATTGTCATTTTTCCAGGCGCACTTCCGGCGCGGAACGAACATTCACTCGCGCACAGGCAGTGGTCAGGGAGGCAAAAGATTTAAATCTTTAGTGCGGCAAGGATGGCGGTCTCCATTTTCTCCGGGGTGGTGAACGGCGCGAAACGCGTGAGAGGGGTGCCGTCGCGACCGATCAAGAACTTCGTGAAGTTCCATTTGATCCGCCCGCCCAGCACGCCGGGTAACTCATCTTTCAGGTAACGAAACAGCGGGTGCGCGCTGGCGCCGTTGACCTCCACTTTCTCGAACATCGGGAAGCTTACACCGTAATTGATCCGACAGGTCTGCTCGATGTCATCGACGCCGCCGGGCTCCTGCTTACCAAACTGGTTGCAGGGGAAACCAAGCACTATCAGCCCATGGGCAGCGTATTTCGCGTAGAGCGCTTCCAGCCCTGCATATTGCGGTGTGAAGCCACAGTGGCTGGCAGTATTGACCACCAGAACGAGCTTGCCAGCATAGTCAGCCATTGAGATGGGCTGGCCGTGCAGGCTGGTGGCAGTCAATTGGTAAAAGGTAGTCATATCGTGTTCCTCAGTGCAGCGCCCGTTGCGCGTCTTTATCGCTGGATTGGTTCATAGACTGAAAGAACATTGAAAAGAGTCGTTCATCTCAGGATTGCTTTCCCAGGTCTGCCTTTCTGGCGCGATACCATGCGGCAAAATCAACGGAGACCATCGGCCGGGCATAAAAATATCCCTGAACCTCATCGCAGCCCAGGCTGCGTAAAATCTCAACCGTTTCGAGATCCTCGACGCCTTCGGCAAGGACGACGTAATCGAGCTGCTTGAGGAGCCTGATAACGTTGTGCACAATAATGCGGCTGGCTTTCTCATGGACTATATGCCTCACAATAGACCGGTCGAGTTTGATGATGTCCAGCGGGATTTGCCGCAGGTAATTAATGTTGCTGTATCCCGATCCAAAGTCATCCAGAGAAATTTTAAACCCGCGTTTTTTGAGCATGTCTAGTCCGTTCAGCGCGGCCGGACTTTCAAGCATCTTCTCAGTCTCCAGACACTCCACCCCCAGCAGGGCTGGGTCAAGACACGCCTCCCGCAGTTTCTGCTCAAGCTCCTCAGCGAAATCGGGTCGAGAAAAATCGCTGGCGGCGAGATTAATTGAGACGGGAAGAGAAAGCCCCCGATCCCGCCAGTCACTCAGTTGCGCGATAGTATGATCGATAACCCAGGCCGAGAGTTCGCGCATCAGGCTAGTCTTTTCGACCAGCGGAATAAATTCACCCGGCAGCACTTCGCCATTGATAGGATGCTTCCATCTTATCAAGGCTTCAGCGCCCGTCACGTCTCCCGTCGTCAGCGAAATTTTTGGCTGAAAGACCAGATATAACCCCTGGTTTCCCTGCAGCGTTTGCCTGAGTTCGGTGAGCAGGCTGAAATCTCGCTTCTTGCGGATGTCCAGTGCGTCATTATAGGTCGTAAAACGGTGCCCCTGGCTTATCGCTTCATGCAGTGCGCTCACCGCGCGCCGCAGAATTTCATTTGGCGTCATGTCGCTATCGCAAATACCGGAGTCACCCATGTGAATATTCAAATCCAGGGGAACGTCCGGGCCGATCCTGGCCTGGGTTCCCTGAAGCCGTAGTGCTATACCCTCCAATGACAGCGCCATGGGTTCCGGGGTGAAAAAGGCAAAGCGTCCCACCGCCACGGCGTAAAGTTTGCTCGCCATGGGCAGGCGCGCCTGCAGCGCGACGGTCATGTCACGAAGCAAATTCTCTACCGCCAGCATCCCCAATGAGCGGGCCATCTCGTAGGCAAATGGCATATCAATGCAGTCAATAATGACCAGCCTGAAAGTACCCTCCGCCGACACCTCAATGTCCTTGAGCAGGCGCTGCCGATTGGGTAAAAGCGTGACGACGTCGATATACCCCACTGAGTGCCAGGAGGCTAAGAAATCCGATATCAGCTCGGCCAGAGTCTTAAAAATAGCGATCTGCTCATCTGAAAGTGTCCTGGGTTGCGTATCTAAGATACTCAAGGTACCCACGGTCACTCCATCGCGGGTTTTCAGCGGGCATCCTGCATAAAAGCGAATGAATGGCGCTTCTCTGACCGCCCGATCGCGATGAAAGATCGGGTGCTGATGCGTATCAGGACAAAGGAGAGTCTCACCCTGTTTCAGGGTCTGTTCGCAAAATGCTCCGCCCAGGCTGGTGTCCGTGGGGGCGATATTCTGAGCGGATTTGATGTACTGCTTTTCATCGTCAAGGATTGACACAAAACTCATTGGCATTTTTAGCAACTGGCAGACCAGATGAGTGTATTTTTTTAACGCTTCGTCTCGCCCTTCGTCCGCGTTTTTTAACAGGTCAATCGCCGCGCGTCTTTTGCTTTCATCGCTGCTGAGATCGTTCAACATATAGATGCTCCCGTGCAGTAGATATTGCGGTCATCCCAACCCACTGAAGGTGTGAATCTCTATACTCACGACGGGTGTCGATACTGGCCAGGCGCCAGCGCTATCACTCCACAGTAGAATGTTTTCCGTTGATTGTCTGCAAAGAGTATCACCCGCCCGGCAAGTCGTGAGGCGCGCCGCGCGGTGAAGCGCGGGTTTTGCGTGGGAAAAGCAATTTCACCCCCTGTTTTAAAAATAATTAACAGGAGGTTGAATTGGCTCTGACGGCTAACTCCGCACAAACAGCTATTCCATCGCCATATGCCAAAATTAATTGTCCCAGGCGTGCGGGGCGAACAGGTAACCTTTATTGCGTACCGTTTTGATACGATATGGCTCAGTCGCATTATCGAGAAGCTTTTTACGCAGCCGCGAGATGGCGACATCGACGCTGCGGTCCATACCATCGTAGCTGACTCCGCGCAGATTTTTTAATAACGCGTCCCGATCCATAATTTGTCCAGCATGGGTCGCTAACTCCCACAGGAGATCGAAATCCGCAGTGGATAAGGCGACGCTTTCGCCGCCGAGCATCACCTGTCTATTCACCGGGTCGATACTCAGGGAGCCAAAAGCGATCGCTTTATGCGGGGTGAGCGAGGAGGGGACGCTGCCGTCCGGCACGGCGATATGCTGGCGCAAATGCAGGCGCAGGCGAGCTAACAGCACCGCGGGCGGCGTGGTTTTCAGGATATAATCGCTGGCGCCCATTTCGAGTGAGAGAATATGGTTCATATCGCTGTCCAGTGAAGTGAGCAATACGATTGGTCCCTGCCACTGGCCGCGTAAATCGCGGCACAGCGTCATACCGTCTTTACCCGGCAGCATGATATCCAGCAGCACCAGGTCCGGCTTTTCGCGCGCGATAACCTCTTCCGCCCGATCGCCGCGCGGTTCTACCACCACGTCCATATCGTGTTTGCCAAGGTAGGCCGCAATCAGTGCGCCGACCTCGGCATCATCCTCAACGAAAACAATTTTATTCATATTGTGTATGCTTGCACTCATCTTTTAATCGCTTGAATCTCTTTACCTGCATCGCGGCTGAGGTGGCGCATTCAGTATCTGAAGTCAGGTGCCTATTCATTCGCTACCGCCATTGTAAACCATCCGGACATTAATATGAGCTATATATTAGCCATGAAATTCGCTATGATTCCCGGAGCTGCGGTTCAGGACTATTTTTTGCGGAGCCAGACAATGATTCAGATACGAGCAGAAGCATTGCGCATTAAGGGAACAGGGTGCGGCACAATGTGGGCACGGGCTGTCAGGACAGCGCGTGCCCACATAGAAAATAAGTACCGGTACGCTAGCGCGAATGATGGGGAAGCCTTATTGCGGCCTCTTTTGCCTGGCGCCGTAGGGGCACAAGGCGAACTTGCAGAGGCTTCTTCGATTGCAGATGAGCAGCATAGGGTTCTGATTACCGGGGCATTCAATATTCTTTGAAAATGTTGACCATAAATTTTCCGTATAGGGGAATGCATGAATAACCTGTAAATCGCCGGGCACACCATTAATGAAAACTTCATTTTGTGTGATGTTAATAACCGAACCAATGCTCAAAAAATAATCCCCACTATACCAAATAATTAATTTCAGATTTTTGGCACTTGCCGCAACTGAAAAACCTGTTCCTGTTACAGGACATACAAGGCTATTTTCAATATTCCACTGCATGCTTGACGCTCTCCGGTAATTTACGAGCATTTTCGCGTTGATGAATATATTTTGATTAAGTTCATGGCCATTTTTACTTTGCGTGAAGCAGGTCCGAACATGGAGATTCCTTTAACTGGTTCTTATGCTGATTAATATAAAATAATAACAATTAGATGAGTGTCTAATACTAGTAATGATAATAGCAACAAGTAAAAGATTCGAAAAACTGGCATGAGCTGAACTAAATGGCTGCATTGAGGATTGTGAACAGAATAAAATTCTGTTCTGGATATCAGGAACAGATCGAAAGATTGTGAAATCATATAATTACGATCATATCTACTACCGCGCCTGTTATTAACGGCAAAGTATGCTTCCTTATGAAATCGGTTTTATATTGATGTAAATCAAAATAATTGGTTTTATTTAGCCATTTTGCTAAAAAATGGCTATGTGCGCTTATTCAGGATTTGCGCAAAAAGAATAATTTCAAAATAACCTCTTATGATAAAAATCAACCATATCAATTAACCACTTTCACTCTATTTTGCCAGTATTGATTTGAATCATTTAGTGCAAAACAATAGCTGCACTGAAGCGGTGCGGTTATTGAGCTGGGCATTTTGTAAATGCCCGCCAGGCAAGCGCGCCAGACTTTAAAATCTGTGTAAATACGTGAGGAAGAGATGCGCCGAAAATAGGCTAATTTGATTTGTATCTAAAAATACGAAAAATAATATGTTATACGTATAACTCAATAATCAGAAAAAACATTCTCTTTTTGATTTAATGAATGTATTTAGCCGAAGAGTTTTTAAGGCAGCAAAAACGGCCATCTAATAACGCGCTCCGCTTGCCAGGGATATCATCCTTGCGAACGGTTATCGCCAGGAGCGGATATTCGGCATAGGGGGGGGCGGCAGTGATGAGACCGCTAAAAAATAGGTCTTTTGCTTCTACACGGTATCGGCCGCTCTTGCGCGTTTATAATTGTCGGCGCTTCCGTTATGCTGCGGGGTCTTGTTGTTTAAATGTTAAGGCAAAAGGAATGGGGTTGTTGATAAAAGCGCTGCTCGGCGCGCTGGTCGTTGTCCTGATTGGCGTGCTGTCTAAAACGAAGAACTACTACATCGCCGGGTTGATTCCGCTCTTTCCGACTTTCGCCCTGATCGCGAACTATATCGTTGCCAGCGAGCGGGGGATCGAAGCGCTGCGAACCACCATCGTATTCGGGATGTGGTCGATCATTCCGTACTTTATCTATTTGCTCTCGCTATGGTATTTCACCGGCGTTATGCGCCTGCCGTTCGCTCTGGCAGGCGCAGTGGGGTGCTGGAGCCTCTGCGCGTGGCTGTTAATTATCGGCTGGAGCCGTTTCCACTAGCGCAGATGGCGGCCGCCGTCGACGGCAAATGAGCGACCGGTCACGTAGCGGCTGCTGAACAGGTATTCGATCAGGTCGCTAATCTCTTTTTCACCTGGCGCGATTTTCATCAGCGATTTATCAAGCGCCTGCTTGCGGTATTCCGCGTCATCGCCTTCGTTAAATAAAATCAGCGAAGGGGCGATAGCATTGACCTTAATTTCCGGCGCCAGCTTGCGGGCGAACGAGCGGCTCATATTATCCAGCGCCGCTTTGCTGGCGGCGTAGGCAATGTGTTTGTCGCTGCCGCGCTCCACAACGTAGTCGGTGATATGGATAATGTCGCTGGCCGCATGGCCGTGGCCGCGCAGCAGGCTCTCCAGGGCATGGTTGAGCAAGTAGGGGGCGTTGACGTGAATTTGCATCATGCTGGCGAGCACCGTGGTTAACGGCACCCCGGGCTTTTCCGCCATCCAGCCGCTGGCGTTATGGATGATGGCGCGCAGACCGCTGCCGGCGTGCGCCTTCACCTCTTCGGCGAACGCCAGAATACTATCGTCAGTGCTGAAATCCGCGTGCAGACAAACGGCGCCCGCTTCACGTAGCGCGTCGATGGCGGGATACCAGGTGCGGTAGCTGATAATAACGGGCTGCTGCCGGGCCAGAAAATGGCGGGCCAGGGCGAGGCCGATACGACGGCCCCCGCCGGTAATCAGGATTGGACGAGGCTGGATGTCAGCCATGGGTATCTCCTTTGAGTTCAGCGGCAGGGTAACCGCTTACCCTACCAACATCCACGTTGCCGGTACGGCGGCAACCAGCAAAAAACCAATTAATGCCAGGTCACGGCGTTTGAGCGGGCGATCGTGCTGGTGTGTACGACGGGCATACAGGAAAACCAGAAGACCCGGAGCGTAAAGTATCACTGACAACAATAAATGCACAGGGCCGGACGCATATAATAACCATAAGCCATAAATACAGGCACCGACACCGACGGCCTTGTGTAGCGGGCGCTCAGCAATCTTCAGCAAAAATGCGCCGACGAGAAAGTAGGGCACCAGGATCATCTCAGAGGCGATGGTCAGCAGCGTGTTGTAATCTGAGCCGGTAAGCCAAATCAATACCAGCGAAGCCTGTACGCTGACGTTGGTGAGCCACAGCGAAGCCGACGGGGCATTGTTTTTATTGGTCCGGGCAAACAGGCGCGGGAAGGCTTTATGCGTTGCTGCCAGATAGGGCACCTCCGCCGCCATAATGGTCCAGCTCAGATACGCGCCGCAGACGGAAATAATCAGCCCGGCGGCAATAACAATCTCCCCCCATGAGCCCATCATGTTGACCATCAGCCCGGCCATTGAGGGGTTGCGTATTTCCGCCAGCTCGCTACGCGGCACGACGCCTAACGAGAGAAGCGTCACCAGCAGATAGACCGCCAGCGCGGAGAGTACTGCCAGCAGCGTCGCGCGGCCAACATCCTGTTTATTACGCGCGCGTGCGGAAACAACCACCGCGCCTTCGACGCCGATAAAAACCCACAGGGTGATCAGCATGGTGTTTTTCACCTGCTCCCATACCGGTACGCCCAGCGCCAGGCCGCTGAAATCCAGGCGGAATGTCTCCATACGAAACGCGATGGCGGCCAGCGCGATAAACGCGCCTAGGGGCAGCAGTTTGGCCAGCGTCGCGGCCAGGTTGATACCCGCGGCCGTTTGTACACCGCGCAGCACCAGGAAATGGACAATCCACAGCAGGACGGAGGCGCCGACGATGGATTGCCAGGTGTTGCCGTCGCCAAATAGGCGCAGCTCGGGGGTATCGGTAAAGAAGCTTAGCGCAGAGAAGACGATAACCAGATAGGAGACATTGGCAACAACCGCGCACAGCCAGTAGCCCCAGGCGGAGCAGAAGCCTATCAACTCGCCAAAGCCTTCCCGGGCGTAGGTAAAAATACCGCCGTCGAGTTCGGGGCGAATGCGGGTGAGCAGCAGCATGGCAAAGGCGAGGAACAGGATCCCTACGCCGGTGATACCCCAGCCGATAAGCAGTGCGGAAGGGCTGGCGACGGCTGCCATATTTTGCGGCAGGCTGAATACGCCTGCACCCAGCATTGAGCTGAGAACCAGCGCGGTCAGGGCGCTAAGGCCCAGTTTCTTTTCCATTGCATTCCCGAGGTGACAATCATCAAACTAAGAATATTTATTTGGCGAAATCGCATAAAAATGGAGGATTGCGCTAAGGCGCGGGATTTTACGGAGTGTTTTGTATGCATGCAATGGCGAGAAATGAAAAAAAGAAAAAAGGCGGCAGATCGCCGCCTTTTTGTTCAGCTCAGACGCCGTTATTTATACAGGTCGGCGCTGATGGTGATGTTGCCACCGCGCTCCTGCCACTGGCGGGTAATGTGGTAGTACTTCGCGCCTTTCTTCGCCGCGCGCTTAGCCGTCTGGTAGGAGATTTCCGTCATGTTACCGTAGTTACCGGTGAACTTGATGCTGTCGTATGGCACCATCTGCGCGGCGGTGATTTTGTTCACTTCCTCGACTTTGGTACCGTCCGGCAGAGTGACGGTGTAACGCCCGCCTTTAGAAGATTGCGTTTCAAAGAAGCGGCCTACGCCGGTGCCGGAACCGACCGCTGCGGTGGTCGCTACGCCCGGGATCTCCACTTTCTTCGCGGCTTCTCCGCCTTCAGCCAGCGCAGCGCGACCGGCTTCTGAATCTGCCGGGATAGCGTCCGGGCTTTGCAGAACGCGTTTTTTGGCATCGGCTTTGTAGATATAGGCGGTGATTCGCTGGTTGCCGCCCTGGTTGGCATCAACCTGGCGCACGATAAAGAAGGAGGCGGCGCCCTTGGCCTTAGCGGCTTTGGTGATGGCGTCGTTAACTTCCGGCTGGCTGCGGTAGAAGCCCTGTACGGTGACGGTATCAAACGGCTCCAGCTCGACGGCCTGGTCCTTCGGTAATTCCATTACGCCGTTAATCACACGATTTTTCGGCGCGTCGGCCTGCGGGGCATTTTCTTTATAAAAATCGGCCGTTACGCGCAGGTTGCCGCCGCTGCCAAAATCAGACGTGTCGACAACATAAAAGGATGCTGCGCCATCTTTGTCTGCTTTACGGGAAACGGCCTGCACCGCGTCGCCAATGGCGTTAAAACGGCCGGTAACCACTACGCGATCGTAGGGCTTCAGCGCTGCCGCCTGCTCCGGAGTCAGCTCGGTCGCTGCATGGGCAGACAACGCGGTTGTAGCCAGAAGAGCAGACGCCAGGAGTGAGTTCTTAAGCTTCATAAAAATAATCCTTTGCCTTGCGCAAACCATGTACTGGTATTGTTGTTGACTGAAAACATTTGATTATTGCATTTATCGTGAGTGACTGTCTGCGTCAATTTTCAGTTGTCGCCCTAAACGTATACTGCAGAAATATAACATTTTTCGATATGTTGAAAAAACAGCCGCTTGACCAGCAAAATCGATAATCGATATCACTTTCATAAGTTAACGTAATGTTAATGCGATGATCAAGACGGCGATAAATGGTGAATTAACCCCTCTGCCAAGCGGATTATCAGGCGCTGGCATAAAAATAAGGTAAATATTGCTGCCTGGCACGGTTAGCCGTGCGTTTTACCAATAAAATCAAAATTTCTGTTTTATTGCTGTAGATCACAATCGGTATTTTCAGTAGGTTATAAAAAGTTTGTTACTGTTTTATTTTTTCAGACATATGTTGGAAGGCACGTTCATCCGCCTTCGCGACGGTCGTTTGTAAGAAAAGTAAACCATCATCAAAAACCGATGGAAGGGAAAACTATGCGTATTGGTGTACCAAAAGAGAGACTAGCCCTGGAAACCCGGGCCGCCGCCACGCCGAAAACGGTGGAGCAGCTGCTGAAACTCGGGTTCAGCGTCGCGGTAGAAAGCGGAGCAGGTAAGCTGGCCAGTTTCGACGACGAGGCCTTCGTTCAGGCTGGAGCGGAGATCGTTAGCGGTGATGACGTCTGGCAGTCCGACGTCATTCTGAAAGTGAACGCGCCCGATGACGAAGAGATCCTGCTGCTTAATCCCGGCACGACGCTCATCAGCTTCATCTGGCCGGCGCAAAACCCGCAGCTGATGGAAAAACTGGCGGCGCGTAATATCAACGTGATGGCGATGGATTCAGTGCCGCGTATTTCGCGCGCTCAGTCGCTGGATGCGTTAAGTTCGATGGCTAACATCGCCGGCTATCGCGCAATCGTTGAAGCCGCCCACGAGTTTGGCCGCTTCTTCACCGGGCAGATCACCGCGGCAGGTAAGGTTCCTCCCGCGAAGGTGATGGTTATCGGAGCCGGGGTTGCCGGTCTGGCGGCCATCGGCGCGGCTAACAGCCTCGGCGCAATCGTCCGCGCGTTTGATACCCGTCCGGAAGTGAAAGAACAGGTGCAGAGTATGGGCGCCGAGTTCCTTGAGCTGGATTTTAAAGAGGAAGCGGGCAGCGGCGACGGCTATGCCAAAGTCATGTCTGAAGCCTTTATCAAAGCCGAGATGGCGCTCTTTGCCGCGCAGGCCAAAGATGTCGACATCATCGTTACCACCGCGCTGATTCCGGGTAAACCGGCGCCGAAGCTGATTACCCGCGAGATGGTTGACTCCATGAAGTCCGGCAGCGTGGTGGTTGACCTGGCGTCGCAAAACGGCGGCAACTGTGAATACACCGTGCCGGGCCAGGTGGTTACCACCGCCAACGGCGTGAAGATTATCGGTTATACCGATCTCCCTGGTCGTCTGCCGACGCAGTCCTCACAGCTGTATGGCACCAACCTGGTTAACCTGCTTAAGCTGCTGTGCAAAGAGAAAGACGGCAATGTCGTTATCGATTTTGATGATGTCGTTATCCGCGGCGTTACCGTGGTTCGCGAGGGTGAAATCACCTGGCCCGCTCCACCCATTCAGGTATCTGCTCAGCCGCAGGCGGCAGCGAAAAAGGTTGAAGCGCCAAAAGCAGAGGCGAAACCGAGCTCGCCGCTGCGCAAGTATGCGCTGATGGCGCTGGCGATTATTCTGTTTGGCTGGCTGGCAAGCGTGGCGCCGAAAGAGTTCCTCGGCCACTTTACCGTTTTCGCGCTCTCCTGCGTGGTCGGTTACTACGTCGTATGGAACGTCTCCCATGCGCTGCATACGCCGCTGATGTCGGTCACTAACGCGATTTCCGGCATTATCGTGGTAGGGGCATTGTTACAGATAGGCCACGGCGGCTGGGTCAGCTTCCTGAGCTTTATCGCGGTGCTGATCGCCAGCATTAATATTTTTGGTGGTTTCACCGTCACTCAGCGCATGCTGAAAATGTTCCGCAAAGGATAAGGGGTAACAAATGTCTGGTGGATTAGTTACAGCTGCATACATTGTTGCCGCGATTCTGTTTATTTTTAGCCTGGCGGGGCTTTCCAAACACGAAACCTCCCAGCAGGGGAACTACTACGGCATTGCCGGGATGGCGATTGCGCTGGTGGCGACCATTCTGGGGCCGGATAGCAGCAACGTCGCGTGGATCCTGCTGGCGATGGTTATCGGCGGCGCGATCGGTATTCGTCTGGCGAAGAAAGTTGAAATGACCGAGATGCCGGAGCTGGTGGCGATTCTGCACAGCTTCGTGGGCCTGGCGGCGGTACTGGTTGGCTTTAACAGCTATCTGCAGCATGAAACCGGTATGGAACAGATTCTGGTCAATATTCATTTGACCGAAGTGTTCCTCGGTATCTTCATCGGCGCGGTGACCTTTACGGGTTCCGTTGTGGCGTTTGGCAAGCTGTGCGGCAAGATGTCTTCTAAGCCGCTGATGCTGCCGAACCGTCATAAGCTAAACCTGGCGGCGCTGGTCGTTTCTTTCCTGCTGCTGATCGTTTTCGTGCGTACCGACAGCATTGGCATGCAGGTACTGTGCCTGCTGGTGATGACCGTGATTGCCCTGGCGTTTGGCTGGCACCTGGTGGCCTCCATCGGCGGCGCGGATATGCCGGTCGTGGTATCAATGCTGAACTCCTACTCCGGCTGGGCGGCGGCGGCGGCGGGCTTTATGCTCAGCAACGACCTGCTGATCGTAACCGGTGCGCTGGTAGGTTCTTCCGGTGCAATTCTGTCCTACATCATGTGTAAGGCGATGAACCGTTCGTTCTTCAGCGTGATTGCCGGCGGTTTTGGTTCTGACGGCACGGCGTCCACAGGTGATGAAGAAGTGGGCGAGCACCGTGAAATCAGCGCCGAAGAAACCGCTGAGATGCTGAAAGGTTCTCAGTCGGTCATCATCACCCCGGGCTACGGCATGGCGGTTGCGCAGGCCCAGTATCCGGTCGCGGAAATCACTGAAAGACTGCGCGCGCGCGGAATCAAAGTGCGTTTCGGTATTCATCCGGTTGCCGGGCGTCTGCCGGGCCATATGAACGTCCTGCTGGCGGAAGCGAAAGTCCCGTATGACATCGTGCTGGAAATGGATGAGATCAACGATGATTTCTCCGATACCGACACCGTACTGGTCATCGGCGCTAACGACACGGTGAACCCGGCCGCGCAGGACGATCCGGGCAGCCCGATCGCCGGTATGCCGGTGCTGGAAGTGTGGAAAGCGCAGAACGTCATTGTATTTAAACGTTCAATGAACACCGGCTACGCTGGCGTACAAAACCCGCTGTTCTTTAAAGAGAACACCCACATGCTGTTTGGCGATGCCAAAGCCAGCGTCGATGCGATTCTGAAAGCGTTGTAAGGCCTGGTCGTTTAAAACCTGTGCTTCTTAAGCCGTCTCTTCTGAGACGGCTTTTTTATATAGGTGACGAAGGGGTTATTTGCTCATAAAATAATCAGGCGAAGGTGTTACAATAGGCTGTTTTTCACCCAAACTGAGGATATTATGGATACCGAGTTAACCCCCACGCAACTGGCCATCGAATTTCTGCGCCGTGACCCCGCTGCTTTAACCCCCGCGCAGTATCTGAAAAAGCTGAAATTGCTGGAACTTGAGTTCGCCGATTTAATGGCGCTTTCGTCCATGGAGCTTAAAGAAGAGATCGATCACGCCTGGCGCTTAGGTATCCACTAACGTTTTCGTTACCCACAAAGCTGTTGAAATCGGGGCCAAATGGCCCTTTATTTTTGTTAATGGGATGCAAAAAAATCCCCCGCGCGGGCGGGGGATGACGTCTTATTACCACGAATGAAGTCAACGGACTAATCGTCTTCTTCGTCGTCCAGCTCAACCGGCGTCTGGTACTGGTCAGGCTTCAGAGCCAGCAGGTCGCAGCGCAGGTGGTCAATAACCTGTTCAGCGGTATTGCCGAGGAAGGCTGCCGAGAGTCCGGTTCGACCAATCGTACCCAGTACCACGATCCCCGCCTGAAGATGCTCTGACAGGTCGGGAATGACCTCCTCAGGTAACCCTTTTTCAACGTGGGTGCGGCCTTCATCGATGCCGAATTTTTGCCGCAGCGCTTTCATGGCCAGCAGATGCTGACCGCGAATGGCGTCGTTATAGACGCTGGGGTCAAAATCAGGGAGCTCAATCGCGATATTGATGGGCGTGACGGGATAGGCGCCCACCAGGTGAACCTCTGTATGGTTAACCTGTTCCGCCAGCTCAATGGTTTCTCTGACCAGTTTTTCATTGAGCGCGTTGTGGTAGTTCTCTTCACTGGCGAGATTGACCGCCACCAGCGCTTTACCGCCTTCCGGCCACGGCTGATCTTTGACCATCCAGACCGGGCATGGGCATTTACGCAGCAGGTGCCAGTCCGTTGGGGTGAAAATCACCGCTTCCAGCTTGTCGTGCTGGTGCGCCATCTTCAGCACTAAATCATGCTTGTCGCTGATGATTTCCTGAATAATGGCTTCGAAGGGACGATTGTGCCACACCACTTTAATATCAATGGGCACGCCGGACTCTATATAGAATTTCGCCTGCTCGCGGATCCAGGCGGTACGCTGCCCGATGACGCCCTGGCGCATGGCCGTGCGTTCGTCGGGGGAGAGCAGGGTGGTCATTTCATAAGAAAAATCATAGATCGGCAAAAAGGCTTTGATGCGGCCACCAATCCGTTGGTGCAGATACACCGCGCGCCGCAATGCAGGCTGGTCGTCCTGATTGGGGTCGATTACTACCAGCATGTTCTGATACTTCGCCATACAGGGTCTCCTTACAACTGTAACTACAGTCTGTATTAAAAAGATAACCTATATGGATGAAATGAAACAGGGGATGAGCCTGGCCAGATCAACAAATTAGAAAAAAATTCGCGATCCGGCCGGATACGGGAGGACTATCAGGCGACGTTGCGGGCCTGGCCAGCAAGCTGCGCCAGCAGGTCGCTGTTTTCGATGGTGATATATTTGCCTTTAACCGCCAGCATACCGCTTTTCTGGAAACGTCCCAGCAGGCGGCTGATGGTTTCTACCGTCAGGCCCAGATAGTTGCCGATATCGCCACGGGTCATGGTGAGGCGGAACTCACGCGGCGAGAAGCCGCGCTGCGCGAAACGGCGGGACAGATTGTAGATAAAGGCCGCCAGGCGCTCCTCTGCGTTCTTTTTGGAAAGCAGCAGGATCATATCCTGATCGCCTTTGATCTCGCCGCTCATCAGACGCATCATCTGCTGACGCAGGTTCGGCATCTTACCGGAGAGGTCGTCCAGCGTTTCAAACGGAATCTCGCAGACCATTGAGGTTTCCAGCGCCTGGGCAAAGCTCGGGTGGTGGGCGGTGCCGATAGCGTCAAAGCCGACCAAATCGCCGGCCAGATGAAAACCGGTGATCTGCTCATCGCCCTGTTCGGTGATGGTGTAGCTTTTAATGGTGCCAGAACGAATTGCATACAGCGATTTCAGCTCATCACCGGCTTTGAACAAGGTCTGTCCTTTCTGGATAGGCTTTTTCCGCTCGATGATGTTATCAAGCTGGTCAAGCTCATGCTCGTTCAGAGTAAAAGGGATGCAAAGCTGGCTAATGCTGCAATCCTGGCAATGGATTGCACAAC
The DNA here is from genome assembly GCF_040064585.1 of Klebsiella sp. CN_Kp113. Lineage (NCBI taxonomy): Bacteria > Pseudomonadati > Pseudomonadota > Gammaproteobacteria > Enterobacterales > Enterobacteriaceae > Klebsiella > Klebsiella sp. CN_Kp113. Next base: position 143,525 of record NZ_JBEAID010000018.1, on the reverse strand, counting down.
CGCCAGACTGAATGCGTCGTATAATTCGCTTTTCCGGGATCATAAGTCTGCTCAGGCTTTAATTGATATTGGTCAATTTTAACATCTTTTTGGTGAGCAGGTAAGTCTCGAACCCCTGAAACACGTAATATTAAAAGGGTAAATCAGTTACCCATTTTATCTCATTGATTATGAATAAGTTATCTGGCGATATTGGATTGTAAAATTACCGGAAGATTCCAGAAAAGGCACTTACGGTCAAAGGAGCAGATAGCCTTCGTGACGCAATAGCCACTCTTTTCGCTGCACGCCGCCGGCGTAACCCGTCATGGTGCCGTTACGCCCGATCACCCGGTGGCAGGGCACCACAATACTGACAGGATTTGAACCGTTGGCGGCACCCACGGCGCGCGCCGCGCCCGGACGTCCCAGCGCCTCCGCGAGCTGACCGTAGTGCATGACCTGGCCGCAGGGGATGGTGCGCAGCGTTTGCCAGACTTCCCGCTGAAACGGCGTCCCGCCGGTGGCGGTAGGTAAGGTGTCGATAACGGCGAGATCGCCCGCGAAGTAATCGCTAAGCTTACGGCTCAGGTTACCGGGATTACGCGAATCAACGCGTTGGTAGCCTTCACGGCGATAATGCACATCCAGCAGTTGTTCCATGCGGTCGCGGTGCTGATCCCACTCAACGGCCCGCAGGTTAAACTGCTCATCGCAAATCACCCACAGCGGCCCCAGCGGGGTGTCAATTTTATCTTGCAACAGCGTGAGCATCGGTCCTCCTTCAGCGAGGTTATTTTGGCAGGGCATCACCATAGCACGACGCGATGTGGGCAAACCATACTCCGAAAAGGTCAACAAACAGGGTCAGCATGGACTATTAATTATGAGGTGAGGAAAGCGATGTTTATTTTTACATTCACTCGCAGACGCGTTGGCAAGGCGATTTTGCTACCTTTATCCGGCGGCGAATTCACCGGCAACCATCCGGCGCGGCAGATAAACAGACTGGCTTTCCTTGAGTCCATGATTTCCCGGCGTTTCTGCGCGGGTTTTTACCAACAAAGGTGGTGATATGCAATATATGATGACTGGCGTTGTAATTGTGATTATCAGCGGCTTAGTAATTCATCTGATCGCTTTGGCGATTGAAGGACTGTATAAAGTCATCAGTAACCGCACGACCTGGCGTTAACGTTTTTGTGGCCTTCCCTGGCCTGTCGCGACGTTAAGGTAATCGCGGATAAATACCCGGTCCGATGGGCAGCCCCACGAGGTACCAGCCAACCAGCAGCAGTAGCCAGACGGCAAGGAATATTAATGGATAAGGCAAGACCAGCGAGTAGTAGGTTCCAAGCTTAGCGTCGGGCCGGTAGCGCTGTAAGAAGCCGAGAAATAGCGGCACAAACGGCGATACCGGCGCCAGCGGCAGCACCGATGAGTCGGCGATGCGAAACAGAATCTGCGCGAATGCCGGGTGAAAGCCCAGCAGCATAAACATCGGCACGAAAATCGGCGCCAGAATCGACCAGATTGCCGAACCGCTGGCGATAAACATACACAAAAAGGCGGATAGCAGCGCCAGGCCGACAAACGCCGGTACGCCGTTCATTCCCGCACTCTCCAGCAGATCCGTCAAGCCGACGGCCATAAATTTCCCCATATTGCTCCAGTTGAACATGGCGACGAACTGGGCCAGCGGGAAGACCATCACGATAAAACCTGCCATCTCTTTCATCGGCTCAATCATCAGCTGAGGCAGATCGGCCTGGCGGCGAATTTTGCCGGTGGCGATGCCGTAGGCCAGTGAAACGACGAAGAAGAAAAAGATAATGAGCGGGACGATCCCTTTTATAAACGGCGAAGGCATCACGGTATGCTTGATGGGATCGCGCAGGATACCGTTTTCCGGCACGACCATCAGCGCGATCGCCGCCACGAATAACAGCGCGGCCACGCCGGCCACGCGCAGGCCGAAGCGCTGTTCCGGCGTCAACGTCTGCAGCGTTTCATCGCTGTTGCCTTGCCATTGCCCTAACCGCGGTTCCACCAGTTTATCGGTAATCAATCCGCCAACCAGAGTGAGAACGATCACTGAGGTTGCCATAAAATACCAGTTATCAATCACGCTGACGTGGAGCGAGGCGTCAAGGGTTTTTGCCGCTTCGGTGCTGATGCCAGAGAGCAGGACATCGGTGGTGACGATGAGCAGATTGGCCGTGAAGCCGCAGCCGACGCCGGCGATGGCCGCCAGCAGCCCGGCAACCGGGTGGCGGCCGACGGCGAGGAACATCAGGGCGCCCAGCGGCGGCATAATCACCAGCGCGGCATCGGAAGAGATGTGGCTAAAGAAGGCGATAAAAAGCACCATATAGCTGGCGTAACGGGCGCTAACGTGGGATGACATTTTCACCATCAGCGAAGGCAGCAGGCCCACTCGTTCCGCAAAACCGGCCCCCAGCACCAGAGCCAGAATGGCCCCCAGCGGCGCGAAACCGCTGAAGTTCTTAATGACGTTCGGCAAAAACCAGTGCAATCCTTCAACGCTAAGCAAATTTTTCACCACCACTCGCGAGCCGTCGGTGGGGTTCTGTACCCCGACGTTCAGCGCCGACAGGATGGCGGTGGCGACCATTAACGCCACAATCAGATAGATAAACAGTAAAAACGGATGCGGGACCTTGTTACCTATTTTTTCAACCCAGCCATAAAGCTTACCGGTGGGGGAAGGCGACGGTATGGATGACATACTCATGGGCGTTCCTCAGTTGTCGTTGTTGTGTTGGTTGTCTCTTTACCCCTGGGCGTGTCAGCCGTTATTTTTTTGGCGATTACCGCGTTGCCGTACTCCATCCAGGGGGCTTTTATTATTTTAAAATCGAAGGGTTGATCTCCTGTGGAATGGGGCACCGGTAGGGCCTTTCGGCTAAGACCTGCGCCAGTTCCTGCTGGCTGGCGGTCAGTAACGCCCTGTCGCTGAACAGACGAATGGCCGTCGCGCCCAGCACTTTCCCCGCCAGCAGCATCCCTTTGTGGGCGATGGAGGTTCTGCCCTGGCTCACCAGTTGCCAGGAGTGCAGCGGCGTCCCGACGGCAAAACAGGGGCTGAAGCACTGGGCCATGGGGGCCTTCCAGCTCACGTCGCCGACGTCGGTAGAGCCCGCAAGGATGTTGTCCGTTGCCGCCCACGGCGCCACTTCATCGATCAGGCGCGTTTCGCGGTGGCGGCGGGCGAACGCTTTCCCGTCCTCGCCGCCGGTGTCGGCAATGTTTTTCAGGCTGTTATTGATATCGTTCGCGCTCAAGGTTGCGCGAATTTCGGCGGCGAATGCGCGCTCTTCCGCGCTCCAGGGCGGCGTGCCGTAATGGCAAACCGCCTGATACATCGCCGCTTCCAGCGTGCGGTTGGGCAGATAGCTGGAACAGGCTTTTTCGAAGCGACAGCTGACGCGGGTCTCGGTCATCAACGCCGCGCCCTGGGCGATTTTCTCGATCCGGGCGAAGATTTGCTGCGCGTCGGCCATTTCCGGCGCGCGAATGAGATACAGCACCTCCGCCTGCGCCTGAACAACGTTGGGAGAGACGCCGCCGGTATCGGTGATGGCGTAGTGCACCCGCGCTTTTTCGATAATATGTTCGTTAAGGAAGTTGCTGCCGGTGGTCATCAGCGTCACGGCATCCAGCGCGCTGCGGCCCAAATGCGGCGAGTTTGCCGCGTGCGCCGCGGTGCCGGTAAACCGCCACGCCGCCTGAATGTTGGCAAGGGTGCGGGTGCTGAACATCCCGGCCCAGGCTTCCGGATGCCAGGTCAGAGCGGCATCGATGTCATCGAATAACCCCTCGCGGACCATGAAGGTTTTCCCCGAGCCGCCTTCCTCGCCGGGACAGCCATAGAAGCGAAGCGTGCCGGCGCCGCCCTGTTGCTGCAGCCAGTTCCTGGCGGCGACCGCGGCGGCGAACGCCGCCGTACCAAGCAGATTATGCCCGCACCCGTGGCCGTTTTCTCCCGGCGTCGAAGACGCGGGTTCCGCGCAGTGGGCCTGCTGGCTGAGCCCCGCCAGGGCGTCAAATTCGCCGAGGAGGGCAATCACCGGTTGGCCCGCGCCGAAGCTGGCGATAAAGGCGTTGGGGATCCCGCCGGCATTGCGGGTCAATTGAAAGCCTTCCGCTTCCAGCGCATCGGCCAAACGCGCAGCCGACCAGAATTCCTGAAAGCGGGTTTCCGGATGGTCCCAGATATCATCGGCAATGGCGCAAAAATCGTTGCGCCGCCCCTCAATAACGTCATCGACAAATTGATAAACGTGTTCCATTACACACCTCGCTGCCAGGGAAAGTTCAGGGCGACGCGTGCTAACGTTTCGACGGCCAGGGTCATCACGTTCTCGTCGAAATCGAATTTTTCATTGTGGTGACCGGCGCTCAGTTCCGTGCCGAATATCATGTATGAGGCGAGACCGCCGCGCTCCTGGACCCGGGCCATCATCAGAGTGGCATCCTCGGAACCCGCCGGGGCAGCGATACGATCGACAGCCTGTTTAACGCCGGGGACCTGGGCCGTCTGCTGGCGCAGATAGTCCACCCACGCCGGCGACGGGGCGCTGGAGGTGGCCGCGCCCATCAGCTGCAACTGGTAACTGGCTTCATACATGGTCGCCGCGCCGGCGATCGCCTGTTTAGCCCGCTCAAAGACGTACTGGTTAATGGCATCGGTTTCGCCACGGGTTTCGACTTTTAATAGCGCGGAGGAGGGAACCACGTTACGTCCGGTACCGGCCTGCATGACGCCGACGTTAACCCTTGATGCCCCGGCGCTGTGCGGCGCGATGGCGTGCAGGGCAAGGGCGGCCTGGGCCGCCGCCAGTAGCGCGTTACGGCCATCTTCCGGTTTACCACCAGCGTGGGCGGCGACGCCGCTGAACTGCACATCGAATTTGGTGGTGGCCATAAAGTTATCGCCGCCGCAGACGACGGTGCCGGCAGGGACGCCGGTACCGATATGAATGGCGGTAAAGTAATCCACCTCATCAAGTACGCCCGCCGCGACCATGGCGCGCGCGCCGCGGGTACCTTCTTCCGCCGGCTGGAAAATCAGCACCATCGTCCCGTTGAGCTGCGCGGCATACTCCTTCAGAACGTGCGCCAGACCCAGCCCGATTGCGGTGTGACCGTCGTGGCCGCAGGCATGCATCATGCCGTCGTTGCAGGAGGCAAAACGATCGCGATGCGGACGGTGACTATCGTCATGCTGCTCGTTGAGATCGAGCGCATCCATGTCGACGCGAAACGCCAGCGTCGGCCCCGGCCGCCCGGTATCGAGGGTCGCCACCACTCCGGCGTAGCCGCCTTCAAACGCCGGTAGCCAGCGTTCAGGCGCACCCTGCGCGCGGGCGCGCTGGAACGCCTGCGCCAGCGTCTCTTCATCAGGCAGGCCCATACGGCTATCGGCGTCGATAACGTCGCGCCCCAGCGCCAGCTGATAACCCAGACCGTCTAATACTTCCGCCACTTTGCTGGCGGTGCGGAACTCCAGCCAGCCGGATTCCGCATGCAGGTGAAAATCGCGACGCCATTCGGTCATTTTTGGCGCCAGCTGGTTGATGAAATCATAAAGTTGCGGCATAACCTTTCCCGTTATAAGCAAAAACTGTGATGGTGTTCACGAAGTGATAGCCTTTACTTATCACCCATCACTTTCATGCACTCTCATCCTTAACCTGCCACAGCACAATCGATTACAGTAGATGTCATTTTCTTCTGTCTGATAAACACTGGTTATCACTCACAACATGTCATTTCAGATTAAATTTCACCACATTCGCGCCTTCGTTGAGGTCGCGCGCGAAGGAAGTATTCGCGGCGCCAGCCGGGCGTTGGCGATTTCGCAGCCGGCGTTGACCAAAGCGATTAAAGAGCTGGAAGAGGGGCTCTCCGCGCAGCTGTTTGTGCGCCGTAGCCAGGGGGTGGCGTTGACCGAAAATGGCGAAAGTTTTTATCAACATGCGAGCCTGATCCTGGAAGAGCTGCGGGTGGCGCAGGATGAATTGCTGCAACGTCAGGGCGAGCAGGCCGGGCAGATTAATATCGGCCTTGGCGCCAGCGTAGCGCGTTCGCTGATGCCTTCGGTTATTTGCCGCTTTCATCAGCAGCATCCGCTGGTGAAGGTGCGGATTATGGAAGGACAGCTGCTGGCGATGATTAATGAACTGCGTCAGGGTGAGCTGGATTTCACCATCAATACTTACTATCCCGGCCCCTACGATCATGAATTCAGTTTTGAGAAGCTATTTGAGAAACCCTTCGCGGTATTCGCCCGCGCCGGTCACCCGGCGGCACACGTCACTTCACTGACCGAGCTGCTCGATCACCACTGGACGATGCCGACGCCGCGCGGCAGCTACTTCAAACAGCTGCAGGAGATGTTTAACCAGGCCGGACTGGCGCCAAAGGTGGATATCGTTTGTGAGACCTTCTCTTCGTGCATTAGCCTGGTGGTGAAAAGCGATTTTCTCAGCATTCTGCCGGTCGAACTTGGCAACGACCCGATGATGGCGGATAAGCTGGTGATGATCCCCATTCGAGAAGCGTTACCCAAAGCCACCTATTTTCTGATTCAGCGCCGCGATACGCGGCAAACGCCCTTAACCGCGTCATTAATCACGCTGTTTCGTCGTCAGAGCCGACAACTATTTCCATAATCGCGCAGAGGTGGCTAAACGCGTTGAGGAGGCGCCGCGAGACGGCTATAGTAACCACCCGGTAGTAGCTGGAGGAGCGCGCATGAACCTTGACGACAAATCCCTATTTCTTGGCGCCATGGAGGACGTTCAGCCTCTGAAACATAATCACGACGTTCACTGGCACCCCGCGCGCAATACTCGCGCCGCGCAGCGGATTGATCCCCTGCAGCTGGATAACTTTCTGACCACCGGCTATCTCGATATTGTGCCGCTGGCAACCGCCCTTGAGTTTAAGCGGGAAGGTCTGCAAAGCGGCGTACTGGAGAAGCTCCGGCGCGGCAAATACGGCCAACAGGCAAGCCTCAATCTGCTGCGCCAGCCGGTGGAGAAGTGCCGACAGAATCTGTTTGCTTTTGTGGTCCAGGCGCAAAAAGAGGGGCTGCGTAATGTGCTGATCGTGCATGGCAAAGGGCGCGACGATAACGCGCACGCCAATATTATTCGCAGCTACCTGGCGCGCTGGCTGGTGGAACTCCCGGAAGTCCAGGCGTTCTGCGCGGCGTTACCGCACCACGGCGGCAGCGGCGCCTGCTACGTGGCCCTGCGGAAATCGGCGGAGGCAAAGCAGGAAAACTGGGAGCGCCACGCCAAGCATAGCCGCTAGCGCATCAACAGCGTCAGTTCCCGGGCTGCTTTCTGTAGCTCGGGTAACACCCGCTCCAGCATCTCGTGCGTGGAGACCTGCCCGGCGTGTACGCCGACGTTCAGCGCCGCCTGAATCTGCCCCTGAGGGTTAAAGAGCGGCACCGCCAGCGAGCGCAGCCCCATCTCGAGCTCCTGATCGTTAAGCGCGTAGCCCTGCTGGTGCACGCGCTTAAGTTCGGTACGCAGCTTTGCAACCGAATCAACGGTTTGCGGGGTATAGCGAATCATCGTGACCCGGCCCAGCATATCGTTCAGCTTCTCCTCCGGCTGATAGCTCAGCAGCACGCGTCCCATGGAGGTCGCCCAGGCGGGCAGGCGGCTGCCGATGTCGAGATCGATGGTCATAATGCGCGAACTCGACGCGCGAGCGATATAAAGAATGTCGTCGCCGTCGAGAGTGGCGATGGAGCAGGACTCATTGAGCATTTCGCTTAAATGCTTCAGCACTGGCTGCGCCGAACGCGCCAGCGGCGTGGAGGCAAGCCAGGCGTGGCCCAGCGCCAGAATTTTCGGTCGCAGCTGGAAATTTTTACCATCTTCGGCGTAAACAAAGCCCAGTTTGCTCAGCGTATACAGGCAGCGGCGCACCGCCGCGCGCGGAATGCCGGTCTTTTGGCTGATCTGCGAAATTGAGAGCAGCGGGCGCTGCGGAGTAAACGCCTGGATCACCTCCAGCCCGCGCGCCAGCGAAGCCATAAAGTTCGGATCGCCCTTAAACGGATCGCTATCGCCCGTCAGTAAATCATCTGGATGCTTCTCCATTTTCTTCTCCGTATTTGCCGTCGATCACATTCTTTCGTTAAACATACACGATGTTCGATTATCGCACCATATTTCGATTATCGCCCTTGACCAGCATCGTTAAGCGGGTCACATTTTGTGCGAACAACGAATAAAAGTGCGATTACCGCACATACAGGAGCGACCTGATGATTGATAAAAGCGTGTCGACGCTACGTGATGCCATCGCCGGGATCCACGACGGGGCGACCATAATGATTGGCGGTTTTGGCCCCGCCGGGCAGCCGACGTACCTGATAGATGCTCTGATAGAACAGGGGGCCCGTGATTTAACCATTATCAATAACAATGCGGGCAACGGCGAAGTCGGCCTGGCGGCGCTGCTGAAGGCCGGTCGGGTGCGAAAAATGATCTGTTCGTTCCCACGTCAGGTTGATTCGCAGATTTTCGATGACCTTTATCGCCGCGGCAAAATTGAGCTGGAGCTGGTACCGCAGGGCAACCTCGCGGCGCGGATCCAGGCGGCAGGCGCTGGCCTCGGCGCGGTGTTTACCCCCACCGGCTACGGTACGCCGCTGGCGGAGGGGAAAGAGACCCGCGAAATCGACGGGTGTCATTACGTGCTCGAATACCCTATCAGGGCCGACTTCGCGTTGATCAAAGCCCACCAGGGCGACCGCTGGGGAAACCTGGTTTATCGCAAAGCGGCCCGCAACTTCGGCCCGATTATGGCGACCGCCGCGAAAACCACCATTGTAGAAGTTTCGCAGCTGGTGCCCCTGGGCGATCTCGACCCGGAAAGCATCATTACCCCGGGCATTTTTGTGCAGCGCGTCTACTCCCTGGAAAACCTGATTGCCGCTAAAAGCGCCTGAGGAACTCTTAATGCAAAAACTGACTCGCGATGAGATGGCCCAGCGCGTGGCCCGCGATATTCCCGAAGGCGCTTACGTCAATCTGGGGATCGGCTTGCCCACCCGCATCGCCAACTATCTTCCTGCCGATAAAGAAATCTTCCTGCACAGCGAAAACGGCCTGCTGGGGATGGGGCCGAAACCGCTGCCGGGGGAAGAGGATCCGGAGCTGATTAACGCCGGGAAAGAGTATGTGACTCTGCTCAACGGCGGCTGCTACTTTCACCACGGCGACTCCTTCGCCATGATGCGCGGCGGGCACCTCGATATCTGCGTGCTTGGCGCCTACCAGGTTTCCGCCAGCGGCGATCTGGCGAACTGGAGCACCGGCGCGCCCGACGCCATTCCTGCCGTCGGCGGAGCGATGGATCTGGCCATTGGCGCTCGTCAGGTCTTCGTGATGATGGATCACCTGACCCGCGACGGGGAGTGCAAGCTGGTAGAGCACTGCACCTATCCGCTGACCGGCGTCGGCTGCGTCAGCCGTATCTATACCGACCTGGCGGTCATCGATATCAGCGAAAGCGGCCCGGTGGTGCGGGAAATCTTTAACGGCCTCTCTTTTGAGGAACTGCAGCGCATCACGCCGGTGGCGCTGACTTTTGCACAACTGGCGGAAAGCGCGTAAGGAACCTATGATGAATCAGGCATTTATCTGTGATGCGGTGCGGACGCCGTTCGGCCGCTTTGGCGGTACCCTGGCCACCCTGCGCGCCGACGATCTGGCGGCGCTGCCGCTGAAAGCGCTGCTGGAGCGCAACCCGGGACTCGATCCGGCGCGTATTGACGATGTGATTTACGGCTGCGCTAACCAGGCGGGGGAAGATAACCGCAACGTCGCGCGCATGGCGCTGCTGCTGGCCGGTCTGCCGGAATGCGTACCGGGCAGTACCGTAAACCGCCTGTGCGGTTCCAGCCTTGATGCGATCGGTATCGCAGCGCGCGCGATTAAAAGCGGCGAAACTCAGCTGATGATCGCCGGCGGCGTGGAGAGCATGTCGCGCGCGCCTTTTGTGATGGGCAAGGCCGAAAGCGCCTTTAGCCGCACGATGCGGATGGAAGATACCACCATCGGCTGGCGCTTCATTAACCCGCAGATGAAAGCGCTGTACGGCGTGGATTCGATGCCGGAAACGGCGGAAAACGTGGCGGACGATTTCGCCATTTCGCGGGAGGACCAGGATGCGTTTGCGCTGCGTAGCCAGCTGCGTACGGCGGCGGCGCAGGAGGCCGGACGCTTTGCCGACGAGCTGATTGCCGTCTCGGTGCCGCAGCGTAAGGGCGAACCGCTACTCTTTAGCCGCGATGAGCACCCGCGCAGTACCACGGCGGAGGCGCTGGCCAGGCTGCGCGGCGTTGTGCGCGCCGACGGTACGGTGACGGCAGGTAACGCTTCCGGAGTCAACGACGGCGCCTGCGCGCTGCTGCTTGCCAGCGAGCAGGCGCTGGCCGCCAATGATTTACAGCCGCTCGCCCGCGTGGTGGGCGTCGCGACGGCAGGGGTGGCGCCGCGTATTATGGGATTTGGCCCGGCGCCGGCGGTACGTAAGGTGCTGGCGCAAACCGGGCTAACGCTTGGGCAGATGGACGTCATTGAACTGAATGAGGCCTTTGCCGCTCAGGCGCTGGCGGTCACGCGCGATCTGGGTCTGCCCGACGATGCGGCGCACGTCAACCCTAACGGCGGCGCGATAGCCCTCGGACATCCGCTTGGCGCCTCCGGCGGCCGTCTGGCAATGACCGCGGCGTACCAGCTGCGCCGTACCGGCGGGCGCTATGCGCTGTGCACCATGTGTATCGGCGTCGGTCAGGGGATCGCGCTGATTATAGAACGCGTTTAAGGAGCCATAATGAGTTTGTTGACCCCGATGATGCGCACCAGTCCGCTGACCGCCTGGTTCAGCGATGCGCAGCGGGTACAGGGGATGCTGGATTTTGAAGCCGCGCTGGCTCGCGCTCAGGTCGAATGCGGCCTCGTGCCGCAGGCGGCGCTTAATCCCATTATTGAGAGTTGCCGGCACGAAAACATCGACTTCTCCGCGCTGGGGCAGGCCGCCGCCAGCGCCGGGAATCTGGCGATCCCGCTGGTCAAACAGCTGACCGCGCGGGTTAAACAACGGGATGACGCGGCGGCGCGCTACGTACACTGGGGGGCGACCAGCCAGGATGCTATCGACACCGGCTTTATCCTGCAACTGCGCGGCGCGCTGGCGGAAACGGACTCCCTGCTGCAGCAACTGCTCGACGCGTTAGCCCATCAGGCGGCGCGCTATCAGGATACGGTGATGCCCGGACGTACCTGGATGCAGCATGCGCTGCCGGTCACCTTCGGTCTGAAACTGGCCGGGACGCTGGATGCGCTGCTGCGCTGGCAGGTGCGTCTGCGAGAGATGCGCTCAAGGGTGCTGGCGCTGCAGTTTGGCGGCGCGGCGGGCACCCTCGATTCCCTTAAAACGCAGGCGCCGCGGATCGCCGGCGCGCTGGCGAAAACTCTCGACCTGCAGCTTCCGGACGCGCCGTGGCACAGCCAGCGCGACCGGCTGCTGGAGGTGGGGGCATGGTACGCGGGCGTCTGCGGCACGCTGGGTAAATTCGCCAATGATTTTTCTCTGCTGATGCAAACCGAGGTTGCAGAGGTGGGTGAACCGGTCGCCGAAGGACGCGGCGGATCGTCTACCATGCCGCACAAACGCAATCCCATCTCCTGCGCCGCTATTTTGACCGCCGCCCAGCGTACGCCCGGGCTGGTGGCAACGCTCTATGCCGGGCAGATCCAGCAGCACGAGCGGGCGCTGGGCGGCTGGCAGGCGGAGTGGGAAACGCTGCCGGAGCTGATAACCCTCGCCGGCGGCGCGCTGGCGCAGAGCGAAACGCTGGTCCGCGACATGCAGGTCTTCCCGCATAAGATGCGCGCCGACCTCGATATCACCCATGGCCTGATTATGGCCGAGGCCGTCACTCTGGCGCTGGCGGAGTTTGTCGGCAAAGCCGAGGCTCATCACCGGGTTGAGGCGCTGTGTCGCCAGGCGCTGGATGAGTCACGTTCGCTGTTAAGCGTGCTGGAAACCGATCCGCTGGTGAGCGAGCATCTCTCCGCCAGCCGCTTAACCCAACTGCTGGACCCGACAACGGCGACCGGCAGCTCAGCACTCTTCGTGCGCCAGGTTGTGGCGCGCTATAAGGAGCAACGTTATGAATGTTGATTATCAGATAGATGGGCCGCAAGACGCGCCGGTCATCGTTCTCTCTAACTCGCTGGGCACTACCCGGGCGATGTGGCAGCCGCAGCTTGAGGCGTTAACGCAGCATTTTCGCGTGCTGCGCTACGATACCCACGGCCATGGTGCCACCCGTAAAAACGGTAAAGTGACGCTGGCGCAGCTCGGCGAAGATGTGATTGCGCTGCTCGATCATCTTAATATCGCTAAAGCCTGGTTCTGCGGGATTTCAATGGGCGGCCTGACCGGCCTGTGGCTGGGGCGCTTTGCCCCTGAACGTTTTCAGGGGCTGGTCGTTGCCAACACCGCTGCGCGTATTGGCGACCAGGCCGGCTGGCTGTCGCGCGCCCGCACGGTGCGTCAGGAAGGGATGGCAGTGGTCGCCGCAGGCGCCGCGGACCGCTGGTTTACCCACGCATTTCGCCAGAAGGCGCCGGAAGTGGTGGAAGCATTGTGTCACCAGCTGAACCATATCGATGCTGAAGGCTATGCGGCCTGCTGCGAAGCGCTGGCCGCCGCCGATCTGCGTGGAGAGGTCGCGCAGATCGCGATTCCGGTGCTGATCGTCGCCGGAGAAAGTGACCCTGTCACAACGGTGGCGGACGCCAACTTCCTGCATCAGCAGATCCCGGTCTCTGAAGTCGTCGTGCTGGCGGCTTCGCATTTATCGAATATCGAAGCGCCGCAGGCGTTCAGCTCGGCGCTGCTGGGTTTTGTTCAGGGGGAAAAGCATGGACGATAAACAGCGGTATCAGCGGGGAATGGAGGTCCGGCGGAAGGTGCTCGGCGATGCTCACGTCGATAAGACGCTGGAAAAGCTGACGCCGCTGAATGAAGAGTTCCAGGATTTTATTACCCGCTACGCCTGGGGAGAGACCTGGACCCGGCCGGGGCTCGATCATCATACCCGCAGCATGATCACCATCGCCATGCTGATTGCGCTGAACCGCGAAGCAGAGCTGAAAATGCATCTGCGCGCGGCGTTTAATAACGGCGTCACCCGCGATGAGCTGAAAGAGCTGATTATGCACTCCGCGCTCTACTGCGGCCTGCCCGCCGCCAACGCCACGATGCATCTGGCGCAGCAGGTATTTGAAGAGATGGATGCCGTATAGCCGCCAGGCAGGTTTGTCGCTCATCTCAGGCCGTCATGCGACGGCCTTCGACGGTTACCCGCCGCCAGGGGCGGGTAATATCATCCTCTTTGCTGCGAACAGCCTGCGCACTGCTTATTCTGGATCTGCTGGAAGAAGTCATTGCCTTTGTCATCCACCAGAATAAACGCCGGGAAGTTTTCCACTTCGATTTTCCAGATGGCTTCCATCCCCAGTTCAGGATAGGCCACGCACTCCAGGCTCTTGATGCTCTGCTGCGCCAGCACCGCCGCCGGACCGCCGATGCTGCCGAGGTAAAAACCGCCGTGTTTGTGACAGGCATCGGTGACCTGCTGGCTGCGGTTGCCTTTGGCCAGCATCACCATGCTTGCGCCGTGGGATTGCAGCAGGTCGACGTAAGAGTCCATGCGGCCTGCGGTGGTGGGGCCAAGGGAGCCGGACGCATAGCCTTCCGGGGTTTTCGCCGGGCCGGCGTAGTAGATCGGGTGATCTTTGACGTACTGCGGCAGTTCCTCACCGTTATCGATAAGCTCTTTCAGCTTCGCGTGGGCGATATCGCGGGCCACAATAATGGTGCCGTTGAGCGTCAGACGCGTCGAGACCGGATGGGCGGAAAGCTGGGCCAGAATCTCGCTCATCGGCTGATTAAGATCGATGCTGACGACCTTGCCTTCGCCCTGCTGGCGCAGATGTTCGGGAATATACTGACCCGGGTTGCTCTCCAGTTTCTCAATCCAGATACCGTGGCGGTTGATTTTGGCTTTGATATTGCGATCAGCCGAACAGGAGACGCCCATGCCCACCGGGCAGGAGGCGCCGTGGCGCGGCAGGCGGATGACGCGGATATCGTGGGCGAAGTATTTGCCGCCGAACTGCGCGCCGAGACCGAGGTTTTGCGCCTCCACCAGCAGTTCCTGCTCCAGCTGAATATCGCGGAAGGCCTGGCCGTGTTCGTTGCCTTCGGTCGGCAGTTCGTCGTAATAGTGGGTAGAGGCCAGCTTCACCGTTTTTAGCGTCGCTTCTGCCGAGGTACCGCCAATCACAAAGGCGATATGGTACGGCGGGCAGGCGGCGGTACCGAGCGTGCGCATCTTCTCAACGAGATAGTTTTTCAGCTTCGCCGGAGTGATTAACGCTTTGGTTTCCTGATACAGATAGGTTTTGTTGGCCGAGCCGCCCCCTTTGGCCATACAGAGGAATTTATATTCATCGCCGTCGACGCTGTAGAGGTCGATTTGCGCAGGCAGGTTAGTCCCGGTGTTGACCTCTTTGTACATATCCAGCGCGGCGTTCTGCGAATAGCGCAGGTTATCCTCGGTATAGGTGTTATAGACGCCGCGGGCGAGGGCCGCTTCATCACCGCCGCCGGTCCACACGCGCTGGCCTTTCTTACCCATAATAATCGCCGTGCCGGTATCCTGGCAGGTGGGCAGCACGCCTTTGGCCGCGATTTCAGAGTTGCGCAGGAACTGCAGCGCCACGTACTTATCGTTATCGCTGGCTTCAGGGTCGAGAAGGATCTGCGCGACCTGTTTTTGGTGGGAAACGCGCAGCATAAACGCCGCATCGTGAAAGGCCTGTTGTGCCAGAAGGGTGAGGGCCTGAGGGTCTACTTTGAGGATCTCCTGGCCTTCAAATTCGGCCACGGACACGTGCTCTTTGCTCAGCAGATAGTATTCAGTCTGATCTTTTGCTAGCGGAAAGGCTTCCTGATAGACAAATGGTTTAGTCGACATTGCTTTGCTCCCTAAGAGTAAAACCGCCGGGTTCGGCCCGACGGTTATGAATCAGAACATCATGGACATCCACGGATAGCCAATCAGCAGCAGGGCGGCCAGGAAGATGGCGCCGAAAATGGTGCCGAGACGCCAGTAGTCTTTGGTCGGCAGATAGCCGCTGCCGTAGTAGATTGGGCTGGGGCCGGTACCGTAGGGGGTGATAATCCCCATCACGCCGAGCGAGGTCACCATCAGCAGTACGAACACCTGCATATTCATCCCCGGAATGGTGGAGGCGATAGTCAGCATGGCCGGCAGCAGCGCGGTGGTGTGTGCGGTGGTGCTGGCGAACAAGTAGTGCAGCAGATAGAACGCCAGCAGCAGGACGACGGTCGCGACGCCCGGGGAGATGCCGCTCATCAGCGCGCCGCCTTCTTTACCCAGCCAGGCGATAAAACCGGTGGAGGAGAGGCCGTCGGCCAGCGCCACCAGGGTCGCGAACCAGGCAAAGGTATTCCACGCCGCTTTGTTGCTGGTGATATCGTTCCACGAAAGTACGCCGGTCCACAGCATCAGCACGATAACCAGCAGGGCGGCCAGCGCCGGTTCAATCCATTCGGCGGCGAAGATCCACATCATCAGCGCAAAGCAGACGAAGACCAGCAGCAGAATTTCATTGCGCGACAGGCGGCCAAGTTTTTCCAGCTCGCGGGCGGCCCACAGCGGCACTTCATCGTTGACTTTCACTTCCGGCGGGTAGAACCAGTAGGCCAGCAGCGGCATTGCCAGAATCAGCAGGATACCCAGCGGCAGGAAGGCGATAAACCAGGTGCCCCAGGAGATATTAATGCCGACGATGCTTTTCACCAGCGCCAGCGCCAGCAGGTTCGGCGCCAGTGCGGAGAGAAACATCGAGCTGGTGATACAGGCGGCGGTAATGGCCACCCACATCAGGTAGGAGCCGATACGGCGCGCGCTCGGGTCGTTAGGCTTAGAGCCGTACAGCGGCGGCAGGTTAGCGATAATCGGGTAGATAGTCCCCCCGCTGCGCGCGGTGTTGGAGGGGGTAAACGGCGCCAGCAGCAGGTCGGCGAAGGTGATGGCGTAGCCCAGCGTCAGGCTGCGGCGGCCGAGGTACTTCACCAGAATAAGCGCCAGACGGCGGCCAAACTGGGTCTTATCGTAGCCGGCGGCAAACATAAAGGCGCCGAAGATAAGCCAGACGGTGGAGTTACCGAAACCGCTCACCGCCCATTTAAAGGAGGCGCCGGCAAGCTTGAACCCTGGCGCGGCCAGCTGTTCAGGGCTGAACAGCAGCCACTGGCTGCACAGCGCAATCACCACCACGCCGGTAATACCGATGACCGCGCCGGGCAGCGGTTCGAAGATCAGACCGACGATCACGCCGACAAAAATGGCAAAGTAGTGCCAGGCGTAAGGGGGAAGGCCGTCGGGCACCGGGACGAATAAGAGTAAGACGGCAACGATAATGGGCATCGCCATCATCAGCAGACGTTTATAAGCAGCATTTGTTGCTGCACCGGCAGGCGGTATGGTTGTCTTTTTCTCTTTCATAATGAGTATCTGCAAGTAGTTAAAAATAGGGTTTGGTCATCGCTTAACCGTTCGATTTCTTTAGTTGCAAAACTTTCTTTAATTATTAATTGTCGATTTTGGTTATTGCGCTGACTGTTATTTAACGCGCTTCGTTGGGCGTTAAATTAAAATATTGGGTTATTTATATATTGCGCTTTCATGCGCCGTTGCAATTGATTTAGATCAAAAAAAGCGGGTTGTTAGCCACTTTTTTATTATTACGAATAACCCTGTTTAGTGAGGTGTTTATTTGTCTGAAATTTGGCTTAATGTTAAATCACGAATGATTTCATGAACTGATAATGTATTTATCTTATTGAATTTTATCATTTTATTTTGATATCTTCCTGGCGATGCATGTTAAAAATGGTTTCAGATTTGTTATTGGTTATATCCACTATGTGAACGAATTATATTTAATTAATAATACAAAGGAGGTATCGATGTTATTGTTGGTATTAAATAGTTTTTTAATTAACGTAATTATTTTGGTAACTAAAAAAAGCGCTATATTATTGGCATGACTTAAGGGATTACCAAATACAAACAAAAACAATTCCGTCACCCAATTC
Source organism: Klebsiella sp. CN_Kp113 (assembly GCF_040064585.1). NCBI lineage: Bacteria > Pseudomonadati > Pseudomonadota > Gammaproteobacteria > Enterobacterales > Enterobacteriaceae > Klebsiella > Klebsiella sp. CN_Kp113. The sequence goes on along the minus strand of NZ_JBEAID010000018.1, from coordinate 126,287 downwards.
TCAATTTTCAATATTTAAAATCTGGAGCGTCATTATGACCAGTCATCCACGAATTTTGCGTCCTTTTACTTTACCGAACGGTACTGAGCTTAAAAACCGCCTGTTAATGGCGCCGATGACCACCTGCACCGGTTATTTTGACGGTACCGTGACCAGCGAACTGGTTGAGTACTACCGCGCTCGCGCAGGCAGTATCGGCACCATTATCGTTGAATGCTGCTTTATTGATGACTACGGTCTGGCGTTCCCCGGCGCCATCGGTATCGATAATGATGAAAAAGTGGCTGGCCTGGCGAAAATTGCCGCCGCCATCAAGGCGGAAGGGTCAAAAGCGATTCTGCAGATCTACCACGGCGGCCGGATGGTCGACCCGCAGCTTATCGGCGGACGCCAGCCGGTGGCCCCGAGCGCGATTGCCGCGCCGCGCGATGGCGCAGCAACCCCCCGCGCGCTGAGCGGCGCTGAAGTCGAGGGCATGATCGCGAAGTTTGGCGAAGGCGTACGCCGCGCCATTCAGGCCGGTTTTGACGGTGTCGAGATTCACGGCGCGAACACCTATCTGATCCAGCAGTTTTATTCGCCAAACTCTAACCAGCGCGACGATGAATGGGGCGGCAGCCGCGATAATCGCGCGAAATTCCCGCTGGCGGTACTGGACATCACCCACAAAATGGCCCGCCAGTACGCCGACGATGCCTTTATTATCGGCTACCGGTTCTCCCCGGAAGAGATGGAAGTCCCCGGAATCCGTTTTGCTGACACCATGTATCTGCTGGAAAAGCTGGCCGCCCGCGGCGTCGACTATCTCCACTTCTCGGTTGGCGCCACGCTGCGACCCTCGATTGTCGATACCACCGATCCCACGCCGCTGATTGAAAAATATTGCGCCATGCGCTCTGAAACCCTGGCTCAGGTGCCGGTGATGGGCGTGGGCGGGGTAGTGAACGCGGCCGATGCCGAGCAGGGTCTGGATCACGGCTACGACCTGATGGCGGTGGGCCGCGCCTGTATCGCGTATCCTGACTGGACGGCGCGCATTGCCGCTGGCGAAGATCTGGAGCTGTTTATTGACAGCACCCAGCGCGAAGCGCTGAACATCCCGGAACCGCTGTGGCGCTTCTCGCTGGTGGAGGCGATGATCCGCGATATGAGCATGGGCGATGCCAAATTCAAACCGGGGATGTTCGTCGAAACCGTTCAGGACGACGCTAACGAGCTGGTGATCAACGTCAGCCTGGAAAACGACCGCATTGCCGATATCGCGCTGGCGGCAAGCCCGGTACAGACCGTCGAGTTCACCACCAGCTTTGAAGAGATCCGCGAGCGGATCCTCAGCGCCAACACCCCGCACGTGGATGCGATTTCCGGCGCAACCAGCCAGAGCGAAGCGGTGAAAAAGGCGGTTTCCAAAGCGATGCTGAAGTCCAGTAAAGCGCTGGCCGCCGAAGAGGGCGCGGGCGATGCGGCGCCGAAAAGCTACGATGTGGTGGTGGTCGGCAGCGGCGGAGCCGGTCTGGCGGCCGCGATTCAGGCACACGATGAAGGCGCGAGCGTTCTGATCGTTGAAAAAATGCCGACCATCGGCGGTAACACCATTAAAGCTTCTGCCGGGATGAACGCCGCAGAGACCCGCTTCCAGCGCGTGAAAGGTATTGAAGACAGCAAAGAGCTGTTTTACCAGGAAACGCTGAAAGGCGGTAAGAACAAAAACGACCCGCAGCTGCTGCGCCGCTTCGTGGAGAATGCGCCGGAGGCCATTGAGTGGCTGGCGCGTCGCGGTATTATGCTTAACGATATCACCACTACCGGCGGGATGAGCATCGACCGCACCCACCGTCCGCGTGACGGGTCGGCGGTCGGCGGCTACCTGATCAGCGGCCTGGTGCGTAACATCACCAAACGCGGTATCGATGTCCTGCTGGATACGTCGGTGGAAGAGATCCTGATGACCGACGATGAGGTGAGCGGCGTGCGCCTGCTCACCGATGAAAACGAATCCGTTGTGGTACAGACGAAGAGCATCGTGGTGGCTACCGGCGGCTTCAGCGCCAACAGCGCGATGGTGGTGAAATACCGCCCGGATCTGGCGGGCTTTGTGACCACCAACCATAAAGGGGCGACCGGCGGCGGTATCGCGCTGCTTGAACGCATCGGCGCGGGCACCGTGGATATGGGTGAAATTCAGATTCACCCGACCGTCGAGCAGCAAACCTCGTACCTGATTTCCGAGTCGATTCGCGGCGGCGGGGCGATACTGGTGAACCCGCAGGGCAACCGCTTCTTCAACGAAATGGAGACCCGCGATAAGGTTTCCGCCGCGATTATCGCGCTGCCTGAGCACTTCGCCTATATCGTCTTTGACGAGCACGTCCGGGCGAAAAACAAAGCCGCCGATGAGTACATCGCTAAAGGTTTCGTCACCAGCGCCAGCTCGCCGCGTCAGCTGGCGGAGAAACTGGGGATGGATTACCATGCTTTTCTCAATACGCTGGAACGCTACAACGGCTTTGTTGAAAAACAGCATGACGATGACTTTGGTCGTACCACCGCGCTGCGTGCGCCGATCAATGAAGGCCCTTACCATGCGATTCGTATCGCCCCGGGGGTTCACCACACGATGGGCGGCGTGACCATTAACACCGATACCGCGGTGCTGAATGCCGGTCATCAGGTGATTGCGGGCGCGTTTGCCGCGGGCGAAGTGGTTGGCGGCATTCACGGCGGTAACCGTATCGGCGGTAACGCGGTGGCCGATATCATTATCTTCGGGACCCTCGCGGGCCATCAGGCGGCGAAACGCGCCAGAGGTTAAACGTCAGCGACACCCGCCGGGCTGGCAAATAGACGGCCCGGCTTCTTATCTCTCTGAGGAGTGCGATATGTCCGACAACCGCGTCTACAGCTACTCCGCCGTACTGATGGGTTCGCCCATTCTCCTCAAGCTCTACGTTCATGATGAACCGCTCGCCTCCCGCGTCTTTCAGCTGATTAAAGGCTATGAAGATCTTTTCACCGTTAACCGCGCGCACTCCCAGGTGATGGATATCAACCATGCCGCCGGGCGCCATCCGGTGACGGTGAGCCGCCCGGTGTATGCGCTGATTAAATGCGCCAAAGCCGCCAGCATGGTGCGGGATAGCGCGTTTAACCTGGCGATCGGCCCGCTGGTGAAGCTGTGGCGCGTTGGTTTTCAGGGCCAGAGCGTGCCCGCCCCGCAGGATATTGCCGCTCGCCTGACGTTAACGCGTGCTCAGGATGTGATCCTCGATGACGCCGCCAGCAGCGTCTACCTTGCGCGGACGGGAATGGAGATCGATCTTGGTGCCATCGCGAAAGGCTATATCGCCGACCGGGTGCGCGACTATTTGCGGCAGCAGGGCGTGAACGCCGCGCTGATTAATCTCGGCGGCAATGTCCATACCCTGGGCGAATGGTCAATCGGGCTGAAAAAACCGTACTCAGCGGCGGATGCGCTGATTGGCAGCATTGCGGTGGCGGGGCAATCGGTGGTGACCTCGGGCATTTACGAACGCTACTTCGAGCAGGACGGCAAACGCTGGCACCATATTCTCGACCCGCGCAGCGGCTACCCGCTGGATAACGAGCTGGAGAGCGTAACGATTATTTCCGCCGACTCGCTGGACGGCGATATCTGGACCACCCTGATCTACGGTCTTGGCGTAGAGAAAGGCTGCGCGGCGCTGCGCCAGCGCGAGGATATCGAAGCGATTTTCGTCACTAAAAATCGCGACGTTATCCTCTCTTCACAGCGTCGTTTCCGCTTTCAGCTGCTGGATGACGGCTACCGGCTTACTGGCTGTACTGCTTAAGCAGGCCGTACTGTTCCGCTATCAGGTGGTAGCGGTACACCGGACGTCCCGTGGCGCCGTAGTGGATACTGGTGTACAAAATATTAATTTGCGCCAGCCAAATCAGGTATTTGCGGCACGAAACCCGGGATATATTTACCGCTGCCGCCAGCTCGTCGGTGGAGAACTCCACGTCCGGATGGGCATCAATCCACTGACAGAGGGTGCGCAGCGTCTGGGGCGTCAGGCCTTTCGGCAACTTGCGGGCGTCAGCGGCTTCCGGTACGCCGCCGTGCAGCAGCCGGTCGACATCCGCTTGTTCATAATAGGGTTGACCGGTCATCAGCTTACGCTTTTCGCGCCAGGCGGTGAGCGCCTCTTCAAACCGTGGAAACTGGAAGGGTTTGATCAGATAGTCCACCACGCCGTAGCGCATCGAGGCCTGAACCGTCGCGGCATCCGCGGCGGAAGTAATCATAATCACGTCGATGGCCCGTCCGGACGCGCGAATGGCGGGCAGCAGATCCAGACCGCTGTCCTGCTGCATATAGACATCCAGCAGCACCAGGTCTATCTCCAGATCCTTGTCGTTAATCATCTCCCTGGCTTTACTCAACGTAGACGCCGTGCCGCTGCAGCGGAAGCCGCTGACCCGTCCCACGTACAGGCGGTTCAGTTCGGCAACCATGGCATCATCGTCAACAATTAATACATTTATCACGCACTTTTCCTTTTACTGTCCCACGGGAGATGAACAAAAAATTGAGTAAATACGCCGGGTTCGGATTCCACGGCCAGCGATCCGCCCAGTTCGCGAAGCTGCTGGCTGGCGAGAAACAGCCCGACGCCGCGGTTTTCGCCTTTGGTGGAGAAGCCTTTATTAAAAATATCATCGATAAACGCTTCCGGGATACCGGGACCATCATCGCTGACTTCGCCGCTTAACCAGCCGTTCTGGTAATGCAGCAGCAGGCCGACTTCGCCTTCGGCCTGGCCGCTCATGGCATCCAGCGCGTTCTCGATTAAATTACCCAGAACCGTAACCAGTACGGTGACCTGTTTTTCATTCGGGCAGTCCGGCACCAGGCTCTCATCGGCGAGAGTGAGGGTAAAACCCCGCTCCTTAGCGCGCTGAATTTTACCGATCAAAAAGCCTGCCACTACCGGTGATTTAATCCGGTGCTGGATTTCGCCGATATCCGCCTGATAGGTGTGGGCGGTCTGCAGCACGTACTCTTCCAGCTTATCGTAGCTTTTCATATTCAACAGGCCGAGGATCACGTGCAGCTTATTCATAAATTCATGGGATGTGGTACGCAGGGCGTCCACATAGTTCACCATCCCGTCAAGCCGCTGCAGCAGCTGGCTGACTTCGGTTTTGTCACGGAAGGTGCTGATGGCGCCGACCACGTCATCCTCGTCGCGGACGGGGACCGTGTTGCTGATCAGCAGCAGACCGTTACAGCCCAGCTCCCGATCGTAAATCGGCTCGCCGGTTTGCAGCACTTCCTGCAAATCCGCCAGCAGCGGCGTTTGCGCGATATCGTTCCCGGGGCCGTTAAACAGAATGTCGCGCGCGGCGGGGTTAATCAGCGTCACCTTGCCGTCCGTATCCACCGCCACGACGCCCTCTTTTAATGAGTGCAGCATCGCCTGGCGCTGCTGGAACTGCGTTGAGATCTCCTGCGGCTCAAGGCCCAGCAGGACGCGCTTCAGGCCGCGAACCAGGCTCCATGTACCGACGGCGCACACGAGCGCGCTGAACAGCACGGTCAGAATCACATCCCAGCGGCTGGCGGCGATCTGCGTATCGACTTTGCTCAGCGAAATGCCAATCGCCACCACGCCGATTTGCCGGCGGCTATCGTCAAACACCGGGGTGAAGACGCGCAGCGCCGGAGCCAGCACGCCGTGGTTGACGGCAACGTTCTCTTTGCCCGCCAGCGTGGGCCGGATGTCATCGCCGATAAAAGGTTTGCCGATAATCTGGCTATTGGGATGCGAGTAGCGAATGCCGTCCATATTGGTGACGACGGCAAACAGCAGGCCATTGCGCCGGGTGACGGCCAGCGCCAGCGGCTGAATAATGCCGCTGTCCGGCGGCAGCGTCAGGCCGCGCTTGACTTCCGGGGTGTCGGCCAGCGTCCGCGCCACCGCCAGCGCCGTATCTTTCACGCCGTCGCGGGTGGCGCCGCTAATCTGCATAAACCACAGGGCATAGACCAGAATCAGTACTGAACCGATGACGCTGCCGATCATTAAGGTCACGGCGGTGCTCAGCTTCATGCTCATTGCGCGTTTACGCGCGGGCTGCTGCGCGAATTCATTCATACCGACCCCGGGAGAAAACGGATAGAGGCGTATTATCGCTGAATGCGCGGTTTTCATAAAGCCGCGTAATAAAAGCAAAATCAGCCAGACGGCAATTCTGGCGGACGCGATTTGCCGCCGACGGCCAGCAGATAGTCAATAAACGCCCGCAGCGGCGATGCCATCTGCTTACGGCTGGGGTAGTAAACGTAAAACCCGGGAAATGCCGGGGTCCACTCTTTCAATAGCTGGACTAGCTGGCCTGTCTCCAGCCAGGGATCGACCTGATGGGCAAACTGATAGGCAATACCGATGCCCTTGAGGGCTAACGGCGTCAGCATGGCCGGTTCATCGACGACGATCGGCCCTTTGACCGCAATCTCGTAGCGTTCGCCGTCGCGCTGAAACTCCCAACGATAAACGCTGCCGTCGCTGGGCCTGCGATAAGTCAGACAGGGGTGCTGTAGCAAATCCTGCGGCTTTCTCGGCTGCGGCGCTTGCGCCAGATAGTGCGGAGAGGCGACGACTTTCATTTCAAGGTCGCCGCTCAGCCTGACGGCAACCATATCCTGATGGAGCTTTTCACCGAGACGAATTCCGGCGTCAAAACCGGAAGAAACGATATCGACTAAAGCATCGTCGGTAACAATATCCAGCTCAATGTTGGGATAGCGTTGCATAAATCCGCCCAGCAGCGGCGCCAGATAATGAATCGCGGCGATGCGCGACACATTGAGGCGCAGGCGGCCCGCGGGCGCGCTGGCCGTCCGGGCATCGGTAACCGCGTCTTCCAGCGCCGCCAGCGCAGGAGCCAGCCGCTGCATCATGCGCTGGCCGGCCTCGCTCGGCGCGACGCTGCGCGTTGTCCGGTGTAATAAACGTACGCCGATGCGCTCCTCGAGACGCCGGATGGTTGCGCTTAAGGTGGAGGTCGTGACGCCGAGATGCGCCGCCGCCCGGGTAAAACTGCCTTGCTCAACGACCATCGCGAAGGCTCTTAATTCCGCAAAATCACTTCCGCGCATTATGGCTATTACCCCAAACAGTCATATTGATAATACTGGTATTATCAAACGGTTCTTCGCTGGTTACCATCCTGATAAATGTGATTACGCAGAGAGGGGCAATGACCATGGCGAGATTTAGCGCAAAAAGAGTTCTTATCACCGGTGCGACAAGCGGAATCGGGCTTGCCGGGGCAAAGCGCATCGATAGCGAAGGCGGTTGGGTGATCGCCACCGGGCGCGATCCCGGACGGCTGGCGTTTCTTCGCCGGCAGCTATCGGATCGGGCGCGGGTCATTGACAATGATGCCAGCGATCCGCTGACCGGCGCGGCGTTGGCCGAGGCGATCGATTCATCCGGCGGGCTTGATGGCCTCTGGCTCAACGCCGGATACGCAGCGGTTGGGGAGCTGTCGCAGGTGGATGCCGCGGCCTTTGATCGCATGATGGCGACCAACGTGCGCGGGCCGGTTCTCCAGATGGCGGCGCTCGCCGGAAAGCTTAATGCGGGAGCCTCGGTGGTGGTGACGGCGTCCACTTCCGCTCATGAAGGGGCCGCGGCGGCAAGCCTCTATTCGGCGACCAAAGGCGCGCTGATTTCGTTAACCCGCTGCTGGGCCTCGGCGTTAGGGGAACGAAATATCCGCGTTAACGCGCTGGTTCCCGGCCCGATTGACACCCCATTTCGCCATTTTATGCGCGACGAGGTGCGCCGCGAATTTGAAGCCTCGGTGGTGAGCCGCCTGGCGCTTCACCGCCAGGGGACGGCGGCTGAAGCGGCTGATGTGGCGCTGTTTCTGCTTTCCGACGCGGCGTCCTTCGTGAGCGGTAGCCAGTATGTCGTGGATGGCGGCCTGACGTTGCGCTAATAGCGCATTGGCCTCGCCTCGCAACCTCGGCGCGCCGAACGCGCCGCTGGTTGGATAACGACCAATCGGCAGCTGAATGGCTTCAGGGGGATGAAAACTGTGACTCCGGTGGCGGTAAAGCGCGTCGCTTAAGCTTTACACTGCCATTAATAGCCATGGTCAATGAAAGGGTTTGCCTCAGGCCTGCGCTTTCGTCCCGGAAGGTTCTTTCGCGTTTAAATGGAGGTTTTTATGAGCAGTAAGCCAACCGCTTCAATGATGGAACGACGCCACCCTGAAACCACCCATATTGATAGTCTTGCCACCCTCGATATGCTGACGCTGCTGCATAAGGATGATAAGCGGATTGCCGATGCCGTTGAGGCCTGTTTGCCGGCGATCGCGCGCCTAATGGATAACGCGACGGCGACGCTCAGCCGGGGAGGGCGGCTGGTGATTGTGGGGGCCGGGGCATCGGGTCAAGCCGCCGCGCAGGCGGTGAATGAATTTACCCCGGAGGGAAAACATTCGCTTGTCGCCCTTATCGCCGGAGGAGCGACCGCCGCGCGGCAGGAGATGGAAACCGCCGCGAGTCATTACGATCTTGGGGCTTTCGAACTTGAGGCTCTACGATTCAGCAACCAGGATATGCTGCTGGCGCTGACGGTTAGCGGCAAAACGCCGTGGGTCTGGGGCGCGATGCGCCACGCCTGGTCGCTGGGGGCGCCGATTGCGGTTGTGACGCAGCAGCCCACCAGTGAAGCCGCGCAGCTGGCGGATATCATTATCGCCCCGCAAACCGGGCCGGAAGCGGTGGCGGGTTTCGGGAATCCGAAAGCGCGCATCGCGCAGCGGCAGATCCTGACGATGCTGACCACCGGGCTGGCGATTCGCGAAGGACGGGTTTATGAAAACCTGCGCGTCGATCTGCAGGCCAATACGCCGCACGAGGCCGAGCGGCAGATAGCGATCGTGATGGCGGCGACGGGGGGCTCGCGCAGCGAGGCCAAAGCCGCGCTGGCCAGCTGCAATCAGCACTGCCGGACGGCAATACTCATGCTCCTCAGCGGGCTGGATGCCTGGCAGGCGCGCGAGCTGCTGGCAGAGCATAACGATCATCTGCGGATTGCGCTACGCGCGGCGCAGACGGTTGCCTGAACTTAACCCGACGGCGCGTATTTCCACAATACGCGCCGGATAACGCAAAATAATCTGGTCATACACAGCATCGTTATTCCATACTCTTCATCCGCTTACCCGGGTTTAATTCCCCTTCTGAAAATGGCCATCGCAAGGCGTATTTATTGCTGCTGGCGAGGAATTTACTTTTTTAAGTTAAAAAACCAGGTTAACAATAATTAGCTATGTGTGCGGATGTGTAAATGATATTTTAAAATAAAGTAAAAGTGCGTTAATATGCACGCTCTTATTACACTTGTGCTATGTGATATTTCTATTATGCCTGCAATTAAAAATACGATTATATCTATGACCGCATTAGCGATGTTCGTCAGCTCGGCGACCTTCGCAAATGACGATACCTCGAAAAAAACCGATTTCCTGCTGATTGGCGGCGGTATTATGAGCGCGTCGCTGGGGACCTGGCTGCAGGAATTACAGCCGGACTGGAAACAGGTGATGGTTGAGAAGCTGGATGGCGTCGCGCTGGAATCCTCTAACGGCTGGAACAACGCCGGTACCGGGCACTCCGCGAATATGGAGCTGAACTATACGCCGGAACGCCCGGACGGCACCATCGACGTCAGCAAAGCGCTGGATATTAACGAACAGTTTATGATCTCCCGCCAGTTCTGGACGGCGCAGGTCAAACGCGGCATTTTGCACGATCCGCACTCTTTTATTAACTCCACGCCGCACATGAGTTTCGTCTGGGGAGATAACGTTGATTATCTGCAAAAACGCTACGCCGCGCTGCAGCAAACGACCTTATTCCAGGGGATGAAATTCTCCACCGATCACGCGCAAATAAAACAGTGGGCGCCGCTGGTGATGGAAGGGCGCGATCCGCAGCAGCGCGTTGCGGCAACCTGGACTCCGGTGGGTACCGACGTTAACTATGGGGAAATAACCCGCCAGCTGATCGGTAGCCTGAAGAAAAATAATAACTTCACGCTGCAGACCTCTTCAGAAGTCACCGATTTTAAACGCAATGCCGATAATTCCTGGCACGTGACGATTAAAAACGTTAATAGCGGTGAAGAGCAGGCGATCGATGCGAAATACGTATTTATCGGCGCCGGCGGCGGCGCGCTGAAATTACTGCAAAAAACCGGTATTCCGGAAGCGGATAACTATGCGGGTTTCCCGGTAGGCGGCTCTTTCCTGATGACCGAAAACCCGGCGGTGACCAATGCGCACCAGCAAAAAGTTTACGGTCAGGCCTCTGTAGGCGCACCGCCGATGTCGGTCCCGCATCTTGATGCCCGTTTCCTCGACGGCAAGCGCGTGGTGCTGTTTGGGCCATTCGCCACCTTCTCGACGAAATTCCTGAAAAACGGTTCGTTCTTCGACCTGCTTAGCACCACCACCACCGATAACGTCCTGCCGATGACCCACGTAGGTCTGGACAACTTCGATCTGGTGAAATACCTCATCAGCCAGGTGATGCTGAGCGACGACGACCGTTTTGCGGCGCTGAAAGAGTATTATCCTGGCGCGCGTAAAGAGGACTGGAAGCTGATCCAGGCCGGTCAGCGCGTGCAGATCATCAAAAAAGATGCAGAGAAGGGCGGCGTACTGAAGCTGGGTACCGAAGTGGTGGTCGATCAGCAGAAAACCCTCTCCGCGCTGCTGGGCGCTTCGCCGGGGGCTTCTACCGCCGCGCCGATTACCCTGAACGTTCTTAAGCAGATGTTCCCTGAGCAGTTCCATTCAGCGGAATGGCAGCGCCGTATTCACGATATCGTCCCGAGCTACGGCCAGAAGCTGAACGGCAACGTCGCGCTGACCCAGCAGGTTTGGGATGATACCGCGGCGGCGCTGCAGCTGACCAAACCGCCGGTGATTGAGATGAACGCCACCGCGCCGGTGATGACCGCCAAACCGGCAGAGCCGAAGGCGGAAACGTCGCCGCAGCACGATATGGCGCTGTAAGCCCACGTCGTTGACATTGCCCGGTGGCGGCTGACGCTTCACCGGGCCTACTGGCCTCTCTTCGCTGCCCCGGCGAAAACGTGACATTGCTCTAATCTCTCCCCCCGCGCTGATATCCCCCTTCCGGCTAATCCTTCATTCGTTAATTGTGGTTATACTGTCTTGAAATCACGAAAGAAAATGCTAATGAAGACCGAAACGCGGAGCCCAGGGCAATGAAAGACGACATTAATCAGGACATCACCTTCCGCAAGCTGTCGGTATTTATGATGTTTATGGCGAAAGGGAACATCGCCAGAACCGCTGAGGCCATGCAGCTGAGCGGCGTCAGCGTCCACCGGGCGCTGCATACGCTGGAAGAGGGCGTCGGCTGCCCGCTGTTTATTCATAAAGGGCGCAACCTGCTGCCGCTCCCGGCGGCGTGGACGCTGCTGGAGTACTGTCAGGACGTTATGAGCCTGATGACCCGCGGCCTGGAAGCGACGCGTAAAGTAGCCGGCGTCGGGCAGGGGCGGCTGCGCATCGGCACGCTTTACTCCCTGACCCTTGAAACCGTGCCGCGCATTATTATGGGCATGAAGCTGCGTCGGCCGGAGCTGGAGCTGGATCTCACCATGGGCTCCAATCAGATGCTGCTGGATATGCTGGAAGATGACGCGCTTGATGCGATCCTGATCGCCACCAACGAAGGTGAATTCAATAATTCGGCTTTTGATGTGGTCCCGCTGTTTGAGGACGATATCTTCCTCGCCGCCCCGGCGACGGAACAGCTGGATACCACCGCTCCCGCCGAGCTGCGCGATTACGCCAGGCGCAAGTTTGTTTCGCTGGCGGAAGGGTTTGCCACCTATGCCGGATTTCAGGACGCCTTCCAGGTGGCCGGATTCGAGCCTGAAATCGTCACCCGGGTTAACGATATCTTTTCGATGATTAGCCTGGTGCAGGCGGGCGTAGGCTTTGCGCTGCTGCCGGGACGAATGAAAAAGGTGTATGAAAACGACGTACAGCTGCTGAAGCTGGCGGAGCCGTATCAGATGCGCCAGCTGATCTCCATTGTCTACTCACACCATCGCGAGCGCGACGCCGACCTGCTGGCGCTGGCGGCAGAAGGGCGGATGTACGCCCGCAGCCTCAGCCGTTAAGCCGGTTCGCCAGGTGACGGGCAACGTCGATACCGCTGCGCTCCAGCGCAATACACTCCCCCTGCCAGCCCGCCTGGCGGGTGAGACAGGTCAGCACGCCGCCGGGCGGCATCTCGATCGCCAGCCGCGCGTCCCGTTCATCAGCGGCGATCATCGCTTCCTGCCAGCGCACGGTTCGCGCCATATTCCGCGCCAAATCGTCGGCAATGCTTAACGGGTCCCATAAAACGCGCGCCGTGGAGCCGCTCAGATAGGCGCAGCGCGGGCGCTGCAGCGTGACGTCAGTGAACGCTTTTGCCAGCTTAGCCGCCGGTTCATCCAGCAGCGCGCAGTGGGAAGGTACGCTGACCGCCAGCCGCTGTGCTTTACCGGCGCCAGCCGCCAGCGCCAGCCGGGCCACGCGGGCCATCTCGTCGTCGCGTCCGGCAATGACAATCTGCGTTTCCGCGTTCAGGTTGGCAATATAGAGGTCGCTGTCGGCAATCAGCTTTTCCACGCGGTCGAGCGTCAGGCCCATAATCGCCGTCAGCCCGTAGCCGTGAGGATAAGCCTGCTCCATTAAATCGCCGCGCAGCGCCACCAGCCGCAGGGCGTCGGTGAAATCCAGCGCGCCGGCCATCACCGCCGCCGGGAAAGCCCCTATCGACAGGCCGCTGACCATGTCCGGATTTACTCCCTGACGCTGCAGCTCCCGCGCCCAGGCTGTGCCTGCGATCAGCAGGCACAGCTGCACCGCACGGGTATGTTTTAACGCGGCGGCGGTATCTAAATGGTCTACTTCATCGCCGAGCACGGTTCGCGCTTCAGCGAGGATATTCTGGCGGTCGGGAAGCGCGGCGAGCATATCCGGCCGCTGGTTTCCCTGACCGGGAAAGGTAAAGAGAATTTTCATGCTTCCTCCCTGTTCCACGGCGCAGCGGTCAGGCGCGCGCCGCGGGACGTTTTCAGCAGGACGCGGCCATCGCGCAGCCACTCATTTAGCGCGAAAGCCCCTGCGGGCGTTTCGACCTGGGTATCCGCCCGGCAGGGCAGCTGCGCGACGCGGGACTGCCAGGCGAGCAGCGCTTCGCGTGCGATCGGCTGCGGCGCGCGGATCAGCAGATCGAGATCGCTGGCGGCGTGAAGCACCGGAATCTCGGTGGCCAGCGCGTAGCCGGTGCTGCCGGTAATGCCCCAGCGCCACGGCCAGGGGTGTAAGGTCAGTGATATCGCCGCCTGTACCGGCGGCTGGGAGACAAACGGCGAGCGCAGGAGCTGTTGGCGATCGGCGAGGGTTTCCGGGCTGACGGTACGGACGATATTTTCCCTCTGTACCCAGGCTGCGGCCCGCTGATCGCGCTTCATCCCCCGTACGCCCACCGGAATGCGGGCGTTAGCATCAACGTCGCGTCGTACCACCACCGGCAGGCTAATACGCCAGTGCTGCGCGACCCAGGACTCCTCAATCGCCTCCAGCGCGGCGGCATTATTCAACCAGACTAAATCATGAGGACGCGGCGTTGATGACATCGTTAGATTCCTGACGTTAAGGTGATAAACAGCGGCAGCGACAGAATACACAGAACCGAGCTTAACAGCAGCACCGCTTCCGCATCCGGCGACTGCACGCCAAAGCGGTTGCCGAAGACCACGCCAAAGAAACCGGCCGCCAGCGCAATCATCAGAATGGCGGTAATGGCGATAGAGCCGTGCAGCCCCAGCAGCATCACCAGACCCCAGGCGATAAACGGCTGCACCAGCAGTTTGACAATAGTGGAAGTGGCAATCAGCGCATTGAGCTGCAGCTTACGCGCCGACAGAATCACCCCGGTCAGGAACAGCGCGGCGGCGGTCGCCGCCAGGCCCAGCGGTTTGATAGAGGCCAGCAGCAGATCCGGCATTTTGATACCGATGGCTGAAAGCACGACCCCCAGCAGCGGACCCCAGACAATCGGTTTTTTCACCGAACGCCACATCAGAACCGGCAGCATTGCCAGCGTCGAGCCGCTGTTCTCTCCGGCGGCGAGCGCTTTTTCACGTTCCAGAATCAGCAGGCAGAACGGCGTCATCAGTACCGATCCGCAGGCGATGGAAACGGCGACGGAGAGGGAGGTGGAGGCGCCTTCGCCGAGCACGCTGCCCAGAATAGGCAGGCCAAGCGCGGCGTAGTTAGGCAGCGCGACGGTCAGGGTCAGCACGGCGGCATCCTGCGGCGAGCGCTTGAAGACGCGGGTCGCGAGGAAGTAGATGGCCGCATAGGTAATCCACATCGCCCCGGTCAGCACCAGCACCAGCGGCGATTGCGCGACAATACCGCTCCACGGCGTTTGCACCGTGGCGCTGAACAGCGTGGCGGGCAGGGCGAAGTCCATCACGAAGATGTTGAGTAAAGAGACGTTTTTGTTATCGACCATTTTGGCCTTGCCGGCCCAGAAGCCCAGCAGCATGATGACAAAAATCGGCGCGAGGGCATGAATAATCACATAAGTCATAAATCACCTGTAAATGAAAATAGAGTACTGGCGCGATTGTTATAATTTCTAAAAGCGGTTTCTTTCCGGGGCGCGCGATGGCGCCCCGGGCGGCCGCTTCCGGCAGGTTTTCTTCTACTTAGGGACTGACTACCAGCTGGCGCGCATGCGATCGCGCACCTGTTGGGAACTACGGCGGTTCTCCGCGCCAAGGCGGCACTTCAGCGAGACATCCCGGCGGGCGTCAGCGATGGCGTCGCGCAGGGTGTCGGTGACCAGCGTCAGATCGCGGGCGTCCGGCGCGTCAGGATTGCTGATATCCAGCAGGGCGGAGAGCAGGCCGAGCGTTGCGTAGTTGCTGACGTCATAGGCCATCGGAGGGATGGTTGCCGCCAGTTTCTCCAGCGCCTCAACGGTACGTAGCGTGATGCGCGCGGCGGACGCTTTGCCCATCGCGTGCACCAGCACGCCGGCGTCGTTAAAGGCGATCAGACGATTGGCCTGGTAGCCGTGGGCGAGAAACGCCCCGGACATCGCTTTGCCGACGATCAGGCCAATCACCGGATGTCCGGCAAGCCGCGCCTTGGCGTAGGCGCCCGCGGCGCCCGCCAGCGCCTGATGAATACCGAACGCTTCTTCGCGACGGCCATAGGCCTGGCTGGGGACATCGATAACCGCGATAATCGGGCGCTTCACCGCGTTATCGGCATCGGCGTCGATGGTTTCGTTGACCACTTTGGCCAGCGTCCAGCCTTCGAGCAGGCCGACTTCACCCTGAGCGGCGCGTGGATAATGGTTATTAGCATCCGGCACCACGGCGATAAAACGGGCGGTTTCACCGTTAAAATCGGCATCGGCAACCTGCACCGAGGGGCACAGACCGGTCATTAGCGGGGCGTTCGGCGCCAGCTGGTTTAGCCACAGCGCGGCGCGGTTTGTGAACTGGTTCATTATTTCTCCTCCCGGGCGAATAGCTGTTTGATCTGAGCGGTATCCGCCTGCTGGCGGGTATCGAAATGGGTCAAACGGGTCAGGAAATCTTCATATTTGTCGCTGCGATGCTGCGCGGGCACGCCTTTGGCAATGGCTTCGTTCATCGCGCTTTTCACCGCGTTGATGCCATCGCCCACCAGGGCATCCACCAGACCGCTGGCGTAGCGAATTTCGCCGCCGGTCATGCTCCAGATAAACGGACGGTCGCGGGAGTCGTACTCTTCAATCCCCGCTTCCTGTTCAATAACCTGCGGTCCGTTGAGGCCCAGACGCGCTTCACGGGTGACAATCAGGTAGCTGCACAGCGCCGCGGCGATGGACATCCCGCCGAAGCAGCCGACGGTACCGGCGACAATGCCGATTACCGGGGTGTAGCGGCGCAGGTCGACAATCGCGGCGTGAATATCGGCGATGGCGGCAAGGCCCAGATTGGCTTCCTGCAGGCGTACGCCGCCGGTTTCCAGGCACAGCACCGCCTGGGTAGGAATGCCGTTGCGGTTATCTTCCGCCGCCAGCTCAAGGGCGGCGGCCATTTTCGCGCCGGAGACTTCGCCCATGCTGCCGCCCTGGAAGGTACCTTCGATGGCAATGACTACCGCCGGCTGGCCGTTAATGGTGCCTTTTGCGACGACCATACCGTCGTCGGACTGCGGGACGATGCCCTGCGCGCCGAGCCACGGGGACATAATGCCGTCAAAGGGATCCAGCAGTTCGCGATAGCTGCCGTCATCCAGCAGGGTGCGGGCGCGTTCACGGGCGCGGAGTTCAATAAAGCTGCGATCGTTACGCATGAGCCACCTCCTCAAAAACCTGTTCAATACGGATCCGCGCGACGCCGGGCGTGGCGCCGAAATCGTGGATGATCAGCTGTCCGCCGGGCAGGCCGTTAATCAGGCTCAGTCGTTCGAACAGCGCGTTCCAGCGCGCCTGGCTGTTGTCCACGGAGGTGGTGATTTCGACGTTGAGCGTATCGCTCTGTCCGGCGGTATAGAGCACTTCCATATCGCCGGAGCCGACAACGCCTGCCAGCGCTTTGCCGCTGAGGGCGCGGTTGGCAGGGAATGACAATTTAATCTGTTCCATAACATCCTCTGAATGCGTTAAGCGGAAACCCGGTCGAGAAACAGGGTGGCGGCAAGAAGATCCGCCGCGCCACCCGGCGAGGCGTTCTGCGCCAGCATCTGCACGTCGAGACGCGCCAGCGCGGCGCGCCCCCTGGCTGTCGCACATCCTCCTGCCGCCAGCACCTCGCCTGCGCCTTGCCGCATCGCCTCCAGGCCCGCCATTCCGGCGCGGGAGAGCACGCAGGTATCGCTAAGCGAGGTCATAATCGCCATCAGCGCGTCAAGCCGGGCCTGATCCTCGCTGGCCCCCGCGGCCCGGCTGCGCAATAGCTGCGGCAGCGCCAGGGTGGTGATGTGCGGAAAAGCGCGCTGCGCTTCTTCCCGGGCGCCGGGAACCTGCCAGCGGCGGCTGGCGCGCAGACCTTTACTGAAGGTCCTTGGCGCGCAGGCGTCCGGCAGACGGGCCAGGGCGGCGGCGGTTTCCGTAATTCTCTGTGCCTGACCCTCCCCCCCGAGCATCGCCGTCGCGCTGACCAGCAGGCCCAGCGCCCAGATAGCGCCGCGATGGGTATTGACCCCGGCGGTCGCCTGCATCATCCGCGCTTCGCCTTCGCGGCCAAGCCGGCCAACGGTTTCGCGCAGGGCAACGTCGGCCGGACGCCGCCAGCTCTGCTGAGCCAGCGCGTGAAACGTCGGCTGCAGGCTGTGGGCCGAACGCTCCATCAGGGCCAGGTTCAGGTCCTGATGCGCGCCGTTGCTGCGGCTATCCACCAGGCCCGGCTTGGGGCTGAGTCGCGCTTCGTCAACCAGGCAGGCGCTGGCGGTCTGGGCCAGCCAGCGGGCCCGGGTTTCAGCAACGTGGGGAGAGAGTTTTTTCATTACCAGCTCCGGAATTTTGCCGGTGGGTTGTACAGACCGTCGGACCACTCCACCAGATCGGCTACGCTGCCGGCGGCGAGCAGAGAGCGGGTGGCGTCGCTGCGGCGGATACCGATATCTTCCGGATAGACGACTTTGCCGCTTTGGCGCAGTGCGGCCACGCGTTTGGCGTCAACGCCGAGCCCGATATCGGTGATCCCGGCCACGGCCGCCACCATTGCCCGGCGCTCTTCCAGGCTTTCCGCCCGATAGAGATAGGCGATGCCTTCTTCGGTCAGCACGTGGGTGACGTCATCGCCGTAAATCATCACCGGTGCCAGCGGCATTCCGGAGGTTTTAGCGACCTCAACGGCGTCGAGTTTTTCCACGAAGGTCGGTTTCACGCCCGCCTGGAAGGTTTCCACCATCTGAACGACCAGCTTTTTACCGCGCTGCATCGGATCCGGTTCGGTGATCATGTTGAGCCATGCCGGCGTAGCGTGGCGTCGACCGTGCGGGTCGTGGCCCATATTCGGCGCGCCGCCGAAGCCGGAGAGGCGGCCGCGGGTCACCGTCGAGGAGTTGGCGTAGCCGTCAACCTGTAAGGTCGAGCCGATAAACATATCTACCGCATACTGTCCCGCCAGCTGGCAGAACGCGCGGTTGGAGCGCATGGAGCCGTCGGCGCCGGTGAAGAAGATATCCGGACGCGCGCGAATGTACTCTTCCATTCCCAGCTCTCCGCCGAAGCAGTGCACGCTCTCGACCCAACCGCTTTCAATTGCCGGAATAAGGGTGGGGTGCGGGTTCAGCGTCCAGTGTTTACAGATTTTGCCCTTCAGGCCGAGCTGTTCGCCGTAGGTCGGCAGCAGCAGTTCGATGGCGGCGGTGTTAAAGCCGATCCCGTGGTTCAGGGATTGCACCTGATGCTCGGCGTAGATGCCTTTAATCGCCATCATTGCCATCAGGATATGTTCCTGCTTAATCAGGCGCGGATCGCGGGTAAACAGCGGCTCGATAAAGAACGGTTTATCCGCGACGACCACGTAGTCAATCCACGAACCGGGTATATCCACGCGCGGCAGATCGCACTCGTCATCGACCAGTTCGTTAACCTGCGCAATAACGATGCCGTCATGGAACGCGGCGGCTTCCACCAGCGCCGGGGTATCTTCGGTGCTCGGCCCGGTGTACAGGTTGCCCTTGCGGTCGGCTTTGTAACCGGCGATCAGCGCTACGTTTGGCGACAGGTCGACGTACAGGCGAGAGTAAAGTTCGATGTAGGTGTGGATAGCGCCGATTTCCAGCAGGCCATCTTCCAGCAGCTGCGAAATACGCAGGCTTTGGGTACCGGAGAAGGAGAAATCAAGCTTGCGGGCGATACCTTTTTCGAAGAGGTCCAGATGCTCGCTGCGCCCGACGCTCGGCATAATCATATGCAGGTCGTGAATTTTTTGTGGGTTAACTTCCGCCAGCATCCGCGAGAGGAAATCAGCCTGTTTCTGGTTGTTGCCTTCCAGCACCACCCGGTCGCCGGGGGCCAGCAGCTGCTCAAGAACGGCGACCAGCTGGTCGGTGGGGATCACTTTGCCCGAGACCTTCGCCTCGGTCAGTCGCCGCTGTTTTTCCGTACGGCGACGGTTCCAGACGCGTCCCGTCGTTTGTTCGGCACTCATTATTAACCTCCTGATTCGACGAATCGTTTTGATTGTCCTGGTGTGGAAGTAAGTGTGCGTCGCGAGGTGGCGGGCATCAATTAAGGCCAATGGCGAATCGTTAGCGTAAGAGTAATGATTGGCGGGGCAGAGATGTGATGACGATCAATAATGATTGCGAATGATTGGTCTACGAGCAGGGGACGTACCGGGTTGAGGCATTGGCGCGGCTTCCCGGCTCGCACTGCGTTTAGCCGGGCTACGGGTTAAGGGCGTCTGCGGGCCGGTAGCCCGGACAGATGCGCCGCATCGCCTCCGGGGAAGTTCAGCGGCTCCGCGCTCTGCTCCCGGGGGCGGCGCAAAGCGCCTGCCCGGGCTACAGGTTAAGAGTCGTCTGCGGGCCGGTAGCCCGGACAGATGCGTCAGCATCGCCTCCGGGGAAGCGTGCGCAATGGCGTTAGTTTTTACTCAAATCACTCAGCAGAAAGGCAATACTTTGCCCGGCCACCGTCTGTTCGAGGGCGATTTTGACGATAATCGTCAACGGTACCGAGAGTAGCATACCCACCGGGCCCAGCAGCCAGCCCCAGAAGATCAATGACAGGAAGACCACCAGCGTCGACAGCCCCAGCCCGCGGCCCATAATGCGCGGTTCAAGAATATTGCCGAACACCAGGTTAATCACCAGATAGCCTGCCAGGACCACCAGCGCTTCGTACAGACCGCCAAACACCAGCACCTGCAGGATCGGCGGGATCGCCGCGAGCACCGAACCAATGTTGGGAATGTAGTTGAGCGCAAAGGCCAGCAGTCCCCACATAAAAGCAAAGCGGACGTCCAGCAGCACCAGCATTCCCCAGACCACCAGGCCGGTCACCAGGCTGATGGCGGTTTTTAACACCAGGTAGTGGGAGACGCTATCCAGCGCGCGCTGAATCGCGCCCATTCCCTCCACCGGCCGCGACATCAGCTGCTGCAGCTTCGCGGGAAGCTGCGGCACTTCCAGCAGCATAAAGACCACCGTCAGCAGCAGCAGGAAGATAGAGGACATCGCGTTGGAAAGCTGGGTGAGCAGGCCGGTCACCAGCGTCATCACCGCGTTGGGGTCAATATACTTGTTCAGCTCCACCACCGACACGGTAAAGCCGAAGCGCTGTAGCCAGGGCGCAACGGTCTGCATCGGTTCATAGAGATAATTACGGTACTGCGGCAGGGTGCGCGCAAGCTCGTTAAGCGACGTGCCGAGCGAGGCCAGCAGCACAACGGCCAGCAGGACAATCACGCCGACCAGGAGCGAAATAGCCAGCACCCGCGGTACCCGGCAGCGCACCATGAGCTGAACCAGCGGGTTTATCACCACCGCCAGAAAGATCGCCAGAACAAAAGGAACGATAATATCCGCCGCGAAGCGAATGCCTGTCAGGATGATAACCAGCATGCCGAGCATGATGACTATTTTTAAGCCGTTAAGCGTGATGATGGGTTTGGCCATACCGCTCCCTGCGAGAGAAAAAATGGGGTCTAATGTGAGTCATTGTAGACGTTGGCAAAGTCGGCGTCTCAGCGCGTCGCGTCCGCTAAAATGAAAAAAAACGACCAATTAATCAATAATGGCCGGAACGATATCATAATGGTGATTGCGATCGGAAAAAACTAATCCAAATCAAATACCAGAGGTAAAGAACTGCAAAGACTTTGAGTTAAATGTGGCGTTATGGTACAAATCTGCGTGTGTATAACTACAGAGGACAATTTTGATCCGCAAATGACGAGAAGCAATACCGCGGATAATTGTAATTTTATGGACAATCAGTTCAGGATGTATATTTCTTTTCACCCTGCAGTATCCCTCTCTCACTCCCGCTTTCTCGGCGAGCAGCACTGGCGCTCGGCGCTTTAGTCTTCTTCTCTCTGCCTGAGCTGGCGCGCTGCGCACGGCTAATTTAACGTCAGAATTTTTCCGGTTTACTTCTCTGTAAGCCGCCATGGATTATATTCTCAAGCAGGAGAAGGGATCATGTTTTATTGGATTTTATTAGCTTTAGCTATCGTTGCTGAAATTACCGGCACGTTGTCGATGAAATGGGCAAGCGTAAGCGGCGGCCATACTGGTTTTATTTTAATGCT
The DNA here is from genome assembly GCF_040064585.1 of Klebsiella sp. CN_Kp113. Taxonomy (NCBI): domain Bacteria; kingdom Pseudomonadati; phylum Pseudomonadota; class Gammaproteobacteria; order Enterobacterales; family Enterobacteriaceae; genus Klebsiella; species Klebsiella sp. CN_Kp113. Next base: position 104,913 of record NZ_JBEAID010000018.1, on the reverse strand, counting down.
GGTCATGATCGCGCTTTCTTATATTTTTCTGGCTTTCGCGGTGAAAAAAATCGCCCTCGGCGTAGCCTATGCCCTCTGGGAGGGGATCGGCATTTTACTGATCACTATCTTCAGCGTCCTGCTGTTTGATGAGACGCTGTCGACGATAAAAATCGCCGGCCTGGTGACCCTGGTCGCCGGGATTGTCTTGATTAAATCGGGGACGCAGAAAGCGGTGAAGCCGGGCAAGGAGAAAGCGCATGCAACAATTTGAGTGGGTCCACGCCGCCTGGCTGGCGCTGGCGATTGCGCTGGAAATTTTGGCCAACGTTTTTCTGAAATTTTCCGACGGCTTTCGACGTAAATTCTACGGCATTATGTCGCTGGCGGCGGTCCTGGGCGCCTTTAGCGCGCTTTCGCAGGCGGTCAAAGGAATTGACCTGTCGGTGGCCTATGCGCTGTGGGGCGGTTTCGGTATCGCGGCGACCATTGCCGCCGGCTGGGTGCTGTTTGGCCAGCGGCTGAATCATAAAGGCTGGGCCGGTCTGCTTCTGCTGGTGGTCGGCATGGTGTTAATTAAACTCGCCTGATATGATGCCGCCTGTGAATGCGGGCGGCAAATTCTGCTCTCTGTATTACGCTTAAAAAAGAGCCAGTTCGGCGTATTTTGCTGCCGGCCGATATGAGGGCAGAACATGATTCATTTGCCAGGCTGGCGCAATATTCCCTCCGCCAGAACGCTGTCCATCATGATTGTCCTCGCCGGGATCGGCTTAATCGTGTCCATTGTTTCGCTTCTTTATCTCACCCAACACCTGATCGGCCTGAAAGCAAACGAAATTGATAAGCATCGTTCCGTGCTATCGGTGGATGGGGCGGTGCAGACCTCGGTGAACCGCGTGCTGTCGCTGGTGATGGATAACGCTATCTGGGATGATGCGGTGCATCAGACCTATGCCGACAGGCTCGATCCGCAATGGCTCTACAACTCATGGGGATCGGGTTTTAAAATCAATAATCTCTATGACGGCACTTTCGTACTCGACCAGCACTATCGGGTGCTGTGGGGATCGTTTCGCAGTGAGAGCTTTACCGAGCAGGATACCCAATTCCTCGGCAACGGTTTTCGTGCGCTTATCTCGCAGCATGCCGCCGCGCTGCGCAGCGGTAAAAGCGCTTATGCCGGCATCACGCGAACCCGCGCCGGTATTGCGTTTATTGGTATTGGCCTGATTCGCCCGACGGCAGGGCGGCTACAGGTGCATGATGATACGCGTCGCTATCTGGTGATCACCCGCCATATCAACTCGCAAATGCTTGAGCGCCTGGGCGACACGTTTCAGATTCGCAACCTGCACGTCACGCCAGGCGGCGGTGAATACAGTATTCCGCTGCGCACCCAGGCCGGGGAGATCGTGGGTTACCTGAGCTGGCAGCCGGGGCTTCCCGGCGCGGAAGCCGCGCGGGCGGCCTCCGACAGTATGCGGCTGATTGCCGCCGTGGCGGCTGGGCTGATCCTGCTGTTTATTCTCTTCAGCTACCTCGGGCTTTACAAGCTGGCGCGCGGCGAAAAGCTGGCGCGCGACAGTGCCATGACCGACTGGCTGAGCCGCCTGCCAAACCGACGGGCGCTGATCGAACGCCTTAACCAGGTGTGCGAAACCTCCCAATACCAAATGCAAAGCGTGGTATTTATCGATCTCGACGGCTTTAAGGATGTTAATGATAACTACGGCCATGACGTTGGCGATGCGCTGATTATTCATATCGCTAAAGAACTTCGGGAGCGCGTTCCGCCTGAAGGGATGCTGGCGCGTATGGGCGGCGATGAGTTCGCGATGACGGTAAGCGGCGAACAGGCGGTAAATCAGGCGCTGGCTTTTGCCTGGGCGGTACTGGAACTGTTAAAAGCGCCCGTTATCCTCAACGAGCGAAAAATTTATATCAGCGCCAGTATCGGTATCGCCAGCGGCCTCCCGGCAAGCTGCTCCAGCACCGAGCTTTTTCGCCGCGCTGATATTGCCATGTACCATTCGAAGAAAACCGGCAAAGGGCGCACGACCTGGTATGACGAAGCGCTCAGCGACGCGCGGCAGTATCAGCTGAATATCGAAAATGGCATTCGTCAGGGACTGGAGAACGAAGAGTTTGATGTCTGGTATCAGCCGATTGTCAACGCCGATACGCTGGTTATGGAAGGCGTGGAAGCGCTGCTGCGCTGGCCGCGGCGTCCTCAGGGGGCACTGCCGCCGGATGCGTTTATCGGTATCGCCGAAAGTAGCGGTTTGATCTACGCGCTTGGCCAGTTTGTGCTTGAACGCGCCTGTAGCGAACTGCAGCCACTGGACGATCTGCTGCTGTCGGTGAATATCTCCCCGGCGCAGTTCTGCGATCCGGAGTTTGAGTCGCGGGTGGTGCAGGTGCTGGGCCGCTGTCATTTCCCGGCCCGTCGGTTACAGCTCGAAGTCACGGAGAGCTACGTTCTGGAGAATCCCGAGCGGGCGAAGTCGGCCATTGAGAACTTAAGGGCGCTTGGCATCGCGGTGGCGCTCGATGATTTTGGCACCGGCTATTCCAGCATCGGCTATTTACGCAGCTTCAGCTTCGACAGTCTTAAAATCGACAAGTCCCTGGCCGGGCTGGTGGATGTGGATACCCAGGCGGCGGAGCTGGTGCGCGGGACCGTCCGTATTGCCGGAGCGTTAGGCATCACGGTGGTGGCGGAGGGCGTTGAGAATCAGCAACAGCTGGCGCTGCTGCGGCGGGCGGGATGCGACAGATTGCAGGGTTTCTTCTTCAGCGAGCCGATGTCCGTCGCGTCGTTATTGCAGCTGCGCCAGCAGCAAGGCTGACCGCTTACTGGGCAGCCAGCGCTTCAAGCTTATCGCGAAAGCCGGTGACGGAGATGGCGCGGTTGTCCGCCCGCCAGCGATCTTTTGGTCCAGGCGCCGAACTCTGCACCGCAATCACCTGCCAGCCGTCGTCGGTTTTCAGCAGCAGCGGCGAGCCGCTATCCCCCGGCAGCGTATCGCACTGATGAGAGAGCACCGATGTCTGCGCCCAGCCGGTGACTACGCAATCCTGGTGGGTATAGAGATTATCCAGATGATCTTCCGGATAGCCAGACTGAGTCACTTTTCGTTCTGCGGTTTTTAGCGCGGCGGTCAGATCGGCTTTGCTGCCGCTAAAAATCGGCACCGGCGTAATGCCGGAAGGGGCGTAACGCAGCACGATAAGGCCAAAATCCCACGGCGCCGCGGCGCTGGGAACTATCCAGCCGTCGCCGTCCGCCTTAAGCCGTTTCCCCAGCGAAGGATCTACGCGGCCTTCAATACCGTGAATTTCGTACACCCAGCCGCCTTTACGCGAGATAAAACGCAGCGCGACGGGTTTATCCGGCTTGCCTTTGGGCGGCGTGAGCAGGCAGTGCCCGGCGGTGAGCGCCAGATTGGGGGCGATAAGCGTGGCGGTACAGAGATTACCGCTGGCGGTTTCCAGTTGCCCAATCGCATCCCAGGGATCGTCCGTGGGGTTGCTGACCGGTTTTCGGTCGTCGTGACCAAAAAACAGCGTCTTAATATCTTTTGCACTCATGCCATCATCGTCGGCCTGGACCAGCGCTGGAAACAGGGAAATTGAACACAGTAATAACAGGACGTCTCTACGCATATCACTCTCTGGGGAGATAATTATGTATATTGAAAGTAGCAGCAGATTTAAGTTTATGAAAGTTAAGAATAATTTTAATTAAGCCAGGCGGCAGGCGAAATCAGCAAAAAACGCCAGTCGCTTACGGATGAATGGCGTGAATTCAATATGTTAACGCCATTTTCCTGCGGCGTTATTTCCGCAGAAAAGGGCAGCGGAAGCAACATAAATCGTGTATCCGAACGTACAACCGGCGGGTGCCGAATAAAGGATTTGCGGTTCAGCTTTTTCTCAAGACAGTTAATGGCGAAAACGGCCAATATCACGCAAAAAAAGAGATATCTTCACAGGAAAATCGGACTTCTTTACCTGTTTATCACTTACTTTCAAAGCGAAACATTTTCTCACCGAAAACGTTGTTATTGCTATCACCTTGTTGAGCAAACAGAGATGTTATCCCGGCGATGATATCTGCAATGTCAAACACCCGATGTACGGGAGGATTTATGTCTAAACAAGGTATTCGCGCATTGGTTTACGTTTCGCTGGTATCAGCAATGATTTGGGGCGCGACGGGCTATCTGCTGGTGACGGCGGTTCACGTTCTTTAATCCGCGACCTCACCGTGGTGGAACCAGGCATGTTTAAGCGGCGGGCTGAGCGCGTTTTGCGGCCAGCGCCGCCCGTTCCGGCGTTTTATTGATAGCTAAATCCCCGGGCAGGCCGCCGGTGTTCTCGTCAGCAAAATCTTCGTCCCTTACATTTTCTCAGCGCTAACGCTGCCGGCAATATTGCGTGAAGGTGCCGTTGCGCAGCAGGTGGCAACAAAGCGTAGCGGGTGATGGCAGGTTTGGTGACCGCATTAAGCGACCCCAACGATATTCTCTTTTTTCCGCAGTCTATTCATATCGCCGACGGTATCGGCTGCTGTCTGGGGCTGTTGACGGCGGTGTGGGTGCGTATCGACCGGAGCGTGCTTTCGCTTGATATTCTGGCGGTTCGTCGTTGGCTAACGGCTCGTTACGTCAAACGTTTGACGACGGTCTCGGCGACAACCTGTGGCAGCAATAGGTTTAGTAAAGAAAAAAACGGCTGGCGACCAGCGCGCAGATAATCAGCAGGATCAGGATGAGCTCAAAACGATAGCGCCGCAGCATGGTGCTCTCCAGAAAAAAACGGCGCTGAAGCCAGCGCCGATATCATATCACATCGCTTAACCCGGGAGATTAAGCAGCCGGTTGTGCAGCTGGTTTAGCGGTATGATGTTTGGTGGTTTTGTGGTGTTTTTTCGCTGCCTGTGCTTTCTGAGCTACTGGTTTAGCAGCGGCTTTTTTGTGTTTCTTAGCGGCCTGAGCTTTCTGGGTGGCAGCCGGTTTAGCTTCTGCTTTTTTGTGCTTTTTAGCGGCCTGCGCTTTCTGGGTGGCAGCGGGTTTAGCGGCTGCTTTTTTGTGCTTTTTCGCAGCCTGCGCTTTCTGCTCAGCAGCCGGTTTCGCAGCGGCGGTATGGTGTTTCTTGTGGTGGGTCGCTTTAGCGGTGGTGCTGTGAGTTGCAGCAGCCGGCGCCGGAGTCGTGGTGGTGGCAGCATCGGCAGCGAAAGCAACAGAAGACAGACCCATTGCAGCGGCAACGACCAGAGCTAATACTTTTTTCATTCTGATATCCTCGAAAAGGTTTCTTGTTTCAACCCCACTGCGGGGCCGTTGAAAGAACTATATGCCTGTCTTATCGAGGTTTCCGTGAGTGTTTGGTATCGGCGTGTAACCATATGTACAACGCGCTGCTACAACAATGGGACACGGCGTCGGGCGCGGCCCGACGCCGGTGATTTACAGATAACGCGAGGTAAGGTGCTGGCGGAAATAGTCGCTGTTAAGGTCTTCTCCGGTTGCATGCTGAATCAGCTGCGAGGTGGTAAAACGGCTACCGTGCTGCCAGATATTTTGCCGCAGCCAGTCAAACAGGGCGCTGAAGTTACCGTTGGCGATATCGCTTTCCAGCTGCGGCAGCGCCCGTCTGGCGGAAGCCATCAGCTGAGCGGCGTACATCGCGCCAAGCGTGTAGGAAGGGAAATAGCCAAAACCGCCGTCGGTCCAGTGGATATCCTGCATACAGCCGTCGCGATAGTTGCCGAGGGTGGAAAGTCCCAGCCAGTGCTGCATTTTTTCATCCCACAGCGCCGGAATATCCTCGACCTCAATATCGCCATCAATCAGCGCGCGTTCAATTTCGTAGCGCAGAATAACGTGTGCCGGATAGCTCACTTCGTCAGCGTCGACGCGGATAAAGCCTGGCTTGACGCGCTGATTCCATGCGATGAAGTTTTCGTGGCTAAAGGCCGGCTGTTCACCAAAGTACTGGCGTACCGTTGGCAGCAGGCGCTGCAGGAAGGCGTCGCTACGGCCAAGCTGCATCTCGAAAAACAGGCTTTGCGATTCATGGATCGCCGTGGAGCGGGCGAGGGCAATGGGCTGATCGAGCCAGTTGCGCGGCAGGTTTTGTTCATAGCGCGCGTGGCCGGTTTCGTGAATGACGCCAAACAGCGCGCTGAGCAGGTCGTTTTCGTTGTAGCGCGTGGTGATACGGACGTCCTGGGGCACGCCGCCACAGAACGGGTGGGCGCTGATATCCAGGCGTCCGCCGTCAAAATCAAATCCCAGCACGCGCATCGCCTCCAGCCCCAGCTCGCGCTGGTCGGCAATCGGAAACGGCCCTTGAGGTTCGATGAGCGGTGTTTGCGCCTGCTTCTCAACCACCTTCTCCAGCAGCGAAGGAAGCCAGGATTTCAGGTCCGCGAACAGTACGTCAAGACGGGCGCTGGTCATATCGGGTTCAAAAATATCCAGCAGCGCGTCGTAGCGGGAACCGCCTTTTGCCGCAGCCCGAATCTGCGCCTCTTCGCGACTCAGTTTGACGACGTCACGCAGGTTCTCGGCAAAACCCTGCCAGTCGTTCGCCGGACGCTGGCTACGCCAGGCGTGCTCGCAGCGGCTACCCGCCAGCGATTTCGCTTCCACCAGGCTTTCCGGCAGCAGCGCCGCCTGTTCGTACTGGCGGGTCATTTCGCGCAGGTTGGCCTGTTCCACATCATTTAGCTCTTCCTGAAGCGCATTCTGCAGCCATTCACCCACTTTTTTATCGGTCAGGATCTGATGCTGCAAAACGCCAAGCTCGGCCAGCGCTTCGCCGCGGGCCGCGCTGCCGCCGGGGGGCATCATGGCGAACATATCCCAGCCGGCGATGGCGGAAAGATGCGAGAAGCGGGAGAGTCGCTGGAAGGTGCGGGTAAGCTGATGATAATTTTTATTTTCGGTCATGTTTACACTCTGACGGTGGCAAGTGAACAAAAGCTTTTTCGTGGGCCTACACTATCGCGATCCGCCGATGGGGTCGAGGGATGCGGGCGCTTTCGACATAAATCACCCCGACGTTAATGGGAAATTGCCCACAGCGTCGGCTCGCCCGCTCGACGCAAGCATCAGCATAATGTAGTGATTAATCGATTGCGTATTTTATGTTTGGCTCGAAATAATCCAGATGTGCGTAAAGTAGCAGACGCTTTCTCTGAACTACGGCTAAACTTAATGCAGGCACAGGCCGCCGATGCGAGGTGGATTATGAATCCGTTTACCTGGCTGTTTATAGCACTGCTTTCCGTCGATGCCGTTAGAGAACTGTTGGGAATGTCGTCGGTACTGGGGATGTGGTGAAGAGCGTGGCCCGTTTCAGGCCACGTTAATCTGCGTTATTTCAGTCGCTTGTGTAAACACGCGCCGGTGAGCAGCGCCGCCAGCAGCATCAGCGCGATAAACCCACCTACGCCGTTCCAGCCGTAGTTATGCCAGAATACGCCGCCTAACGTCCCCGCCATGCTGGAACCCAGATAGTAGCTGAATAAATAGAGCGATGACGCCTGGCCGCGGGCACGACGCGCGCGCGGGCCAATCCAGCTGCTGGCCACCGAGTGGGCCGCGAAGAAACCCGCGGAAAACAGCAGCATGCCGATAAAAATCAGCCACAGCGACGAGAACAGGGTCAGCAGCAGGCCACCGAGCATCACCGCAGTCGAGAACAGCAGCACCGGGCCGCGACCGTAGCGAACGGTCATGGCCCCGGCTTTCGGCGAACTCCAGGTACCGGTCAAATAGGCCACCGATAGCAGGCCAACGACCGCCTGGCTGAGGGACCACGGCGAAAGCATCAGGCGGTAACCGATATAGTTAAACAGCGTCACGAATGACCCCATTAACAAGAAACCCTCAAGAAACAGCAGCGGCAGCCCGCGATCGCGCCAGTGCAGGCGGAAGTTGATCAGCAGCGATTTTGGCCGCAGCGAGGTTGGACGGAAGTGGCGCGATTCCGGCAGGATGCGCCAGAACATCAGCGCGGCCGCCAGCGCGAAGCCGCTAATGACCGCCAGCGCTATCCGCCAGCCGAAGAAATCGGTAAATACCCCCGTCAGCAGACGGCCGCTCATGCCGCCAATGGAGTTTCCGCTGATATAAAGACCCATTGAGAACGCCACCACGCTGGGGTGAATCTCTTCGCTCAGATAGGTCATGCCGACCGCCGCCACGCCGCTCAGCGACAGGCCGATCAGGGCGCGCATCATCAGGATCCCATGCCAGCTGGACATCATCGTCGACAGCAGTGAGCAGCAGGAGGCTAGCACCAGCGCGGTAACCATCACCTGTTTGCGGCCAATGGCGTCGGACAGCGGACCGGTAAACAGCAGGCCGACCGCCAGCATCGCCGTGGAAATCGACAGCGAGATACTGCTGCTGGCCGGTGAGACGCCGAATTCACTGGAGAGCACCGGGAGGATCGGCTGGACGCAATAAAGCAGCGCGAACGTCGCCAGTCCGGCAGAAAAGAGGGCGAGAGTGACGCGAATAAATTGCGGAGTACCGCGTTTGATAAACTGGTTTGGCTGAGGAGCGATGATGTCGCTGACGTCGTTTGCCGGGGCGGTGTCAACGGTAGTTGTACGACTCACGGAAAAATCCTTGCTGATATACAGAGAGTTAAGTGACCGCAATGGCCACTTATTCAGGGTATGAAAATGTAAATATTCTGTCTAATATATTAATAATCTCAAATAAGACGTTTTAAATATGAATATTGAACTGCGCCATCTGCGCTATTTTATTGCCGTGGCGGAAGAGCTCCATTTTGGCCATGCGGCGGCGCGGTTAAATATCTCTCAGCCGCCGCTTAGCCAGCAGATTCAAATCCTTGAACAGCAAATTGGCGCGCGTCTGTTTGCTCGTACTAATCGCAGCGTCAGCCTGACCGAAGCCGGAAGGCAGTTTCTCGCCGATAGCCGGCAGATCCTCTCGCAGGTCGATGATGCTGCCGCGCGCGCGGCTCGGCTTCACCACGGCGAAACCGGCGAGCTGCGCATTGGATTTACCTCATCGGCCCCCTTTATCAAGGCGGTTTCCGACACGCTGTCGACCTTTCGCCGCCGCTATCCCGATGTGCATATTCAGACGCGGGAAACCAACACGCGCGAGCAGATTGTGCCGCTGAACGAGGGCGCGCTGGATCTGGGACTGATGCGTAATACCCAGCTGCCGGATACCCTGGTCTGGGAAAGAGTGCTGCGCGAACCGCTGCTGGCGATGGTGCCCCGCGATCATCCGCTGGCCAGCAAGCCGCGCGTAAGCCTGCGGGAACTGGCACGGGAGCCGTTCGTGTTTTTCGATCCCCATGTGGGTACCGGGCTGTATGACGACATTCTGGGCTTGATGCGCCGCTACGACCTGACGCCAGCCATCACCCAGGAGGTGGGGGAGGCAATGACGATTATCGGCCTGGTGGCCGCCGGGCTTGGCGTGTCGATTTTACCGGCGTCCTTCAGGCGGGTCCAGCTGTTGGAAATGTGCTGGCTGCCGATCGAAGAGCAGGACGCGGTGTCGGAAATGTGGCTGGTGTGGTCGAAGCATCACGAACAGGGGCAAGCGGCCCGGCGTTTTCGTGAATCGCTGCTTGCCAGCGCCACATGAGACATTTAGGACAAATAACGGCTAAAAATGTGCGGTAAATCACAAGGCTAAGCAAAAATTTGACGAGTACCGTTGAAGTGCTTCACCATAGCCATCAGTTTATTTCGAAGCGCGAAAATAAAGGGAGTCAACGGTGGTAGCGGACAGTCAGCCAGGCCATATCGATCAAATTAAGCAGACCAACGCGGGCGCGGTTTATCGCCTGATTGATCAGCTTGGCCCGGTGTCGCGCATCGACCTCTCGCGCTTCGCGCAGCTGGCCCCTGCCAGCATCACCAAAATCGTCCGCGAAATGCTGGAAGCGCATCTGGTCCAGGAGACGGAAATCCAGGAGCCAGGGAGCCGGGGAAGGCCTGCCGTTGGCTTGATGGTGGAAACCGAAGCCTGGCACTACCTCTCTATCCGCATCAGCCGCGGCGAGATCCACCTCGCGCTACGGGATTTAAGCAGCGCGCTGGTGGTGGAAGAGCAGCTGGAACTGGCGTTACAGCACGTTCAGCCCTTCGCGAGCCGGCTGCTCGATCAGGTTGACCAGTTCTTTATTCGTCACCAAAAGAAGCTGGAGCGTTTAACCGCCATCGCCGTCACCATGCCGGGGATCATCGATACCGAGCACGGTATCATCCACCGGATGCCGTTTTATGAAGACGTTAAGGACATGCCGCTGGGCGAAATCTTAGCCAATCATACCGGCGTATCGGTTTACATTCAGCACGATATCAGCGCCTGGACCATGGCTGAATCGCTGTTTGGCGCCTCCCGGGGAGCGCGAGATGTGATTCAGGTGGTGATTGACCATAACGTTGGCGCGGGCGTGATCACCGACGGTCGTCTGCTGCACGCGGGCAGCAGCAGTCTGGTCGAAATCGGCCACACCCAGGTCGATCCGTATGGTAAACGCTGCTATTGCGGTAACCATGGCTGTCTGGAAACCATTGCCAGCGTGGAGAGCGTGCTGGAACTGGCGCAGATCCGCATGGCGAAGTCGATGAGCTCAATGTTGCATCAGCAGCCGCTGAGCGTTGAATGGCTATGTCAGGCCGCGCTGCAGGGGGATTTACTGGCGCGGGACATTATCAGCGGCGTCGGGAACCACGTTGGACGGATTCTGGCGATTATGGTTAACCTCTTTAACCCGCAGAAAATCCTTATCGGCTCTCCCTTCAATCTCGCCGCGGATATTCTGTTTCCGGCAATATCTGATTGTATTCGACAACAATCGTTACCAGCCTACAGCCGACATATTGCCGTGGAAAGCACCCAGTTTTCTAACCGGGGAACGATGGCTGGCGCGGCCCTGGTAAAGGATGCCCTCTATAACGGATCGCTGCTGATACGACTGTTACAGGGTTAACATTTTTTCATATTCACACCAAAAATTGCGCTATCTCAAGCTGGCTTCCGGCAGCATCGCGTAGACTTTTTCCACAGTTGATTATTTCTCTCCCGTATATTTCATCAACATAACTGTGGGGTTAGTGATGTTTAAGCGTTTCTTCATAACAGGTACTGACACCGCTGTCGGCAAGACGGTGGTTTCCCGTGCGCTGTTGCAGGCACTGGCTGCCAGCGGCAAAAGCGTCGCCGGGTACAAGCCTGTGGCGAAGGGCAGTAAAGAGACGCCGGACGGACTGCGGAACAAAGATGCGCTGGTCTTACAGAGCGTGTCATCGCTGGTGTTACCGTATGAAGCTGTCAATCCCATCGCGTTAAGCGAAGATGAAAGCAGCGTGGCGCACAGTTGCCCGATCAACTACGGACTGCTGTCGGATGGTCTCCAGCGCCTCAGCGGCCAGGTTGAACATGTGGTGGTTGAAGGTACCGGCGGCTGGCGCAGCCTGATGAACGACCTGCGTCCGCTTTCGGAATGGGTGGTGCAGGAACAGCTGCCGGTGTTAATGGTCGTCGGCATTCAGGAAGGCTGTATCAATCATGCTCTGCTGACCGCGCAGGCGATTGCCAACGACGGCCTGCCGCTGATCGGCTGGGTGGCCAACCGGATTAACCCAGGCCTGGCGCATTATGCTGAAATCATCGAGGTGCTGAGCAAAAAGCTGCCGGCGCCGCTGATCGGTGAACTGCCTTACTTACCGCGCGCGGAGCAGCGTGAACTGAGCCAGTATATCGACTTATCGATACTCGGCGAGGTGATGGCGGTAGATAGAATCCCGGCGTAACGTCCGCGACAGCACCGACGCCAGTACGCTGGCAATCAGTAAACCGGGCAGTAAAACGTATTGTCCGGTCATTTCACAAATCATCAGCGTGGACATAATCGGCGCGTGGGTGGTGGCTGCCAGAAACGCCGCCATGCCGGTTAAGCCAACCACTATCGCGATAGCCTGGTAATCAGGTAGCCATAGTCCGGTCAGGCTGGCGAACAGCATGCCAATCCCCAGCCCAACAAACAGCGTTGGGGTAAAAACGCCGCCCGGCGCGCCGGAACCGCTGCTGGCCAGCACGGCGAGCAGCTTGCAGACAAACACCACAATCATGGCGCTGAAGAGCGGCGGCGAAAGAAGATAGCTTTGCACAACGCTATAGCCATTTCCCCAGACGGCCGGCGCGAGCAGCGACAGCAGACCGACGATAAGTCCGCCCAGCGCCAGCTGCCACGGAGGCGACAGGCGCAGCCGGACAAAGCACCGGTGGCTATAGCTCATCAGCCAGATAAACAGCGGCCCGCAAAGCCCGGCCAGCAGCGCCGTCGCCAGCATCAGCGCATAGTGCGTCGCGCTCAGGGTTTCGTGGAATTCAACGTGATACAGCGGAGCCGAATCGCCGTTCAGCAGATTGGTCAGCAGCAGGGCCACCACCGCGGCAATCACCACCGGGCCAAGCGACGCCAGCATCAGGGTGCCGAATAAGATCTCGGCGATAAACAGGCTCCCGGCCAGCGGAGCGTGGTAAGCGCTGGCCATCCCGGCGGCGGCGCCGCAGGCTACCCATAGCTTCCACTCTTCTTTTGGCGTAAAGCGGCGGGCGAACAGCGACGCGGCCAGCGCCGCCAGCAGGATCATCGCCCCCTCGCGACCGATGGCGCTGCCGGTCGTCACCACCAGCAGAGAGGCCAGCGATTTTACCAGGCTGGCTGGCGTATCAAACACGCCGTCGCCGGTCTCGAGCGCTTCCATATAGTCGGTTGGCGCACGGGGCCGCGCAAGGGTGCGGCGCTGCCAGAGCCAGAGCAGGGCGCCAGCCGCAAGGCCGCCAAGCGCGGGCGTCAGCAACCGACGCCATGGTGGCAACGACTCGGCGGCGTTCACCAGGCTTCCGCTGTCATTGCTCAGAAACAGGCTTTCCAGACCGGTCATCGCATGGCGAAACAGGGCAACCGCGAGCGCGGCGAGGACGCCGACCAGCATGGCGATAATCATGCGGCGAAACATAACCTGAACATCAGGATAAGCGTGAAGACGATGCATCAGCGAATTCGGTTAACGGGGAATGGGGCTTATTTTTACCGGGAATAAGCATAGACGCAAAAGCGATAAGTGCGAAAGAGGCTAAAGGTGACGTTGTCACGAAATGCGTTATGCCCGGCGGGCGGGCATAACGTCAGGGCATTAGCGGTAGAGCGGCTTATCCGCGACCGCGCAGGGCAGCCGCGCCCGCCATCGCGTCAGCGTTTCTTGCGCCAGCTGACCAAGAGCCTGATAAAAAGGGTTTCCGGCCCCGGCAATAAACACGCTCAGAAAGCGGCCCGACCACGGGAGAAGATGCCAGGCCAGAAGCTGGTTAAATGCCTCATCCTGACCGGATTCACAAAGCCAGGCCGCCAGCAGCAGCAGCGTACCGAAGTGGTCTTCCGGTTCAGCGCGTTGCTCAGACAAACCGATGCCGTTAGCCCGCATCCACTCGCGCAGCGCCAGCGTAGAGTCGCCAAACAGCACGCTTTCTTTATCCAGCCAGACGGAGCCCCACGGCGGCGCAGGCAGCGCCCACGGGCCGATGAACAGCCGCTGCCAGGCGTCCGCCAGCGGTTCATCGTCTTCGAGAGCGAACTGCGCCGCCAGGCCGTTCGCGACCGGCCAGGGCCACTGACTTTGCCAGCTGCCGTCGCGCAGGGCGGCAACCAGCGGAGCAGCCTGCTCGCTGCCCGGAGCATAAGAGAACAACGCCCCCAGCGTACGGGCGCTGAGTGCGACGGCATCGCGGTCTTGCGATTGCATCATATCTATTCCTTACTGCAGAGGGTGCCGCGGCACCCATTCATTAACCGGCAATCGCCGTACCGACGGTCATATGTAGGCCATAAAACAGGCCGCGACCGATAAACTCGCCGAGTAATACCAGTATCAGTCCGAGCAGCAGGCTGGCGATGCGCGGGTTTTTCTTTCTTGCCAGCGGGCAGATCCAGCAGCCAAGGCCCAGCGTCAAAAATGCTAAACGCAGGATTTGTAGCCAGCCGTAGTTTGGCAGCAGGGCGCTGGCCTGCTGCACGGAACTGCGGATCTCCGCCAGTTCGCTGTTCTGCAAAATGACCACGGCCAGGCTTGCCAGCAGCGCGAGGACGCTCATCGACGCGAAGACCGTGCCGTTAAAAGGCACGTTGGCTACCCGCAGCAGCAGGGCGGCGAAAAGCGGCCCGCACAGCACCATCGTCAGGAAGAAGGCGGCGGTGGTGTAGGCATTATACCAGGTCGGCACGGTATTAATTTGATAGACCAGGGTCATCTCCAGGACGAACAGGCAGCCGAGCAGCATGGTGAGCAGAAGCCAGGCCTTGGCCAGGATTGCCGGCATTTTGCCGAGAAACGTCAGCAACCACCACACTCCTCCGACGGCGAAAAACAGCGCGCCGCTGGCGATTTCATTACTTAACGCCGATGCGCCGACCCGGGTAAGAGAGTTAAATGCCCGCAGCGGCGAGCCGAGGTGGATAATCGACGCCAGAAAGCCAATCCCCATGACCAGCCAGATAAAAAACATGCAGCGCACCAGGCGCTGCCGGGCTTCGGAGTTATTATTCAGCGAAAGCCAGCCGAGCCCGCTGACGATTATCGCCCCTGCAACGCTTTGCCCCAGCACCGTAAACAGCACCAGCGGCCATTCATGCCATCCATTTCCCATTTTACACCTCCTTCGGATTGGCCAGATAGCCGGTGGTATCACCGCACGGACGCGCGTTGGCGTTCGGTTTGATCGCGATACTCGGCCTGGTGAAGTGCGCGGACGGCAGCGGGGCGACGGCGGCAAGCTGACCGTGCTTTTCGCGCAGTTCTTCGATGGGACCAAAGTCGAGCGCCCGCAGCGGGCAGGACTCGACGCAAATCGGCTTTTTACCCTCGGCGACCCGGTCATAGCAGCCGTCGCATTTGGTCATATGGCCCTTTGCCGCGTTGTACTGCGGCGCGCCGTACGGGCAGGCCATATGGCAGTAGCGACAGCCGATGCATACCTCTTCGTTCACCACCACAAAGCCGTCATCGCGCTTGTGCATGGCGCCGCTGGGGCACACTTTTGTGCAGGCCGGGTCTTCGCAGTGGTTGCAGGCGATGGACAGGTAATAGGCGAAGACGTTTTGCTGCCACACGCCGTTGTCCTCCTGCCAGTCGCCGCCCGCGTATTCGTAGATGCGGCGAAAGCTTACGTCAGGCGTGAGGTTTTTATAATCCTTGCAGGCCAGCTCGCAGGTTTTACAGCCGGTGCAGCGGGCGGAATCGATAAAAAATCCATACTGAGCGCTCATGGTTTACTCCTTAAACCTTCTCGATTTCGACCAGATTGGTGTGCTGCGGATTGCCTTTAGCCAGCGGCGAAGGACGGTGCGTCGTCAGCGTATTAATACAGGAGCCGCGATCGATACGATCGCCATTCATGTTGGCGTCATGCCAGGCGCCCTGGCCCATCGCCGACACGCCGGGCATGATGCGCGGGGTCACCTTAGCCGGAATGCGCAGCTCGCCGCGGGCGTTGAATACGCGCACCATATCGCCGTTCTTAATCCCGCGCTTTTCGGCGTCCAGCGGATTTAGCCACACCTCCTGACGACAGGCCGCCTGCAGGACATCCACGTTGCCGTAGCTGGAGTGGGTACGTGCTTTATAGTGGAAGCCGAACATTTGCAGCGGGAATTTCTCGCGCAGAGGATCGTCCCATCCTTCGAAAGTAGAAGCGTATACCGGTAATGGACTGATGGTTTCGTCTTTTTCCAGCTGCCATTTGGCGGCGATATCCGCCAGACGGCTGGAGTAGATCTCGATTTTACCCGACGGTGTTTTTAGCGGATTGGCGACCGGGTCTTTGCGGAAGTCGCGGTAGGCCACAAAGTGACCGTTGGGGTCTTTACGTTTGTAAATTCCCATATTTTTCAGTTCATCGTAGCTCGGGAGCGCCGGGTCTTTCGCCAGCATCTTCGCGTACAAATGCTGCAGCCACTGCTCCTGGGTACGGCCTTCGGTAAACTTCTGGTGGACATCCTCGCCAAGCCGTTTTGCCACTTCGCTGAGGATCCAGTAGATAGGTTTGCGCTCGAATTTAGCGGAGGTAACTGGCTGAATAAAGATGAGATAGCCCATATTGCCGGCGTAGTCGTTGGGAATAATGTCTTCCTGCTCGACGGTCATCAGGTCCGGCAGCAGGATATCGGCGTATTTGGCCGAGGAGGTCATAAAGTTTTCGATAACCACGATCGTCTCGCACTTGCTTTCGTCCTGCAGGATCTCGCGGTCTTATTGATATCGGAGTGCTGGTTAATGATGGTATTGCCGGCGTAGTTCCAGATGAATTTAATCGGCACGTCCAGCTTCTCTTTCCCTCGAACGCCGTCGCGGGTGGCGGTCATCTCCGGGCCGCGATCGATGGCGTCGGTCCAGCTAAAGCAGGAGATGGCGGTTTTGACCGGGTTGGTCAGTACCGGCAGGCGTTCAATGGTGATGGTATAGGTGGATTCGCGGGCGCCGCTGTTGCCGCCGTTAATGCCGACGTTGCCGGTCAAAATAGGCAGCATGGCGATCGCCCGGGAGGTCAGCTCGCCGTTAGCCTGGCGCTGTGGTCCCCATCCCTGGCAAATGTAAGCCGGCCTGGTGCTGCCGATTTCCCGGGCCAGCTTGATGATGCGGTCGACGGGAATGCCGGTGATCCGCGAGGCCCATTGCGGCGTTTTCGCCACGCCGTCATCGCCCTGTCCAAGAATATACGCTTTATAATGCCCGTTCTTCGGGGCATCTGCCGGCAGCGTTTTTTCATCGTAGCCGACGCAGTACGTATCGAGGAACGCCTGATCGACCAGATTTTCATTAATCAGCACCCAGGCGATACCTGCCACCAGCGCGGCGTCGGTGCCGGGGCGAATCGGGATCCACTCATCCTCCCGCCCGGCGGCGGTGTCCGTGTAGCGCGGGTCGATAACGATCATCCGCGCACTGGAGCGCTCGCGCGCCTGTTCTAAATAATAAGTAATACCGCCGCCGCTCATGCGGGTTTCCGCCGGGTTATTGCCGAACATCACCACCAGCTTGCTGTTTTCGATATCGGAGGTGCTGTTGCCGTCATTGCTGCCGTAGGTGTAGGGCATGGCGCAGGCAATTTGCGCGGTACTGTAGGTCCCGTACTGGTTTAACGAACCGCCGTAGCAGTTCATCAGGCGCATAACCGGTGAGGCGGTGGGCGACGATCGCGTCATATTGCCGCCGACAATCCCGGAGGAGTAGTTAATATAAACCGCTTCGTTGCCATACTCTTTGACGATGCGTTTGAGATTGTCGGCGATCGTATCCAGCGCCTCCTCCCAGCTAATGCGGACAAACTTGCCTTCGCCGCGTTTGCCGACGCGCTTCATGGGATAGTTAAGGCGGTCGGGATGATTAATGCGGCGGCGGATGGATCGGCCGCGCAGGCAGGCGCGCACCTGGTGATCGCCATAAATATCCGCGCCGGTATTGTCGGTTTCGACCCAGACGACTTCATCGTCACGCACGTGTGAACGCAGGGCGCAGCGGCTGCCGCAGTTGACCGAACAGGCGCCCCAGACGATACGCTCCTCGCCGTGAGCGGCGTCTTGCACCGCGGCAGCGGCGTGACTCAGGCTGAACGGCAGCGATAAACCGCCGGCGGCGAGAGCCAGCGAACCAAGGGCGGTTGATTTGATTAGCGTTCGACGGGTAAGGCCGTCGGTATGTTCCTGGTTAGACATTGCTCACTCCATGATTTTGTTATAATGGCGTAATGCCAACGCCTTCGTAAGGTCGGCGTGGAGAGTGAGGAATCATACTTAAAATGGAGTAGAGAGATCTTATCCCTGGTCAACCGAGGGATAAGACTTCTCCAGACATTCGGCGAGGTTACTGCGCACCGCTGTCGCGGGTATAGATGATTTTAAAGGTGTCGTTGGCGCAGTGGCCGACAACCTGTGCGCCGGGCTGATCGGGCTGGTCGTTCGGGACTATCGTCAGGCTGAAGCCCGATTCCGGGACGCCGTTGTTGATGATTTTTTGCTGAATATCGCTTTTTACCCGCTCGCAGGAATCCGGCGCCGCGAAAGCAGCTGTCGAACCCAGCAGCAGAGCCGCACATAGCCAGGGTGATAGTTTCATCATAAACTCCTTATTAACGTTATCCAGATTTAAGCATAGCAGAAGTGGTGTAAACAATTGTATTTGCTAATATGATTGAACTATGCACAAAAGGAATCGCGCGTGAAAAAACGGTTGTTGCTGTTACTGGCTGTCGGGGCTCTTAGCGCCTGCGATGAAAAGGGCGCGCCGCAGGCCTTCACCCCGGAAATGGCCAGCTTTTCTAACGAATTTGAGTTCGATCCGCTGCGCGGGCCGGTGAAAGCGTTTAGCCAGACGCTGTATGACGAACACGATCAAGTGGTGAAGTGGGTTAAAGGGCGTTTATCCAGCGAAGGATGCTTTGACCTGCTGGCATTTGAGGATCGGGAGAATAAAACCGGCGCGGCGTTGGTGCTGGACGCTAACTACTACCTGGATGCGCAAAGCCACGAAAAGCGCCTGCGTTTACAAGGCAAATGTCAGCTGGCGGAAATGCCCTCGGCGGGGGTCTCCTGGGAAACCGATGATAACGGGTTTGTCGTCACCGCTCGCGGCAAGGAGAGTACAGCGACGTACCGCTACGATAGAGAAGGCTATCCGCTGGGCAAAACCACCATAGCCAAAGGTGAACAATTTACGGTGGCCTCAACGCCATCATCCGATCCGCGCAAAAAAATGGACTACACCGCAGTGAGCACCTTCAATGACCGCGCGCTGGGCAACGTAAGCCAGACCTGCGATTACGACAGTCACGACAACCCGGTAAGCTGCGAGCTTAAGGTTGTCGACGACAGCGTGCAGCCTGCGTTAACCCGCCACTACACCATCAAAAGCACTATTGACTATTACTGAGCCGTCGGTTTCAGCAGCGTCTGGCCCTGCGGTTTATGCTCGGCCAGATACTGGTGCTGGAACAGGCACATGCGGATGGTATTGCGGTATTCGCCGTTAATAAAGAATTCATGAATCAGCTCGCCTTCCACCATAAATCCGAGCTTGCGGTAGATGTGGATCGCTTTTTCATTTTCTTTATCGACGATGAGGTAGAGCTTATACAGGTTGAGCACCATAAAGCCGTAATCCATCGCGAGCTTAGCGGCGCGGGTGGCCAGACCTTTCCCCTGATAATCGGGAGAGATAATGATCTGAAACTCGGCGCGGCGGTGCACGTGGTTGATTTCAACCAGCTCAACCAGTCCGGCCTTTTCGCCGTCGCATTCAATGACAAAGCGGCGTTCGCTCTGATCGTGAATGTGTTTGTCGTACAGGTCGGAAAGCTCAACAAAGGCTTCATAGGGCTCTTCAAACCAGTAGCGCATAACGCTGGCGTTGTTGTCGAGCTGGTGGACAAAGCGAAGGTCTTCGCGCTCAAGCGGGCGGAGTTTGACGTGATAAGCGTCAGTCATGGGAGTACCTGTGTGTTATAGCGAAGTTTTGGTGATTGTGGCGCCCGTGCGGGCGCCATTCATTACGGGGTAATGGTGCGACCGGTGCGGCGGTCAAGGCAGCGCAGGGTGTTAGGCTCCCAGTACGCGTTGACGTTCGCGCTCTTCTGGCAGTTGTCCTGGGCGTCAAAAGCCACGTCGGCTTTATCCCACTCTTTTTCGGCGCGCTTGTTGACCTTCTGGCGTAAAGTGCGGGTGTCATTCCACTGCTCTTTTTCCATGGCGGCCTGCTGGCGGCTCTGGGCGCTGTCGCCGGATTCGATGACCAGCTTGTCCGTTTTGGCGAATGACGATGCGGTAAAGACCACCGCGCTCAGCGCCAGCAGGGCAGTCAGGCACCAGCGTTTGTTCAGTGTTGTGTTCATCACGATTTCCTTTAAGCGATTCCCTTGGATTGAGTTTACTACATCTCCTTTCGACGGCATACCCGACAAAACAGAGTAAACGACGGCCATTATTACGTAGAATGCGTTAACGCTTGTTCAACTTACGACGCTTTGCATGTTAAAAACCACGCTGCTTTTCTTTGCTACCGCCCTGTGCGAAATCATTGGCTGCTATTTACCCTGGCTCTGGTTAAAACGCGGGGCGACGCCCTGGCTGCTGATGCCGACGGCCCTGGCGCTGGCGCTTTTTGTCTGGCTTCTGACGCTTCACCCCGAGGCCAGCGGACGGGTTTATGCCGCTTACGGTGGGGTGTACGTGTGTACTGCGCTGCTGTGGCTGCGCTTTATCGATGGCGTCAAACTCAGCCACTATGATTGGGCCGGCGCGCTGGTTGCGCTGTGCGGCATGCTGATTATTGTGGCCGGCTGGGGACGCGCATAGCCTCTTTTACTGAGTGAGCCGGGCCAGGTGATGCTGTCCCGGCCTATCTCTTCCTGCCTTCTCGCTCGCTTTCTCTGTTCACGCCGCTTTTATCCCCGATGGGATACTGTGATCTGCCGCGTCTTTTTCGATCATTATACTTGTATGGTAGTAGGTCTGATGGTTTACTTTTACCCACTAACCGCACAGAAGTAAGGAATGAGAAATGAAGATCGTTGCCGCTGAAGTTTTCGTCACCTGTCCGGGACGCAACTTCGTCACCCTTAAAGTCACCACTGATGACGGGATCGTCGGGTTAGGTGACGCGACGCTAAACGGTCGCGAACTGTCCGTTGCGTCCTATCTGCGGGATCATCTCTGTCCGCAGCTGATTGGCCGCGACGCGCATCGCATCGAAGATATCTGGCAGTTTTTCTACAAGGGCGCCTACTGGCGTCGTGGTCCGGTCACGATGTCGGCGATTTCCGCTATCGATATGGCGCTCTGGGATATCAAGGCGAAAGCCGCAGGCATGCCGCTATACCAGCTGCTGGGCGGGGCTTCGCGCGAAGGCGTGATGGTCTACTGCCACACTACGGGTCACTCCATCGATGAAGTGCTGGATGACTACGCGCGCCACAAAGAGATGGGGTTTAAAGCGATTCGCGTGCAGTGCGGCGTGCCGGGGATGAAAACCACCTACGGGATGGCGAAAGGTAAAGGGCAGGCCTACGAGCCGGCAACCAAAGGCCAGTGGCCGGAAGAGCAGCTGTGGTCTACCGAGAAGTATCTCGATTTTACGCCACAGCTGTTTGCCGCCGTACGCGAAAAATTTGGCTTTAACGAGCATCTGCTGCACGACATGCATCATCGCCTGACGCCGATTGAAGCGGCGCGTTTTGGTAAGAGTATTGAAGATTACCGCCTGTTCTGGATGGAGGATCCGACCCCGGCGGAGAATCAGGCGTGTTTCCGTTTAATTCGCCAGCATACCGTCACGCCGATTGCCGTCGGAGAAGTCTTCAACAGCATCTGGGATTGTAAACAGCTGATCGAAGAGCAGCTGATTGACTATATCCGCACCACCATTACCCACGCAGGCGGGATTACGGGGATGCGTCGGATCGCCGATTTTGCCTCGCTTTATCAGGTA
Source organism: Klebsiella sp. CN_Kp113 (assembly GCF_040064585.1). Lineage (NCBI taxonomy): Bacteria > Pseudomonadati > Pseudomonadota > Gammaproteobacteria > Enterobacterales > Enterobacteriaceae > Klebsiella > Klebsiella sp. CN_Kp113. Next base: position 83,378 of record NZ_JBEAID010000018.1, on the reverse strand, counting down.
CGCACCGGTTCACACGGGCCGTCCGATCTTTCTCCGGTCTGCATGGCGGCCGCGCTGCACTTCGACCTGTGGGTGCCGAATTTTGGCGTCCAGGAATATATGGGCTATTCCGAACAGATGCTGGAAGTCTTCCCGCACAGCTGGACGTTTGATAACGGCTATATGCATCCGGGTGAAAAACCGGGGCTGGGAATTGAGTTCGATGAAAAACTGGCCGCGAAATACCCCTATGAACCGGCCTATTTGCCTGTAGCGCGTCTGGAAGACGGCACGTTGTGGAACTGGTAAAGAAGGAAGTCAAAATGAAAAGTATCGTGATTCGCCAGCCCAACGAACTGGTGATTGAAGATCGTCCTATCCCGCAGCCTGCCGCGGGCGAAGTGCGGGTAAAAATTAAGCTGGCGGGGATATGCGGTTCCGATAGCCATATTTATCGCGGCCACAATCCGTTTGCCAAATACCCGCGCGTTATTGGCCATGAATTTTTTGGCGTTATCGACGCCATCGGAGAAGGGGTTACCGACAAAGCCATCGGCCAGCGGGTCAGCGTTGATCCGGTCATCAGCTGCGGCCATTGCTATCCTTGCTCGGTGGGCAAACCAAACGTCTGCACCTCTTTGGTGGTGCTCGGCGTGCATCGGGATGGCGGCTTTAGCGAGTACGCGGTGGTGCCGGCGAAAAATGCCTGGCAGGTTCCGGACAACGTGACGGACAGACATGCGGTGATGATTGAGCCCTTCACTATCGCGGCCAATGTTACCGGGCACGTTTCGCCAACCGACCAGGATATCGCGCTGGTCTACGGTGCCGGGCCAATGGGCCTGACGACCATTCAGGTGCTGAAGCGGGTGTATCGCGTTAAGCAGGTCATCGTGGTCGATCGCATTGATGAACGCCTGGAGATGGCCCAGCGTAACGGCGCGGATTGGGTGATTAATAACAGCGTCGTGCCTCTGGCGGATACGCTGAAGGCGGAGGGGGTACTACCGACGCTGATTATCGATGCGGCCTGTCATCCCTCGATTCTACAAGAGGCGGTCACCCTGGCTTCTCCGGCGGCGAGAATTGTTTTGATGGGATTCTCGACGGAGCCTTCGCAGGTTGCACAGCAGGGTATTACCGGCAAGGAGCTCTCTATTTTCTCGTCGCGTCTTAATGCCAATAAATTCCCGGTGGTCATAAAGTGGCTGGAACAAGGCTTAATTAACCCGGAGGAGCTGATTACTCATCAATTTGCTTATCAACATGTTATCGATGCACTGGAGCTTTTTGAAAATGACAGGAAACGTTGCTGTAAGGTTTTATTAACCTTCAGCCAATAACAACAGGTGCGGACTCTGTATTCTACAATTAGAGATAATCATTATGACTACCGTAAAAAATGAGAGAACCACTTCCGATCTCATTCGTGCAGCCGTATCTGGTTGGTTAGGCACGGCACTGGAGTTTATGGATTTCCAACTCTATTCCCTTGGCGCAGCGCTGGTTTTCCATGAGATTTTTTTCCCGGAGCAATCCGCCGCCATGGCGCTGATTCTGGCAATGGGAACCTACGGCGCGGGCTATATTGCGCGGATCGTCGGCGCCTTTATTTTTGGTAAAATGGGCGACAGTATTGGGCGCAAGAAGGTTCTGTTTATTACCATCACCATGATGGGGATCTGTACCACGCTTATTGGCGTGCTGCCAACCTATGCCCAGGTCGGTATTTTAGCGCCGGTGTTGCTTGTGACTTTACGTATTATTCAGGGGTTGGGTGCCGGGGCCGAAATATCAGGTGCGGGTACCATGCTGGCGGAATATGCGCCGAAAGGTAAGCGTGGAATTATCTCTTCGCTGGTGGCTATGGGCACCAACTGCGGTACGTTAAGCGCCACGGCTATCTGGGCGGTGATGTTCTTCGTGCTGGACCGTGAACAGCTCGTCGCGTGGGGATGGCGTGTGCCGTTCCTGGCAAGCGTAGTGGTGATGATCTTTGCCATCTGGCTGCGTCTCAATCTGAAAGAGAGCCCGGTTTTTGAGAAAGTGAGCGAAGACAGCGTCCTGCAGAAAGAGATAGCGACCCAGGAAGGAACCTTTAGCGCCATGCTGAAAAGTAAGTCCTTCTGGCTGGCGACGGGTCTGCGCTTCGGACAGGCGGGAAATTCAGGATTGTTGCAAACTTTCCTCGCGGGCTATCTGGTTCAAACATTACTGTTTGATAAAGCTATCCCTACCGATGCGTTAATGATTAGCTCTGTTATCGGCTTTATTACTATCCCACTCCTTGGGTGGCTGTCAGATAAAGTAGGGCGTCGCTTACCCTATATTATCATTAATATTTCAGCCATTATTCTGGCGTATCCCATGCTGTCGATTATTGTGGATAAGAGCTATAGCGCGAGCACCATCATGGCGTCACTGATCGTCATTCATAATATCGCGGTATTGGGTCTGTTTGCGCTGGAAAATATCACCATGGCGGAAATGTTCGGCTCACGTAACCGCTTTACCCGCATGGCAATTTCAAAAGAGGCGGGGGGATTAGTCGCCGTAGGCTTTGGCCCGGTGCTGGCCGGTATTTTCTGCAATATGACCGGTTCCTGGATGCCCATTGTTGTGATGCTGGTGTGCTACTCCATCATTGGCTTAATTTCCGCCATTCTGATGCCTGAAGTGCGTGACCGCGATCTGAGCTTGCTGAATGACGCCGCAGACTGCGCGCCGCAGAATAAAGCGGTGGGTAACGGGCAATATATTTAAAAAACACAAACTCCGCACCGAATGATGATCGCCGTAAATAACATTATGCCGGGCCATTAGCCCGGCATTTTCACTCTTTTATTCTCAGAAATACCGAAAGTATAACTCGCCCATCTTCTTGTATGGTAGTTGATAAAAGTCAAAGATATCATACCAATTGCATGAGATGGTTTATTTCACCAGCCGGTACCCACTTACCGTGGGGATCCAGAAATCATAAATATGAGAGCCACCATGGAACATATGCTATTAACAGCGAACGCCACGCTGCCAGCTTACGATCGCAACCGTCTTATTCCACGCATCGTTCATTTGGGCTTTGGCGCATTTCATCGCGCTCACCAGGCGGTATATGCCGATATTCTGGCGACAGAACACGGCAGCGACTGGGGCTATACCGAAGTGAACCTGATCGGTGGCGAGCAGCAAATCGCCGATCTGCAACAGCAGGATTTACTTTACACCGTCGCCGAAATGTCGGCGGATGCCTGGACCGCCCGCATTGTTGGCGTGGTCAAAGAGGCGATGCATGCCCAGGTCGATGGTCTGGAAAGCGTGCTGGCAAAAATGTGCGAGCCTCAGGTCGCTATTGTGTCATTGACCATTACCGAAAAAGGCTACTGCCACTCGCCGGCCAGCGGTGAACTGCAGTTAGATCACCCGTTGATTGTTGCCGATTTGCAAAACCCTCATCAACCGAAATCCGCGCCGGGCGTGGTGGTAGAAGCGCTGGCACGCCGTAAGGCGGCAGGTCTGCCGGCCTTCAGCGTGATGTCCTGCGACAATATGCCGGAAAACGGTCACGTCATGCGTAATGTCGTCTGCGCCTATGCCCGCGCCGTGGATGCCGAATTAGCCGAGTGGATTGCGCGCAGTGTCACTTTCCCTTCTACTATGGTTGACCGCATCGTACCGGCGGTGACTGCCGAAACGCTGGAGAAAATTGAACAGCTCACCGGCGTTCGCGACCCGGCTGGCGTCGCCTGCGAACCGTTTCGTCAGTGGGTCATTGAAGACAACTTTGTCGCCGGTCGTCCGCAGTGGGAAAAAGCCGGCGCTGAGCTGGTGTCGGACGTGCTGCCCTTTGAAGAGATGAAGCTGCGCATGCTGAACGGCAGCCACTCGTTTCTTGCCTGGCTGGGCTATCTGGCGGGATACCAGCATATTAATGACTGTATGCAGGACGAAAACTACCGTCGCGCCGCGCGTGCGCTGATGCTGGAGGAGCAGGCGCCGACGCTGAACGTGCAGGGTGTGGATCTGGCACGCTATGCCGGTCTGCTGATCGAGCGCTATAGCAACCCGGCGCTGAAGCACCGCACCTGGCAGATAGCGATGGACGGCAGTCAGAAACTGCCGCAGCGGATGCTGGATTCGATTCGCTGGCACCTGGCGCATGGCGGCGACTTTACGCTGTTGGCAATGGGCGTCGCGGCCTGGATGCGCTATGTCAGCGGGGTGGATGACCAGGGGCAGGCGATTGAAATCTCCGATCCTTTACTGCCGGTGATTGCGCAAACCGTACAGAATAGCGCAGACGGCGAAGAACGCGTGCGCGCACTGCTGGGTATTGAGGCTATTTTCGGTGCCAGTCTGCCCCAGGAGAGCCGTTTCGTGAACGCGGTGGTTCGCGCTTATTTATCCCTGCAGCAGCACGGCGCAAAAGCGACCGTAGCGGCCTGGGCTCAGGCAAACTAATTTATTTCACCCGCGTGCCGCCGGTCCCGGCGGCATTGCCCTCATGCTGTATCCCTGAACGCTTTTCCCGCCAGAAATATATTTCCCGTCAGGCGCAATCTTTGATCCAGATCGTTGAATATACATAACTTTATCTAACAACAGTTAAGTATAAATAACTGATGTTTATTTTAATGAATTAAATATTTATCTGGATGATTATTCATTCTCCTGGTGAAGTAAATATGGCATGATGAGTTAACTTACTAAGTTTCCTCAGAAAAAAGGAGAACGGACTATGTACAAAAAAATTTTGCTGCCCGTAGACGTTTTTGAAATGGATTTAAGTGACAAAGCGGTTCGCCATGCTGAGTTTTTAGCATCAGCGGATGAAGGGGAGATTACGCTGCTCAACGTTCTGCCGAACAGCAGCAGCTCAATTTTACGCGGTTTTGCGGCCGATATACATAAGTTTGAGGCCTATATGCGTGAGGAATCTGAGAAAAAGATGAAGACAATATCCCGTCTGTTCTCCATTCCCGCCGGGCGGATTCATTCCCGAGTTGTCTTTGGCAACGTGCGCGATGAAATTCTGGCGGTGAGCGGCAATGAGGATTTTGACGTTATCGTTATTGGTTCCCGCAAGCCGGGTATATCCACTCATCTTCTTGGTTCAAACGCTGAGTCGATTTTACGTCACGCTAAAATACCGGTTCTGGTTGTCAGGTAAGTCAAGCTCTCGCGGCAGATAATCTGTTCTGCCGCAACTCGTTTTATTCCTCGCTGAACCAGTCGCTGTTTTCCTGACGAACAAGCAGCACGGACTCGCTAATTTCTTGCAGATGTAGGCGCATGGCTTTTTCAACCGCATCCGGATTGCGGGCGACCAGCGGCTGGAAAATATCATAGTGCTGACGCAGCATCATATCGGGTGGGGTCACATGATCGAGGCTCATATAGCGCACCCGGTCAATGGTGGCTTTAATATTCTCGACGGTATCCCAGGCGAGCTGGCAGTCGGCGATTTGCGAGAGCTTCTGGTGAAATTCGTCATCCAGCTGGAAAAAATCCGTTAACTGCTGCCGCTCCACCGCCGTACGCTGCTGATTGAGATTTTGCTCAAGCTGGTAGAGCTGTTCATCATTCACCATTCCGGCGGCGCGTCGCACCACGGCGCATTCGATGGCCTGGCGGACAAAACAGCCGTTACGCACCTGCGAGAGCGAGATTTTATTCACATAGCTGCCGCGCTGCGGACGGATCTGAATTAAGCCATTTTCAGCCAGTTTGATAAAAGCTTCGCGTACAGGTTGCCGGGAAACGTCAAAGCGCACGGAGACTTCTTTTTCCGAAAGAGGGGTGCCTGGCGGGATCAGACAATGGACGATATCCCGACGCAGGATACGATAAATTTGCTGATTAACGGGCTGTGTCGGATTCAGTTGTGCTTCTGCGGCCATGGATGATTACTTTTATATGAGGTATTTGCGCTATTTTACGCGTTTTTTGTCTTCCAGCCCAGACCCGGCCCGCGGGCCGGGTTACAGAGCTTAGCCCTGGCGGTGCACGTTCAGTCCGGCAAAACTTTGGCTGACCGGCATGATTTCCAGGGTATTAATGTTGACGTGTTTTGGCAGGGTTGCGACCCACCAGACCGCTTCGGTGACGTCTTCCGGAGTCAGAGCCTGGGTATTTTCGTAAGCTTTCTCGGCTTTAGCGTCATCACCTTTAAAGCGCACGTTAGAGAATTCGGTGCCACCGACCAGACCGGGCTCAATATCGGTCACGCGAAGGGCGGTACCGTGAAGATCGGTACGAAGATTGAGGCTGAACTGACGCACAAACGCTTTGGTCGCGCCGTAGACGTTACCGCCAGCATAAGGCCAGGCGCCGGCGACCGAACCGATATTGATTACGTGGCCGCGATTACGCTCAACCATTCCCGGCAGAACGGCGCGGGTCATATACACCAGCCCTTTGTTATTGGTGTCAATCATGTCTTCCCAGTCTTCAATGTTGGCTTTATGCGCGGGCTCCAGTCCCAGCGCCAGCCCGGCATTATTGACGAGAACATCAATCGCCTGCCAGTCTGCCGGCAGTCCGGCAATCAGCTCTTCAATGGCTGCACGGTTGCGCACGTCCAGCTGGGCGGTATAAAGGTTCTCGCCCAGCTCATCTTTAAGCGTTTTCAGGCGTTCTTCGCGACGCCCGGTGGCAATCACTTTGTGACCGTTAGCGATAAAACGGCGAGTTATGCTTTCACCAAAACCCGCTGTTGCTCCGGTAACCAGGATAATCATCTTACTGTTCCTCAACGATTTTTGTGTCTTCATACCATAGCACGCGATCCCGGCGACGGGTAATGGAAATCACCAGACCTCCCCGCCGAACGCGGCGGTGAACAGAGTAATCATTGCGGTCAATCAATGAGTTGCCTAATCTTACAGAATAATCGTGTTCAGGAGATGAAGATGTCGGAGAACAATCCTTTTTTTAGCGTCAGTCTGCTGCCTTATCAGGCGCCGCGTTTCGATTTGATTGACGTGAGTCATTACCGTCCGGCCTTCGACGAGGGCGTTCGTCGCCAGCGCGCAGAGATTGCCGCTATCGCGAATAACCCGCAGCCGGCTGATTTTGCCAACACGCTGGAAGCCCTGGAACAGAGCGGCCAGCTGCTGGCTCGGGTAACCAACGTCTTCTTCGCTATGGCGGGCGCGGAGACCAATCCGGCCATTCAGGCGCTTGATGAGCAGTTTTCCTCTGAGCTGGCGGAACTGGCGAATGATATCTGGCTCAACGATGCCCTTTTTCAACGCGTGAAGCAGGTGTGGGAGCGGCGAGAGTCGCTCTCCCTTGACGCCGAATCCCGACGTCTGCTGGAGGTGACCTGGCAACGCTTTACCCTTGCGGGAGCCACGCTTGCGGACGATCAAAAAGCGGCGCTTCGCGCGCTGAATACCGAGGCGGCAGCGCTGCAAAGCCAGTTTCAGCAGCGCCTGCTGGCGGCGGTAAAATCTGGTGGTCTGGTGGTGGATTACGCTCATCAGCTCGCAGGGCTTAGCGACGATGAGATAAGCGCAGCGGCAGAAGCCGCGCAGGAGAAGGGATTAGGTGGTCGCTGGCTGCTGCCTTTACTCAATACGACCCAGCAGCCCGCGCTGCTTTCGCTGCAGGACCGGCAGACGCGAGAGAATTTGTTTGCAGCAGGCTGGACGCGAAATCAGAAGGGCGATGCGAATGACACTCGCGAGCTGGTACTGCGGCTAGCGGAGCTCCGCGCGCGCAAAGCGCAGCTGCTGGGCGCTGATGACTTCGCCAGCTGGTCAATGGCCGATCAGATGGCGGGCGATCCGGCAGAGGCGTTTGCCTTTATGCGGCGAATCGCTCCGGCGGCGAAGGCGCGGGCCGAGCAGGAGCTGGCGGATATTCAGCAAGTTATTGATAATGAAGGCGGTGATTTCCGCGCGGCGGCGTGGGACTGGCTCTATTACGCCGAGCAGGTGCGCAGGGCGAAATTTGCCATCGATGAAGCGCTGCTCAAGCCCTATTTTGCCCTCGACCGCGTCCTGCGCGACGGCGTGTTCTGGACGGCGACACAGCTGTTCGGTATTCGCTTTGTCGAGCGATTCGATATTCCGGTTTATCATCCGGACGTGCAGGTATGGGAAATTATCGACGCTAACGGAGAGGGAATTGCGCTGTTCTACGGCGACTACTTCTCGCGGGACAGCAAAAGCGGCGGGGCGTGGATGGGCGTATTTGTTGAACAATCCACCCTGCGTGCGCAGCATCCGGTAATTTATAACGTCTGTAACTACCAGAAACCCAAAGCCGGACATAGCGCGCTTCTTTCCTGGGATGAGGTCATCACTTTATTTCACGAATTTGGGCATACCCTGCACGGCCTGTTTGCCAGCCAGAAGTATGCCAGTCTGTCGGGAACTAATACGCCCCGCGATTTTGTTGAGTTTCCTTCACAGATTTATGAACACTGGGCCAGCGAGCCGCAGGTATTTGCCCACTATGCGCGGCATCATCAAACCGGGGAAAACATGCCGGCCGCGCTGCGCGACAGCATGTTCCGCGCGGCGAAGTTTAATAAAGGCTACGACATGAGCGAACTGCTCGCAGCGGCGCTGCTGGATATGCACTGGCATAGCGTGAGGGAGGATAAACTCCCGGATGATGTCGATGCGTTTGAAGCCGCGTCCCTGCGTGCGGAGAATATGGATCTGGCCGCCGTGCCGCCGCGCTATCGCAGCAGCTACTTTTCGCATATTTTCGGCGGCGGATACGCCGCGGGCTATTACGCTTACCTGTGGACCCAAATGCTGGCGGATGACGGCTACCAGTGGTTCGTTGAGCAGGGTGGTTTAACCCGTGAAAACGGCCAGCGCTTCCGCGAAGCGATTTTGTCTCGCGGCAATAGCACTGATTTAGCAGAACTTTATCGCCAGTGGCGCGGACACGATCCGAGGATTGAGCCGATGCTGGAAAACCGCGGGCTGAGCTAGCCGAGCGTTGTTTAGAGCAGAAGAAGACCGGGCGCAGCGCCCGGTTTTTTATCCACTTTTTCCGTCTCCAAAATCTCTGCAAAACGTCACTGCCCAATTTAGCGCCCTCGGCATCGTTTGTCCCGTTTTGGTAATCCCGTGCATCGACGCGCTGGCCACTTTTGCTTAAAAACATGAAGCCCGGCATAAAGTGTTTTTTAGCGGAAAATAATATTAATATATTAAATATAACCCCCTTACAATATTAGGAGTTTACTTACATTGTTGCATGGATTTCTTAAATTTAATAAGCGAACTTGCTCTGTGAATGTTCTTCACTCTATCATCTGTCTTATCTCTTGCATATCTTTTATTGAACGGATTGAGTATGGCTAATATATTGCTTCTGGCATTCGCGGTTTTTTTATTGCTGGTTTCACTGATTTCTGGGTTTTCGTATTTTCAAGACAGAAAAAAGCAAAAGTTGAGTTTTAAAAGCAAACGTATGAAATTCTAATTAAAATAGAGAGATGTTCTTCTCATAACGATGGAAGAGAATCTGATAAGCTCCTGATTGTTTTCTAACTGGAATTTCTTCATTATTCGTAATTTATGGGAGTATACGGTTCTGTGATCGATGCCCAGGTTTTTTGCTGTTTCATTATTGTTAAGGCCAATGTTTATGGCATTAATAATTTTTAGTTGCGAGCGACTCAATGACTGATGCGGGCATTTTAAACAGCGATTCTTCTCTATCGTTATACGTTTCTTATCGCCCGCGACAAATTCATCAAAGAGAATAGACAGGTTTTTTTTGATTGTTTCAAGGCTGCTTTTATGAAATAAAATGACAGCATTTTGAACGCATAAAGGCAGCAGGGAAGGATTAAACGTTATTTCTTTTTTGGTGAAAATTACCACCGCTGGACACTCTGATTTATATCTTTTCATTTCCTGACATAATAAATACTCGCCAACTTCCATCTCAGTAAAAATTATGTCTGGTTTTTTGAGGTGTTCTTTTGTGTTATTGCTTTGAAAACAAAGGTCGCTTATACCTTTGGTGCTCGCAATTTCTTGGGTAAGTTCCTCTATGGCCTTTTCTAAATAAATATTTTTGGTGATGATGGCGATTTTTAGCATGATTTTATTATTTTTAAAAAAGGCGGTGGAAAAATTTTCGACCGTCGTATGATGTTTTATTTAAGTAACGCCTGATGAGATTAGGATATTTCCTATTGAATATAATGGCAATAGGTTTAAAGAAAGGGTGGCTTTACTTTTTAATTAAAGATCGCAGCTAAATCAGTGGCTTGCGTGGGTGGTTTGCTTATTTTTCAGCGTTTTTAATCGCACTAAATGCCAAGATTTGTTATGCCAGTCTTAATTTGTATTCATGGGTTTTATTAATTAACGACAATTATTCAGAAAATCATTATAAATATAGCATCGAAAGCTAATTTTTAGCGGCGTCCATTGAATCATAGGGCGAGAAGCTATTCGTTATTTAACGGCATGCATGCCGTTGATTTGATACTTCCACCGCGTAGCTATCCGGGACGCGTTGAGCAGGGCGGTTTAACCCGTGAAAAGGATCAGCGCTTCCGCGAGGCAATTTTGTCTCGCGGAACGGGTTTTGATTTAACTGCGCTTTATCGGCATTGGCGCGAGCGCGCTCTTACGATTGAGCCGATGCTGGAAAACCGCGGATTGGGTTAGTCCGGCGATTGTCACGTAAAGAGGACCGAGCGCGGTTTTTGTACGTTTTTCCTCCCCAAACTGAAGCCTTACATTCATCAAGATGGGGAAGTGATACTGTAGAGGTGCCAGGGCATGGTTAAAATGCATTCGCATTCGATTTGACCTTAGCGATAAACTCTTCTGTAAGCGACAAGCCTTCGATGATTTCCTTATCGACTACGGTAATTCCGTATTGGACAATTAACTCCAGCAGTCCGTCATAGGTCTGTATGAGCTCCAGAAGGCTGTAGATTGTTTTGCGATCGGAAACGGAGGGCATCTCAGAGATTGCTGAAGATTGATTAACAATCCACTCAAGATTGGCTTTGATTTTTTCTATATCAAGGTAACTATACATATTTCATGGGCTTAAATCCTCATTTCAAGATTTTTTTGAGAAAACGCGTTTCTGACTTCACAGGAAAAAGCTATTGAATAACATCCAAAAACTCTGTTACTGGGAGATGTCGATGATCAAGCCGGATGGGGGCTAGCTGCAGAAGCGGTCATGTCCAAAAGCGCTGCTACTGGCGTATCCCCTAAAGAAGGGCGCGATGTGCGTAGACTTCATTATGGAACGGATCGCCTATATATCAAGAAATCAGCGGATAAAATGTGAATAAGTAAATTTTACTGCGGATAAGGCTGCTCACCTGCAAACCGTATGCAAGAGCTGCAGGTGAGCAATGTGCCATGGAGGCAGTACCATAGCGGCAAAATTTTAGCCTCGCGCTGCGGGCAAAACCAACAAACCGTTTACCGCCGGGAACATTTTAGGACTTACCTTACTCATCACCGTGCGCAAGGCAAATGAAAATAGGGTATCAACCGGGCTCAATATGATGTCTGCCTGCGGCCTCGCCCCTTCGAGGCCAGCGTAAGCGCTGTTCAAGGCACGAGTGCTTTGTCCTGCAACTCGAATTATTTAGGGTAGTAATAACCTTTTTTAACAGCTAATGCGGATTAGCGTATTTTGCGTCATGTTTTTACGGGCATAACGCGCGCGCGACTGGAATAAACCGAGAGGCAGGCGGATATTGGCTGAGGGAGGAGAAAAATTATCTGGTTAATAAAGGACGCAGAGCCCGGCGTCCCATTGCGGATAAAAAACAGAACGGCTGGAATTACCTAACAGCGCTTCGCTTGCACGAGTCCGAAGAAATTGCGCGGCAGGTTGTGACTCTGGTATTGGCAGGCCGGGTAAGGCGTCAATCGCCACCCGGTGAAGAACCGGGGAAGATGTTTAAACAGATTTGTCATCACTCCCAAACCGGGCACAGAGCCCGGTTTGTTGAGCCGTACGCTTTCACACCTTAAGCAGCTTTACCGTGGCCTCAATGTCTATCTCATCTTCCGAGAAGATGAGGGTGGTTCCCTGGAAGGTGGTAATAGCCAGCTTTTTCACCGAGCGCATTTCGCCAGGCTTAGCGGTGGATTTTGGCCTGATATTTCCCATCAACAGGCCTACGGAAAGGACCGCATTCTCTTTGTCGATGCGGGCATCGGCGGGCTCTTCCTCGCTGTACACCAGGAAAGATTTGATCGATGTAAGCTTAATCCGCTCGCCTGCAATATAGATATATTTGCTTTCCGGCAGGACTTTTACCGCATAGGCTGACAAACCCTTGTTATTGGTGGTGGGTTCGAAAGTGACTGCTGCATCTTTTTTAATGAGTTCAGGGTTGGCAACCTTAATCACATGAAAATAGCGATTATCGCCGTTTTCATCTTTGATAAATCCAAAACCTTTATCTTTAAACCACGTTGTGATCGTTCCGTTCATCGCCGTTACCGCCTGGTTAATCGTTTATCTACTCAATTTTTGCCGCGCGCAGTGTAAAGCACAACGCCTGCGCAGACCAGGTCTGAATCGCCGGTCTGCGCAGGCCCGCATTGCTTACCACATCAAATCATCGGGAACTTTAAAATCAGCATACGGATCGTCTTCGTCCTGCTCTTCCGCACTTAGCGCGCTGTTTAAGACAATGCTGCTGGCGTCGCGCTGGGCGATTTTATCGGCGACGCTCGCCGGGATAATCGCGTATTTGCTCTCGCCGTCGTTATCGCCGGCCAGACGCGCAATGGCGAGACGGCCGCTAATCAGCTGTGCCTGGGTGAGTTTATCCACGGCGATTTTTTTAATGAAGTTGTTATCCGTGAAGTTAAAATCAATATTGCCTTTTGAAATATCGATTTTATTCATTTCAATAAGCTGCTTAACCTGCGCTTTATACTCTTTCGAGAGCGCCGCCTGCTTTTGCTGCTCGCTAAGCTGCTTATCTCGCTCAAGCTGCGCTTTTTTATTCTCTTCCACTGCTTCTCTGGCTTCACGAGCCTGAACGCGGGACTTTTTCGCCGTTCTCTGAACTTTGGCCATTTTTTTGCTGGTCACTAACCCGGCTTTAAGCATTTGTTCTTGTAAGGTGAGTTTTGTCATCTTCGTGTCTGAATCCGCTGAATAATGAGTGAGATTATACCTGCAAATGTCCGGGATGTACCAGGCGGTATGATTCGCATAAAGCAATTGCATAAAAAATCACTATTATCGCCATTTATTTGCTATAAATGCATCTTTATTGCTTTTTTATGAGGTGTGGAGATGATTGTCAGAACCTGGCATGGTTGTGTTCCCGTTGAGTTTGGCGATGCGTTTGCGGTTCATTTGCAGGCGACAGGCGTACAGCATTCCCAGGGCATCAGCGGCAACGCGGGGGCGTTTGTCAGACGGGAAACGCAGGGGGAGTGGGAACACTTCTTCCTGGCAACGTACTGGCACAATCTGGATGCGGTCATCGCCTTTGCCGGTGAAGCGTATCATGTCGCAGTGACCTATGCGGATGATGAGCAATTCCACCTGTTGTCCGACCCTTACGTTTTTCAGTTTAACGTAGCTGAAGTCGTGGCGATTTAAGTCAGCGTTAGCATAAGCGCGCCGCAGGCAAAAAATTAAGGCCCGAAGGGCCTTAGAATGGGTTATTTCCGTCCCGCCAGTAAACCAATCACCAGCCCGATAGCGCCGGCCGCCAGCAGCCCGGTCAGCGGATTTTCCCTTACGCGCTCGGAGACCTCTGAGACGGCATCCGACGCCTGAGCGGCGTACTTACGGGCCGCGCCTTTTAGCTGATGTTTAGGCGAATCAACCGCATCACCAAATTGCTGCTGGGCTTCCCCGGCGAATTCATTGACTTTGTTGCTCACTTTGTCCGCCAGATTCTGCGCGTCGTTTTCATACTCTTGTGATGACATGGGAGTCTCCTTTCGTTTGACTTATTTAAGTCTAGTGGCTAACAAGCGAAGTACAAATGCTCAGCCGTCGGTGAGCCTCACTCCAGGAATTTTCCACAACGTCCGGGATATAAACCAGGTCGCTGTTTCTGCCACAAAAGCGCTACACTCTGGCGAAAAGAAACGTCGCCAGAATGGGGGGATTGCCGTCATTTCAATTGATTAAGGTAATTCCTGGATATAAGATCCGTCAGGCGCGGGGGCAGGAAAGGCGGCAATTCATAAATAAGAACTATTGATGTTCACAATTCCTCTTTTTTCCTTCATCATTTGTCAGCTTTTACTCCTAATAATCAGCGCTTAGCTCAGCATAAGAAAGAAATTTTTTTACTCAAGGCCGGTATGAACTATAAGAAAGTACTGAAGAACACGTTGCTGCTTGCTCCCGTGGCGATCCTGAGTCTGCAAACCCCTGTCTGGGGCGCAGAGGCCACGAAAACGGCGACCTGCCAGAAGGCGTCGCCTGCGGTGGACAAAGAAGGCGTGCCGTTACCGCCCGTTGTTGGTAAAGAGGGCGCTCAGCCGGCCTCCGCTAAAGACAAGTCCGGCCACGGCGGCGCAACGACCAACTGTCAGCCTGCGGCCATCGAAAATTAATCATTGACCTCAACCCGGGAGGGACATGGTGCACCCGTTAATTAAGGTGATGCTGGTTGGAGGGAAGGGCGACGGCCTGATGGTTAGCGTTGCCGATAACGCGACGGAGATTTCCGTGACGCCTGCGCAGTACGGCGCGAAATCCGGCCAGCCGCTGAGCTACAGAATCGTATCGCAGACCATTGACGATGAACGCTATTTTTTCGGCGTTTTCAACGAGAGCCATGAGGATACGGACAAACTCAAAAGAGTCGCGCTGACCCGCGGCATGAAAAAACTCTTCAGCTAAGCCGGAGCCGGGCGGCAAGCTGTCGTCCGGTCCGCGCCTGTTTTGTTTTCCTTTCGCCTCCGATACAGTAGCGCCAAACGCTTTTATCAGTTTCGGGAATCTATGATTAACCATATCCGGATAAAAAATTTCAGATCGGTCAGGGATATTGAGCTGGAACTCGGTGCGCTGAATATCGTCTTTGGCCCCAACGGCTGCGGTAAATCCAATATCTATAAAGCCATCCACCTGTTAACCGCCTGCGCCGACGGGAAGTTTTCCGGCTATATCAGCGATGAGGGCGGGCTGGAAAACATTATGTGGTCCGGGCCAGGCGCGCCGACCGACCGCTTTCCGCGGCGGCTGCAGATTGGCTGTCTGACCGACGAGTTTGACTACCAGCTGCAGGTGGGTTTTCCGGAAAAGCTGCCTTACCCTACCCAGTTTCAGCTGGATCCGATCGTTAAAGAGGAGTCGATCTGGCTGGCGGGATTTTCCCGACGTCCTTCATCGCGCGTGCTGGAGCGTAAAAACCAGGCGGCGTTCCTGGTGGATGTGAATGGCGAAAAGAGTACCTTTACCGACGCCATTTACGAGAATGAATCGATTTTTGGCCAACTGGGCGAGCCGCACCGTTTTCCGGAGGTCTCGCGGGTCAGGGAAACCATGCGCCACTGGCGCTTTTATCACGAATTCAATATTGGCAGACTCTCACCGCTGCGACACCCGACGGTAGGCTACCGCTCGCCGGTGCTCGACAGCGATGGGCATAACCTCGCCGCCGCCTTTCAGACCATCGTGGAAATCGGCGCCGAAGAGCTGCTGCATGAGATCCTCGGCGAAGCGTTCCCGGCGTGTACCTTTTATTGTGAAAACGAAAACTCGCGTTTCTCGATGAAGATGCGCCGTAACGGCGTCTGGCGGCCTTTACTGGCGGCGGAAATGTCCGACGGCACGCTGCGCTTCCTGTGCCTGGCGGTGGCGCTATTAAGCCCGCGCCCTCCGGCATTTCTGGCCATTAACGAGCCGGAAAACAGCCTGCATCGCCAGATGTTCCCGGCGCTGGCCCGGCTGATTGTCGAAGCGGCCCGCTATAGCCAAATCTGGTTAACCAGCCACTCCGTCGAGCTGGCTGAGCTGATTTCATCGATGGCGGAAGCGCGCCTTTACGGGCTGGAAAATAGCGACGGGGAAACGCGGATCGCCGGCTATCGGCAACTGCCTTACCCGGCGTCTTAACGGTGTATTGCCGACGCGCCGCCGGAGGGTTTCCGGCGGCCTGGCGTTATGCTGCGGCCGGGAGCAGGGTTTTGCTGCCTTTCAGGGTAAACAGCGAAATGACGGTAAAGCTCAGGGTAATACAGCCCAGGATCAGATAAGCCTGATGGAAGCCGACGGTATCATACATCCGTCCTACCCACGCCGAGAGCACAACGCCCGACAGCTGTTTCGATAAATTAAAGCCGATCAGGAACAGCGTCGCCGAAAGTTTTGGGTTAAATGCCGACGAGATATATTTAAAGGTGCCAACCAGCAGGAAGGGGATCTCAAACATATGCAGCATTTTTAATATAATCACTTCCACCGCCGAGGTCGCGAAAGACGAGCCTAAAATTCGGACTGACATAATTACCCCGGCAATTAACAGGGCATTCTTGGCGCCAATTCGGTTAATAATTGCCGGCGCGCAGAACATGATCAGCGCATTGAGTAATTCCCCACCGGTGGTCACGAAGCCAAACACTTCGGTGCCGCGCTGCGGGCTGGCGAAGAAGCCTTTAAAAAAGTTGGCGAACTGCTGGTCGAAAACGTCATAGACGCTGGCGACGCCAACGACATAAATAATAAAGCCCCAGAAGCGCGGCATCCGCAAGAGCTCGGCGGCGGTGCGCATGGAGAAAGCCTGACGGTTGACGCCCAGGGCGTCGATAACCTCGGCGCTATTGCTGCTTTCCGGCTTCGAGACCCACAGCAGCACGCCGAGGATCAGCGCGAAGCCGGAGGCGATCCAGAAGGTGATATTGGGGTCGATACTAAACAGAATGCCGGTGATTGAGGCGCACAGCGCCCAGCCGACGCAGCCGGAGACGCGCACTTTACCGTATTCAAAACGGTTGGCGCGGCTGACGCGTTCAATATAGGCTTCTACCGCCCCGGAGCCGCTGGAGAAGACGATCCCCAGATAGATCCCGCCCACCAGCGCGCCCGCGATGATATTCATCTGCAGCAGCGGAGAGAAAACAAAAATAAAGAACGGGGCAAACAGGATTAATAAAATCGTAATCGTCCACAGCAGATGTTTGCGCAGGCCGAGCTTATCGGAAATCAGGCCAAACACCGGCTGGAAAATTATCGCGAATAGCGAAATGGAGGAGAAGACAATCCCCGTTTCGGTTTTGGTTAAATGGTTTACTTCCGCCAGCCACACCGGGAAGAAGGGGAAGTAGGCTGACATAATGAAATAGTAGAAGAAAAAGAACAGCATGAAATATATAAAATTATGCCGTTCTCGTGGCGCGAGTTCAGAGAGTTTCATTGTGAATATTCCATATTATTATGCCTGTAAGGTTGGGGGCTGGCGCCCCCGATTATTATTGGAAATGAATCGTTAACTGATATTGCCATTGTGTCTCAAGCAGCAGCCATTGCTGTAGTACGCTGGGTGTCCAGGAGTCATCGCCGCCGATACCCATGTGTTGAGCATCAAGCGCGATCCAGACGCCGTTTTCCGGCTTCATCCTGTGCCAGTGATCGGTCTCCATTAACTGCGCGGTGCTGTAGGGCTGTACGGAGAAGTGGAAATCGCCCGCGACGTGCCAGCGCCCCCAGTCCAGCGCTTTGTTATCGCAGCGCAGGCCGTTTTCCGTCGGGAAAATGTACGGTGTGGTCATCTCTTCCAGCGGCAGCTGCCAGCGGGAGAAACAGGCGCTGGTGCGGCGGTCCGGATAGTTTTCATGCGGGCCGTAGCCGAGCCAGGAAACCGGTTGATGCTGGTCCGGAACCTGGAAATTCAGCCCGATGCGCGGCAGCGGCGGCAGGGTGCCGGCGCGTTCGCCATTGACCGCCAGATGCAGCTTGCCTTCGCCATCAAACGTCATCCGCCAGTGGCTGACAATCACCACTTCGTCGCCGCGCAGATAGTGCCAGCGGCTATCGATAACCACTTCATGGGCCAGGCGCTGGGCGTCGCACTGTACGCAGCGGGCGCTAAGGCCGTAGAGCCCGGCGCTCTTCCAGCGTTCAACCCAGGCGTTGGGGTCGATGCGCTCCACTTCGCTGACGCCGATATCGTTATCCAGCGGGGCGCGCACAAACTGGTCGCGCAGCGGCGTCAGCAGCTGTTCCACACCCTCTACCTGCCAGTGGGTCAGCAGGCCGCTCTCCCGGTCGATAGTCCATTGCTGCGAGCCGCTGCGTACGGTCCAGGCCGCGTCGCTGCTCTCCAGCGCTGGCGCCGTGCCGACGGGGGAAGGCCGGCGCAGCGCCAGCGGGGCGGCGAGCGGGAACTGCTGCCAGGCGACGCGATGCCCGGCGTCGGACCAGGCGGTGGCCTGCGGCTGGACAACCTCCAGCGTCAGCCACACCGCTTCGGCGCCCACGGGCAGCGTCAGCGCATCGCACAGCGTCAGCTCGCCCTGGCCTTCAGGGCTCAGCTCAAGCTTCACTTGACCCTCGGCAAAGGTTTCTCCGGCGGCCTGGACCTGCCAGCGCAGCGCTTCGTTATCGGTGGCGCGGAACAGATATTCGCTGCTGATGCTGATACGCAGCGGGGATTGCGCAAGCAGGGTAAACTGGAAGTACTGCTGCGCGTGTTTCGCTTCAATTAATGAAGGGTGCGGGCGGCGGTCGGGGAAGACCAGGCCGTTCATACAGAACTGGCGATCGTTCGGCGTATCGCCAAAATCACCGCCGTAGGCCCAGCCGACGCTGCCGTCGTCGAAGGTTTTGCTGATGGCCTGATCGGCCCAGTCCCAGATAAACCCGCCCTGCAGGCGCGGATAGTCGCGGAAGGCCTGCCAGTAATCAGCAAAGTTGCCGAGGCTGTTGCCCATCGCGTGGGCGTATTCGCAGAGGATCAGCGGGCGCTGCTCGCCCGGCAGACTGATCCACTTTTTGATCCCCCATTTCGGCACCGTCGGAATCCGCTGATCGCGCTCAACGCGGGCGTACATCGGGCAGATAATATCGGTGGTGGTGCTGTCGGCGCCTCCACCCTCGTACTGCACCGGGCGGGAGGGATCGTTGCGCTTCAGCCAGTGATACATCGCTTCATGGTTGCCGCCGCCGCCGGATTCGTTCCCCAGCGACCAGATAATAATCGACGGGTGGTTGCGATTGCTTTGCAACATCCGGCTGACGCGGGCGCTGAAGGCCGGCAGCCAGGCTGGATCGTCGGAAAGACGATTCATCGGCACCATGCCGTGGGTTTCAATATTGGCTTCGTCAACGACGTACAGGCCATAGCGATTGCACAGCTCGTACCAGCGCGGGGTGTTTGGATAATGCGAGCAGCGCACGGCGTTAAAGTTGTTCTGCTTCATCAGCAGGATGTCCTGCACCATATCCTCTTCGGTCACCACCTGGCCGCGCTGGTGATGGTGCTCGTGACGGTTGACGCCGCGGATCAGCAGCGGTTTGCCGTTTAACAGCAGCAGGCCGTTTTTGATTTCAACCCGGCGAAAGCCGATATCCCAGGCTTCAGCCTCGATCGTTTCATCGCCGCGGCACAGGGACACCACCGCCCGATAGCAGTTTGGCGTTTCCGCGCTCCACAGCGCCGGTCGCTCTACCGGCAGACGAATCGCCGCGCGTTCGGCATAGCTTCCGCGCTCATCGATAATCGGCGAACCCGGCGACTGCTGGTGACTGGCGACCAGACGATCGTCATCCCACAGTTCGATCTTCACCGTCAGCGCCTCCAGCAGCGCGACCGGCGCGGCGACGCTTAAGTTCACCAGCAGCTCGGCATCCCGATAGAGCGCATCGAGCTGCGGCGTGAGCTGAACGTCGCAGAGGTGCAGGGTCGGTTTGTTCAGCAGCCAGACCGAACGGAAGATGCCGCTCATGCGCCACATATCCTGGTCTTCAAGCCAGGTACCCGCGCTCCAGCGCATCACCATCACGCAGATGCGGTTATCACCCGGCTGAAGGTAGGGCGAGAGATCGAAGGCCGCGGGCAGGCGACTGTCCTGCGAATAACCGACCCATTCGCCGTTGCACCACAGATGAAAAGCCGAATTAACGCCGTCGAAGATAATCTGCGTCTGGCCGTCGGCTCGCCAGCTCTCATCGACGCTGAACGTCAGCGAGTAGCAGCCGGTCGGATTCTCCTCAGGCACGCGCGGCGGCGTAGTGTCGATCGGGTAGCGGACGTTGGTATAGATCGGAGCGTCGTAGCCTTCCATTTGCCAGTTTGACGGCACCGGCGTACTGCGGCTGTCCGGCAGATCGTCTTCCAGCCAGCGGGCATCCACGTCAAACGGGCTGCGAGCCCAGGAGAACTGCCACTGGCCGTCAAGCCGGCGGCGGAACGCCGAGGGCTGGTTTTTCCGCGCCGCGTCGGTATCGCGCCAGCTGGCGAAAGCCGGGTGGGCCGGTAAACGGTTGAGATGGGTAATGGTCTGGTTCTGCCAGTCTTCGCGGGCGAGAATCTGATGGAACGTTGCTCCTGCGGCGGAAAGAGAGTCGTGTTGTTGCATACGTATTCCTGACGGATAAGTGATAAAAATGTCATTCGCTAGACAATATGATTTTGTTATCAGTTATTTTCGCTATAGCCGCAATATTGGCGAAAATGAAACCCACTGGCGATCACGAAAAGCTGGAAAAACAGCTGATTTTTGTCGTCTTTTAAACATAAAATGTTAGCGGACGACATTGAGGTTTTGATTCAGAAGGAGTGCACTATGCAGCGTCGCCTGGCAACGCTTGACGATGTGGCCCGCGAGGCCGGCGTGTCTCAGCAGACGGTCTCCCGGGTGCTGAATAATCCGGACGTGGTGTCTGAACGAACCCGCGATAAGGTCATCCGCGCGATGCAGGCGCTGCGCTACGTACCGAACCGTTCCGCTCAGCTTCTGGCGGGGAAATCCGCGCCGTCGATTGGGCTGATAACCGCTTCGCTGACGCTGCACGCGCCTTCACAAATCGCCGCGGCGGTGAAAAGCTACGCCGGTCTGCATCAGCTTGAGGTCTCGATTGCGATGCCGGTGCAGGTCGACTATCCGTCGCTGCAGGCGCGGCTTAATGAGTTTCGCGCCCAGCATATTCGCGGCGCGATTATCAGCCTGCCGCTCGAAAGCAGCCTCGCGGAGCGGCTGGTGGTGGAAAACCCCGATATCGCCTGCATGTTTCTTGATGTTTCGCCGGAGACCGACGTGTGCTGCGTGCGTTTCGATCATCGCGACGGCTGCGGCGCGTGCGTGCGGCATCTCTGGGACGCCGGGCACCGGGAGTTCGGCCTGCTGGCCGGGCCGGAGAGCTCGGTCTCCGCGCGCATGCGATTGAGCAGCTGGCGCGAGGCGCTGCATCGGCTGGGCGTCAGTAATGCGGTGACGGTGTTTGGCGACTGGAGCGCCGCCAGCGGCTGGAACAAAACGTTTGAGCTCCTGCATCATCATCCGCGCATTAGCGCCATCGTGGTGGCTAACGATCAGATGGCGCTCGGGGTACTGAGCGCGCTGGCGCAGTTGAATCGCACCGGCAGCCAGGCGATCTCGGTCACCGGCTATGACGATACCGCGGACAGCCTCTACTTCCAGCCGCCGCTGACCACCGTCGCCCAGGATTTTAACGTTCTGGGAAAAAGGGCGGTTGAGCTACTCATCCAGCTAATGGCTGCCCCGCAGATGAAGATCCGCGAGCTGCTGCCGACGCGCCTGATTATCCGCCAATCCACCTGGCCCTGCGCGGGCGCCACGCAGGAGGAGAAAGAGGGCCTTGTCGCGCAGATTAAAGCGCTGGTGGAAAAGCTGTAAGCAACGGTCCGTTTAGCTTTCATTGATGTTGCGCGTGATAGCTTATCGGACAAGCGTACTCAGGGGGTTATGCCCTGAACGTAAAAATGCAAAACACAATCTATCCATGCAAGCATTCATTCACCGCCAGTCACATGGCGGTTTTTTTTGCCCGTTTTCGGTCGTTAGAATATGGCGTTATTTTATTTAATTCTGCCTCCTGGTCGATTACTCGCCGCTGTTAAGCATAAATGCGCTGTTTTCACGCCGCGGTGTCAGAAAATTTCCCCGGCTTATACTTTTTTATCCAGCATAAAATGCTGTTGACCGGGGGCGGCAGGGCGCGCTTTTTTTAGCGCCATTTGGCTATGCTGAAAGCCAAAGCAGGCGAGTGAAAGGCAACGTCATGATGATATTAAAAGATAAAGAGCACGTGGACTCGGTTGACTGGCGGACGGTGGCGGAGATTATCGCCGCCGCAGGTCTCAATCAGCGGGACGTCGCGCTGGTGGAGCGCGCGTTTCGCCATAGTACCTTTTGCTGGTTTGGCTATGAAAACGGGCAGCTTATTGCCGTTGCCCGGGCGATTAGCGACCTGACCTGGTGCAGCTATCTGGCAGATGTCGCGGTGCACCCGCGCTGTCAGGGAAAGGGGTACGGGCAGCAGCTGATGCAATCGGTCAGCGATCGGCTGCGGCCGTTCGGCAAAACCTTCATCTACTCGGTGGTGGATAAAGTCGGCTTTTATCGCCGCTTTGGTTTTGAAACGCTGACCACGGGCATGGTCTGCGCCAGCGAAGAGGCGATAGCGCGTATGCGCGAGCAGGGATTTGTTGGCTAGTAAATACCGCTTAAAAAAACGCATTTACCAAACGGTTTAAATGGCTGCTGAATGAATCACTACCATTACCCGCGCCGCTAAGGATTATTTCGCTGGCCCTTGCCGGTTGCTGCCGTAAATAATCGGATAAACTTAGTCGGCTACAGCCGGTCCAGTTAATTATGACAGATAGCCTGGGTTAAAAGGGTAAACTGTGTTACACAGTCCCATTCTCCTGGCAAACATCTGGATGGGATTATGCTGACAACTCTGATTTACAGAAGTCAGATGCATTTAACACAAGAAACCGATCTCATACTGCTGGTTGAAAAAGCGAATGCTGAGAACGCAGCACGCGGGATTACGGGCATACTTCTTTTAAAAGATAATGTTTACCTTCAGATACTTGAGGGGGATGAGTGCGTGCTTGAGCAGCTATTCAGCACGATCAAGCAAGACGATCGCCACCATCAGGTTGTCGAGCTGATGCGTGATTACGCCCCGCGCCGGCGCTTTGAAAACGTAGGGATGATGTTTTTTGACCTGAATAAACTGCAAACCGCTGACGTCCTGACAAAGGTTCGCCAGCTTAGCCAACTGAAAGGTTATCTTTCCACCGAAGAGCGCGTCTATAAATTTATCCATACTTTTATCAGTCAAAAAAGCGCTGCCGCGCCGTTACCCTTTTTACGGCCTGACAAATGGTCGCTTCATTCGCGTAAACATGCATTTCATGCGCCGCAAGAATCGTTTTTTGCCGGTCAATGTTGTCAGTTTGCTTTCCAGCCCATTATCGAACCGTTGGCCGGGAATATCACTTCGCTTGAAGCGCTTATTCGTGATAAAGAGGGCGGTAGTCCCGCCAATTTCTTTGCCTCGATTCCGCCAGAGCAACGTTATGAAGTTGATCTCAAAGCGAAATCAGTTGCCTTTGCCCTGGCGAAAGAAATCAATATAGGCGACCATAAAATATCCATTAATATCCTTCCGATGTCTCTGGTTGTTATTCCTGATGCCATTGAATACCTGCTGCGGGAAATAAAAAAACAGGGTCTTGAACCCGAACAGGTGATCGTGGAGGTGACGGAAGATGAAATGATCTCCGGTTTTAGCCAGTTCAGCAGCGCGATAAAAAAACTGCGCGTCTCTGGTATGGGGCTGGCAATTGATGACTTTGGTGCCGGTTATGCTGGACTCTCGTTGTTGACAAAAATTCAGCCTGATAAAGTTAAAATCGACCGCGAGATTATTACCGATATCCATCAGAGCGGCCCTAAACAAGCGGTGGTAAGATCGATTATCAACTGCTGCCGTGAACTTGAGATTGCGGTGGTTGCTGAAGGCATAGAGCGGATAGAGGAGTGGTGCTGGCTCGAATCTGCGGGTATTAAACGTTTCCAGGGCTTTTTATTTGCCATGCCGACAGTCAACGGCGTCGGTGATATACGCTGGCCTCGGGAAAAGTGAAGCCTGATTTGCCTTAATGTACCGAGCGGTTTGCCTCCGGCAGCAGCGCAGGCGAGGAGACATTGCGTATTCCGCCTGGAGTATCCCTATTTTCTGAAGCTGAACCGGCCAATAGTTGCTGATGGCCGGTGAGCTCATGACTAACCGCAAGCCCTGCATATTCCCAATCTATAACAGACTGACCCTTGTTAATCATCTAGCCTGTCATGACTGATTTCATCTTCGTGGGTGCTTATCAACTGCGTGAGCGCTATTTGTTCCTGAAACTTGGTCAGAAGCAGTTCTGCGTCCGTCTTCAGAACGTCTTCAGATGATTCCAGTACTGAATTTATCGCTTTCGTTACGCTGCTAACTAATTCCGTGACCCCGCCTTCCTTGCCGATAGCGAGCATCAGCGCGCTAATGAGCAAAGACTGCGCCTCGACCTGGGCAGCAAGCTGCTTACTTTCGGCATCCATGGCGGAAATTTTAGCAATTATGCTGAGAATGACATTATTCATTGTATCCCTCAAATCAATAAGTTAGAGCGGGTTGTTGATGGCTATATTCGCTGTTGATAATCCGAATTAACCATAGAACATAAATATGCCAGAAAAAATATCGGTAGCGTTAGTCAGGTTTTGGACATCACCAAAGTAAAGCATGAAAACGCGCCGGTCCCACTTCCATATTCCTCCAACGATTGCGCCCGACAGAGCGCAAAGGAGCACGAAGAGTGCGGATCTTGAAAAGAAAGACGCCAGGCTTGAGGTCGTGTTTAGCCTGGCCGACCTCTGATATTTCTTGCTTCAGCATCAACTCATACAGGCGACAGGAAAATGTGTGGATGTTTAACCGGCAGGACAAGCTCGTTGGCAAGAGCGGCTGGATCTGTTCAACGAGATACAGCATGGGCTGACGCCAGACCATGAATATGGCTCATGTTGTAATGAAATTAACTCGCTTTCACTCATCTAATGGCTCTGGCATAACATGCTGTATTCGATATAGATAATATGAAGATGAAGACTGCTTATGGAAGCCTGCGCCAGCCTGCAACCATCAGAAAGGACTGCAGTTTTTATCTCAGAACTTAGGATGCACATCTGCGATGAATCAACAATTTACCTTTACTATTAAACGCACTCTCTTTGATGAAAACTATAACCCCTCAGAAAATACGCGTATTACAACCAACTTTGCTAATTTAGCAAGAGGGGAAAATCGCCAGGAGAATCTGCGCAATACCTTAGTCATGATTGACAATCGTTTCAATACGCTGGCGCACTGGGATAACCCCAAAGGCGATCGCTATGCCGTTGTGCTGGAAATTATTTCAGCCGAAATGAATATCAGCGCCACCGGCGATACCTTTCCGGTGATTGAAATATTGCAAACCAGCATTATTGATAAAAAGACCGATGAACGTATTGCGGGTATCGTTGGCAATAATTTCTCTTCGTACGTTCGCGACTACGACTTTAGCGTATTGCTGTTAGACCATAATAAAGGACGCGCAGGTTTTAGCCTTCCGGAAGGATTCGGCGATTTGCACGGCAACATATTTAAACATTTCGTCAATTCAGCGGAGTACAAGGCCAATTTCAAAAAATCACCGGTCATTTGCCTTAGCGTCTCCAGCAAAGACACCTATCACCAGACCGGAAATCAACATCCTGTCCTGGGGCTCGAATACCGGCCAGAGGGTTCATCGTTGACTGAGCAATATTTTGGCAAAATGGGCCTGAAGGTTCGCTACTTTATGCCGAAAAACAGCGTTGCGCCTTTGGCCTTTTATTTCTCAGGGGATTTGCTGAGCGATTACACGAGCCTTGAGCTGATTAGCACCATCAGCACGATGGAGACGTTCCAGAAGATATACCGCCCGGAGATCTACAACGCCAACTCTGCCGCAGGACTCTGCTATCAGCCCGATCTGCATCATCAGGACCATTCATTAACCAAAATTGTTTACGATCGTGAAGAGCGCAGCCAGCTGGCGGTAGAGCAGGGGAAGTTTACCGAAGAGCACTTTATTAAACCGTATAAAAATATTCTGCAGCAATGGTCTGCTCATTACGCTCTTTAAGACATCGCATATATAAGGCTATCGATAATGACAAAATTATTACCCACTTCAACAGCCGGCAGCTTACCGAAACCGTCCTGGCTTGCAGAGCCGGAGAAACTGTGGTCCCCATGGAAACTGCAGAATGAAGAGTTAATTGCCGGGAAAAAAGACGCGCTGAGCCTGTCCTTATTTGACCAACTGCGCGCCGGCATCGACATCGTCAGCGATGGCGAGCAAACCCGTCAGCACTTTGTTACTACGTTTATTGAGCACCTCAGCGGCGTCGATTTTGAAAAACGCGAAGTCGTTAAAATCCGTAATCGCTATGATGCGAGCGTTCCGACCGTCGTGGGCGCCGTCGAGCGTCAAAAACCCGTTTTTGTCGAAGATGCGCGTTTTTTACGTCAGCTCACCAGCCAGCCGATTAAGTGGGCGCTGCCGGGGCCCATGACCATGATTGATACGCTCTATGACAATCACTATAAGAGCCGCGAAAAACTGGCCTGGGAGTTTGCGAAGATACTTAATCAGGAAGCCAGGGAACTGGAGGCCGCCGGCGTCGACATTATTCAGTTTGATGAGCCAGCCTTTAATGTGTTTTTTGATGAGGTTAATGATTGGGGCATCGCGGCCTTAGAAAGAGCCGTTGAAGGGCTAAAATGCGAAACTGCGGTACATATCTGCTATGGATACGGCATCAAAGCGAATACCGACTGGAAAAAGACCCTGGGAACAGAGTGGCGACAATATGAAGAAGCGTTTCCTAAGCTGCAAACCTCCAGCATCGATATCATCTCGCTGGAATGTCATAACTCACGTGTTCCCATGGATCTGCTTGAACTGATTCGCGGAAAAAAAGTGATGGTTGGAGCCATCGACGTGGCGACCAATGCGATCGAAACGCCGGAGGAAGTCGCCGCGACCTTACGTAAAGCGCTGCAGTTTGTGGATGCCGATAAGCTTTATCCTTCAACCAACTGCGGCATGGCGCCGCTATCGCGTCCGGTGGCGAGCGGCAAGCTCAATGCGCTAAGCGCCGGGGCGGAAATTATCCGCAGGGAGCTGCAGGCTAAATAGAACCCTGGCAAAGGGCTGGAAGCCTCGCCGCAGCTGACGGATATTCAGCGAATGGTATGTAAGGTAAGCGAAATGCTTCTGGCTCAGATTTCATCATTCGCTGACCGGGCATAATCAGTACGTCGTGCCGGGCGCTCGGGCGCTACTTAAAATATTTATCGAGGGGATCGTGATGGCGGTATTTTCGGAAGAAAAACAGCCAGTAGACAAAACCCAGAGTAGCGCCCAGCCCGGCAAACTGCAGATAAAGTATTTTACGTCGGGCAAGCAGGTCCATAAATGAATACGCGCCTTTCCACATATCAATAATGCCACCGTTTATCACCAGGTCTGTAAACAGCGCAAGCCCCGGCAGAGCAACCGCGTACGCCGCCATAAGGTATAAAAGCGCCGCAAGCCTCATTTTGGTATTGATATGCATATTCTGCCTCCTTGCTCATGATGACAAAGCATAACATAGCCTATCAACGATCAGCATCGAGTGGGCTGTTGAGGGATGTTCGGACGGAGTTTCTCCTGGTGACTGATACGATAAATTATCGTGTATAAGGTGGTTCATCGATCGGCAAGCCAAAAGCAGAACGCCCCCTGGTGCATTGGCAGCAGGGGGCGTTTACGGATGGGGATTATCGTCGTTCATCAGTCATCCCATTTGTGGCTCAGGTATGCGGCAAGAAATCCAAAGAACAGAATGGTTCCCAGAACTGCCATAAATACATGCATATTTCCCAGCATGATTAACCTCCATTAGTTTTGCTATGCGCTATGTTGTCCTCATTGAACGGGTTTACGGTTGTTGGATACATCTTAACCCGACTAATCTAAACAAACGATTAACAAATTGCCCAGCGTGACTATTATCCATGTGAATCACTCTCCCTTTTTACCCGCCAGCGCGCTTTTCCTGTACTGCAACGGGCTAAGGGCAAACTGCTGGCGGAAGTGATGGCGCAGGGTGCTGGCGTTTGAGAAACCGCAAAGCTCGGCAATCTGCTCAACGCTCAGCCGGCTGTGGGTTAAGTGCTGCGTGGCGCGCTGAAGGCGCTCGTCAAGCAGCCAGCGGGCGGGGGTTTTGCCGGTGGCGTCTTCGAAACGGCGTAAAAACGTGCGCTGCCCCATGCCGGCTCTTTCCGCCAGCGAGGCCACGGTGTGGCCAGCGGCGAGATTCTGGTGCAGGAAATCAAATAATTGCCCCAGCCGCTGGCTCTCCCGCGCTTTGGCCACCGGGCGAACAATCTGCTGCGCCTGCCCGCCGTCGCGATGGGGGGAAACCACTAACCGTCGGGCGACAAGATTCGCCGCTTCGACGCCGAAGTCCTCGCGCACCAGGTGCAAACATAAATCGATACCCGCGGCGCTGCCTGCGGAGGTCATGACGCCTTCGGCGCCGACGTACAGCACGTCATCGATCACCTCAATGCGCGGAAACCGCGCCCGCAGCTGGTCGGTATAGCGCCAGTGGGTGGTCGCCTGGCGGCCGTTCAGCAGCCCGGCCGCGGCCAGAACGAAAACCCCGGAGCAGATAGAAATTATCCGGCAGCCTCGCGCATGGGCGGCGACCAGCGCCTCGCACAGCGCTGGCGGCACGGGGGAGTCAATACCGCGCCAGCCGGGCACCACGATGGTGTCCGCTTCGCCTAACAGCGCCATACCGCCATCGGTCATGAGCCGAATTCCGCCGGTTGCCCGCAGCTCGCCGTCGTCGACGGCGGCCACGGCAAAGCGATACCATCGTTCGCCCATCTCCGGGCGCGGCAGGCCGAAGATCTCAACGGCGACGCCAAATTCAAAGGTACACAGGCCATCGTAGGCGAGGGCAATAACCCGGTGGCGTGACAACGTCACGGATGGAATTGTCAGGATTTCAGCGTTTTCAGTCATGGTTCTCGGCAGATGTCGCGCAGGCGGTTAATTAAAGTAGTGGTATCACAGACAAGGAGAAGATGCCATGAGTGTTGTAACCGCTATTGCCCCCGCCAGTTCTACCGACGCCGCCGCCTGGTTTCGTCATAAGCTAAGCCTCGAGACCGACTGCGCCGATGTCTACAGCGCGATGCGCGAAGGAGAAACGGATTTTGTTCTGCTGCACGTCGTTGGCAGTGAGGAAACCTTTGCCCGTCGTCATCTCCCGGGCGCCCTGCATTTACCGCACCGACAAATTGATGAAACCAGAATGGCGCGGTGGCCTGATGACACGCTGTTTGTGGTCTACTGCGCCGGGCCGCACTGCAACGGGGCGGACGTCGCCGCCATGAAGCTGGCTCTGCTGGGGCGCCCGGTAAAAATGATGCTCGGCGGCCTGAGCGGCTGGGAAGATGAAGGGTTGCCTTTCGCAAAGTGAATTTATTTCATGTGCCATGAAATATTGTCGTTTGCCGATGAAACCTCTGCATGCCAGTATCTGGACATATAGCCATCCAGAAGTCTATAAATTCAAATAATGAACTATCACGGTGGGTAATTAACTTTGCCCGCCGCTAAGGAGACACCATGCAACGTCATCAGGCCCCGTTCCGCGCAGATATTGTCGGCAGCTTTTTACGTCCGGACGCCATCAAACAGGCCCGTCAGCAGCTGGCCGCCGGCACCATCGACGCGCAGCAGCTGCGGCAGATAGAAAATGAGGCGATTCGCGTTCTGGTGCAGCAGCAGTGCGAGTGCGGGCTGCATGTGGTCACCGACGGTGAGTTCCGCCGCGCGTGGTGGCACTTTGATTTCTTTGACGGACTACAGGGCGTTGAGCGCTACGATTCAGAAAAGGGCATTCAGTTCAACGGGGTACAGACCAAAGCGCACGGCGTTCGCGTCACCGGTAAACTGGCCTTTGGCGATCACCCGATGCTGGAAGATTTTCGCTATCTGAAGAGCATCAGCGGCAGCGCTCAGCCGAAGATGACCATTCCCAGCCCGAGCGTGCTGCACTTCCGCGGCGGCCGGAAAGATATCGACGCGACGGTGTATCCGGATCTCGCCGACTATTTCGATGACCTGGCAACCACCTGGCGCGATGCCATTCGCGCCTTCTACGATGCGGGCTGCCGCTATTTACAGCTTGATGACACCGTCTGGGCCTACCTCTGCTCCGATGAGCAGCGACAGCAGGTGCGCGAGCGCGGCGAAGACCCGGATGAGCTGGCGCGCATTTATGCCCGCGTTCTGAATAAGGCCCTGGAAGGGAAGCCGGAGGATCTGACCGTTGGCCTGCACGTGTGTCGCGGTAACTTCCGCTCGACCTGGATCTCCGAGGGCGGCTACGAGCCGGTTGCGGAAGTGCTGTTCGGCGGCGTTAACATCGACGCGTTCTTCCTCGAATATGACAATGACCGTTCCGGCGACTTCGCGCCGCTGCGCTACGTTCGCCCCGGCCATCAGCAGGTGGTACTGGGCCTGATCACCACTAAAAACGGGGAGCTGGAAAACCCGGAAGGGGTGAAGGCTCGTCTGCAGGAGGCGGCGCAGTACGTCCCGCTGGCGCAAATTTGCCTCAGCCCGCAGTGCGGTTTTGCTTCCACCGAAGAGGGTAACTCTCTGACCGAAGCCCAGCAGTGGGATAAAGTCCGCCTGGTCACCGGCATCGCCGCGCAGGTCTGGTAATCTCTCCATAGCGCAGCGTTGCACTATTTTAAGGCAACGCTGTGCACCCGCCTTTATTCTCCCCGTATTCTGCCGCGCTTTCAGACGCTTTCACAACCTGGCATCGTTTTTGCCTTATCACTTCCGGTGAGTCGTTAATTCATTTTTTTGTTTTTGCGCTATTCAGGAGTGACACACATGCAGCGTCGAACACTATTAAAAGCTTTTGCTCTCTCCGCCTCTGTAATTAGCATGGGCTTCTCCTTACAGGTTTATGCCGCCGACACCATTAAGGTCGGCATTATGCACTCGCTTTCCGGGACGATGGCGATTTCTGAAACCCCGCTGAAAGATGTCGCCCTGATGGCTATCGATGACATCAACGCCAAAGGCGGCGTGCTGGGTAAAAAACTGGAACCGGTAGTGGTAGATCCGGCATCAAACTGGCCGCTGTTCGCCGAAAAAGCGCGTCAACTGCTGACGCAGGATAAGGTGGCGGCGGTGTTCGGCTGCTGGACCTCCGTATCGCGCAAATCGGTTCTGCCGGTATTTGAAGAGCTGAACGGTCTGCTCTTCTACCCGGTACAGTATGAAGGCGAAGAGATGTCGCCGAACGTCTTCTACACCGGCGCGGCGCCAAACCAGCAGGCGATTCCGGCGGTGGAATACCTGCTGAGCGAAGACGGCGGCGGGGCGAAACGCTTCTTCCTGCTCGGTACCGACTACGTCTACCCGCGCACCACCAACAAAATTCTCCGCGCTTTCCTGCACGCCAAAGGCATTCAGGATAAAGACATCGAAGAGGTCTATACCCCGTTCGGCTATAGCGACTATCAGACTATCGTCGCCAATATCAAGAAGTTCTCCGCCGGCGGTAAAACCGCTGTGGTCTCTACCATCAACGGTGATTCCAACGTTCCGTTCTATAAAGAGCTGGCTAATCAGGGGCTGAAAGCGACGGACGTGCCGGTGGTGGCCTTTTCCGTGGGCGAGGAGGAGCTGCGCGGGATTGATACTAAACCGCTGGTGGGCAACCTCGCGGCGTGGAACTACTTCGAGTCCGTCGATAACCCAACCAACAAACAGTTTGTTGCCGACTATCGCGCTTACGCCAAAGCCCACAAGCTGCCAAACGCCGATACCGTGGTAACCAATGACCCGATGGAAGCGACCTGGGTTGGCCTGCACATGTGGGCGCAGGCGGTGACGAAAGCAGGATCGACCGATGTCGACAAGGTGCGTGATGCCATGGCCGGCCAAACCTTCAAGGCGCCGTCAGGCTTTACCCTGACCATGGATGCCACCAACCATCACCTGCACAAGCCGGTAATGATTGGCGAAATTGAAAGCAACGGCCAGTTTAACGTGGTCTGGCAGACCGAAGAGCCGGTACGCGCCCAGCCGTGGAGCCCGTGGATTGCCGGGAATGATAAAAAGCCGGATCACCCGGTTAAAACCGTCAGCAACTAAGCGTTAGACCCCGGCGCTGCGCCGGGGGGAATGATTCAGTCTTCCGGGCCCGAAGCCCGGATTTCCCCGAAAAGGAGAACGACCATGAACGCATTACGCCTCATGTGTTACTTCGCGCTGCTGATGGTCTTGATACCGTGGCGGGCGCAGGCAGCGGACGCCGACGATTTTGTGGCGGCCAATCGCAGCCAGCAGGCTCAGCTGCTGGAACAGTGGGCCGCCGCGCCCGAAGCGCCGCGTTTACCGCTGCTGCGGGCGCTGAAAAGTGAAACATTGCAATCCGATAGCGGCGGTCATGCGTTCCGCAAACAGAGCGACAGCCTGCTGGCGCTGGGCGCGGTTCCGGCGCCCGTCGGCCCAACAAAACCGGTGCGTCTGACCAACCGCCTGCGTAACCTGGCGGCAGGCGCGCTGGCGACGCATCTCCTGGTTAGTGACAACGTCACGGAAAGGGCCGCGGCGGCGAAAACCCTGCAGCGCGAAGCGACGCCTGAGATGGCGGGGCTGCTACAGCAGCGTCTGACGGCGGAAACCGACGGCGCGGTGAAGTCGCAGCTGGAAATTGCGCTGGCCCGTTTACAGCTTGTCAGTCCTCAGCCCGCACAGCGGCTGGCGGCCATCGCGCTGCTCGGCCACTCCGGTGCCCCGGAAACCCAGGCGCTGCTGACGCCGTATACCGATGCCCGGCATGAGCCGGACCCGGCGATTCGCGCGGCGGCCCAGGAGAGCCTGAGTAAAATCCAGCACCGCCTGCTGCTGGGCGATCTTCTCGGCCAGGCTTTTATGGGCCTCTCCCTCGGTTCTGTCCTGCTGCTCGCCGCGCTCGGTCTGGCCATCACCTACGGTCTGCTCGGGGTGATCAATATGGCCCACGGCGAGATGCTGATGATTGGCGCCTACAGCTGCTGGCTGGTTCAGCAGGCGCTGGCGCAGCTGGCGCCGCAGTGGCTGGCCTTCTATCCGCTGATTGCGCTGCCGGTGGCGTTCCTGATCACCGGCGGTATCGGTATGGCGCTGGAACGCACCGTGATCCGCCATCTGTACGGGCGCCCGCTTGAGACGCTGCTCGCCACATGGGGGATCAGCCTGATGCTGATCCAGCTGGTGCGCATGCTGTTTGGCGCGCAGAACGTTGAGGTCGCCAATCCGGCATGGCTCTCCGGCGGCGTGCAGGTTCTGCCGAATCTCATCCTGCCGTGGAACCGTCTGGCGGTACTGGTTTTCGTGCTGCTGGTGCTGCTCTTTACCTGGCTGACGCTGAACAAGACCCGGCTAGGGATGAACGTGCGGGCGGTGACGCAAAACCGCGCGATGGCGGCCTGCTGCGGCGTGCCGACCGGACGGGTCGATATGCTGGCGTTTGGCCTCGGTTCGGGGATCGCGGGGCTGGGCGGCGTCGCGCTGTCGCAGCTCGGTAACGTCGGGCCCGAACTGGGCCAGGGCTACATTATCGACTCCTTCCTCGTGGTGGTGCTCGGCGGCGTTGGTCAGCTTGCGGGCAGCGTGGCGGCGGCGTTTGGTCTTGGCATCTTTAACAAAATCCTTGAACCGCAGATGGGAGCCGTGCTGGGTAAGATCCTGATTCTGGTCTTGATTATCCTGTTTATCCAGAAACGTCCCCAGGGACTGTTCGCCCTCAAAGGGAGGGTTATTGACTGATGAGCCAACCTATTACCTTAACGCTGGCGCGCAAAGCGCCGCGCCCGCTGCGCTGGTTCGGCGTGCTGCTACTGCTGGGCCTGCTAAGTATGCCGTTTCTGGCGCTGCTGCCCGCCACGCATCCGCTGGCGGTCTCCACCTGGCTGCTGACGCTGACCGGCAAGATCCTCTGCTACGCCATTGTCGCCGTGGCGCTGGATTTGGTCTGGGGCTATGCCGGGATGCTCTCGCTTGGCCATGGGATCTTTTTTGCCCTCGGTGGCTACGCCATGGGCATGTACCTGATGCGCCAGGCGGCGGGCGACGGATTGCCGGCCTTTATGTCGTTTTTGTCGTGGAGCGAGCTGCCGTGGTTCTGGTGGGGCACCCAGCATTTCGCCTGGGCTATGCTACTGGTGGTGCTGGTGCCCGGCCTGCTGGCGCTGGTTTTCGGCTGGTTTGCCTTCCGCTCGAAAATCAAAGGCGTCTATTTTTCGATTATGACCCAGGCGCTCACCTACGCCGGGATGCTGCTGTTTTTCCGTAACGAAACCGGCTTTGGCGGTAACAACGGTTTTACCGGCTTTACCACGCTGCTCGGTTTCTCCGTCACCGCCATCAGCACGC
Source organism: Klebsiella sp. CN_Kp113 (assembly GCF_040064585.1). Lineage (NCBI taxonomy): Bacteria > Pseudomonadati > Pseudomonadota > Gammaproteobacteria > Enterobacterales > Enterobacteriaceae > Klebsiella > Klebsiella sp. CN_Kp113. The sequence goes on along the minus strand of NZ_JBEAID010000018.1, from coordinate 48,898 downwards.
GGGCGGCGCTGTTTATGGCCACGGTACTGCTGCTGTTGCTCACCCTGTGGATTGGCTATTTGCTGGCGCAAAGCAAATTTGGCCGCGTGCTGACGGCGGTGCGCGATGCTGAAAACCGCCTGATGTTCTGCGGCTACGACCCGCGCGGCTTTAAGCTGCTGGTATGGACCCTTTCAGCCGTACTGTGCGGCCTGGCGGGGGCGCTGTACGTGCCGCAGGTCGGGATCATCAACCCCAGCGAAATGTCGCCGACCAACTCTATCGAAGCGGCCATCTGGGTGGCGCTCGGCGGTCGCGGAACCTTAATCGGCCCGGTGCTCGGCGCGGGGCTGGTCAACGGCGCGAAAAGCTACTTTACCGTGGCGATGCCGGAGTACTGGCAGCTCTTTCTGGGGCTGATTTTTATTATCGTGACGCTGTTTTTACCGCGTGGCGTTATCGGCCTGCTGCGTAAAGGAGATCGCTGATGCCATTGGATGAAGAGCTATTTACCCGCCAGCTGCCGACGGACCGCTTTCGCGAGCAGACCGATCCGGTACTGCAGCTGGAAGAGATTAACGTCAACTTTGACGGTTTTCAGGCGTTGACCAACCTGTCGCTGCAGATTGGCGTGGGCGAGCTACGCTGCGTGATTGGGCCGAACGGCGCCGGTAAAACCACCCTGATGGACGTCATCACCGGCAAAACCCGGCCGCAGAGCGGCAGGGCGCTTTACGATCAGTCGGTGGACTTAACCACCCTCGATCCCATCGCCATCGCCCGCCAGGGCATCGGGCGCAAGTTTCAGAAACCGACGGTCTTTGAGGCGCTGACGGTGGCAGAGAATCTCGAACTGGCAATGAAAGGTGATAAATCGGTGTGGGCCAGCCTGCGGGCGCGCCTGAACAGCGAGCAGGCCGACCGAATCAGCGAAACCCTGCGCCTGCTGCGGCTGGAGGGCGAACGCTATCGGCCGGCGGGGCTGCTGTCGCACGGGCAAAAGCAGTTTCTGGAAATCGGCATGCTGCTGGTGCAGGAGCCGCATCTGCTGCTGCTGGACGAACCCGCCGCCGGGATGACCGATGCGGAGACAGAATATACCGCCGAGCTGTTCCGCACCCTTGCCGGGCAGCATTCGCTGATGGTGGTCGAGCATGATATGGGCTTTGTCGAAACCATCGCCGACAGGGTGACGGTGCTGCATCAAGGACAGGTGCTGGCGGAGGGGTCGCTGCGCGAGGTGCAGGCCAACGAACAGGTGATTGAAGTTTATCTCGGACGCTAAGGAGCGCGGATGTTACAGGTTAATCAACTACATCAATATTATGGCGGCAGCCATATCCTGCGTGGAGTGGATTTTGCCGCTCGCCAGGGCGAGATCACCTGCCTGCTCGGGCGCAACGGGGTGGGAAAAACCACCTTGCTGAAGTGCCTGATGGGGCTGATCCCGGCGCGCAGCGGCGAAGTGCTGTGGCAGGAGAAGAATATCACCCACCGTAAACCGCACCAGCGGGTACAGTCGGGGATCGCCTACGTGCCCCAGGGGCGGGAGATTTTTCCGCGCCTGACGGTGGAGGAGAATCTGCTGATGGGGCTGTCCCGCTTTCCCGCCCGCGACGCGCGCGCGGTGCCGGAAGAGATTTATCAGCTGTTTCCGGTGCTGAAAACCATGAAGCAGCGGCGCGGGGGCGATCTTTCCGGCGGGCAGCAGCAGCAGTTGGCCATTGGCCGCGCGCTGGCCAGCCGTCCGCAGCTGTTGATTCTTGATGAACCGACGGAGGGCATTCAGCCGTCGGTGATTAAGGAGATTGGCGAGGTGATTCGTCAGCTGGCGAACCGCGGGGATATGGCGATTCTGCTGGTCGAGCAGTTCTATGATTTTGCCGCCGGTCTGGCGGATCGCTATCTGGTGATGTCGCGCGGCGCGATTATCCAGCAGGGCAACGGCGGCGATATGGAAGCCGAAGGCGTCCGCGGGATGGTTACCATTTAACTCGCCCCGGATGGCGGCCTCCCCCCGGCTCGCGCTGCGCTTAGCCGGGCTACAGGTATATAGCAGTCTGCTGGCCCGTAGCCCGGGCAAGGCGCTTTGCGCCGCCCCCGGGGAGTTCGCCACAGGGCGCATTGGATATGATTTCCCGGAGGCGATGCTGCGCATCTGTCCGGGCTACCGCTCGCAGACGGCGATGAACACGTAGCCCGGGCAAGGCGCTTTGCGCCGCCCCCGGGGAGAGAGCCATAGTCCGCACTAGATATGGTTTCCCGGAGGCGATGCTGCGCATCTGTCCACGCTACCGCTCGCAGACGGCGATGGACCTGTAGCCCGGGCAAGGCGCTTTGCGCCGCCCCCGGGGAGAGCGCCATAGTCCGCACTAGATATGGTTTCCCGGAGGCGATGCTGCGCATCTGTCCGCGCTACCGCTCGCAGACGGCGATGGACCTGTAGCCCGGGCAAGGCGCTTTGCGCCGCCCCCGGGAGAAGCGCGCAGAGGGCTATTTGCGCAGCAGCCGCTGCAGGCGCGCCTGACGCCAGCGATTGATCCATTCGCCAAAAACAAACAGGCGCAACCCTTTAACCACCAGCAGCGCTCCCCAGACGATCGCCACCCATGCGGACCAGTAGCTCTCTGCGCCGCTCAGCCAGTTCAGCAGCGCCAGCAGAACGCAAACGACGACGGCCACCGTCAATGAACGGTAAAAACGGCTCTCGCGTTCGACGCGCGCTTTGGCTTCCTCAATACGTAAATCCAGCGACGCTTCGTGGCCCGCCGGCGATTCGCCGCTAATCTCGGCGACGTTTACTTCAAATACCGCCGCAAGCGCGCTGAGCGTCTCGAGGCCGGGACGGTCGCCGTTCTCGATGCGCTGAATGGTGCGCACGCTGACGCCGGCCAGTTCGGCAAGCTGCTCCTGCGACCAGGCGCGCTGCAAACGTAATTGTTTAACCTGATGACTACTGTTCATTGTTTCTATCTCCGGGTGAAAACCTGAGATGGAGTATCATCGAGCGGGCTGTCGGGCACCACGATCGAAACCCGACAGGGACGCGACAGCAACCTGACAGCCGCACGGCGCCCGGCATCAGGCGCGGGCGACCGCGCTACCGTTCCACGGACGAACGTTCATGCCGCGGAAAATCATCAGCCATGCGGCGATAATCGCCAGCATCAATATCACAAACAGCGACCAGTGCGGCAGATGGGTCAGAATCGTCCCGGTCAGCATCGGGTTAAACGCCGCCCCCAGCCAGCCCAGCGACTGGGCGGAAAAGTAGCTGGCTTTCATGCCCGGCGGCGCAATGTTATCGATCAGCATATATTCCCCCGGCGCGTAGATAACCTCTCCGAGCGTAAAAATAGCGGCGGAGACGCCCCACAGCAGCAGGCTGTTATCGGAAATAACAAAACCGCCCAGCCCGAGCACAAAACAGACCGTTCCAAAGGTCATCAGCGGGCGAATATTGCGGGCGGTAAGGCGACGACCAACCGCATACTGCAGCGCCACCACCACGGCCGCGTTAACCGGCAGTACCACCGCAACCACTTTTTCGGCAAAATCGCTGTCCGCTACCACCAGCACATACTGAGAAATGCAGGAAGCGAAAGAGCCGCCGACAAAGGAGGCCAGCAGGCCGGAAAGGGTAAACCACAGCAGAGCGCGATCGCGCAGCAGCACCGACGGCGACCACTGGACCGCGTTATCCTGAGCAATCGCGGCGCTGGTGCGCTGCACAAACAGCTGAATAAATACCAGCGGAAGGGCGGCGCAGCCGGCCGCCAGCCAGAACGGCAGGTTAATACTGTGCATGACCAGCAGAGTGCCGATAGGCGGCCCAACGGTCCAGCCAATATTGAGAAAGGTGTAGTTAAGGGAAAAAATCTGCGCCTTCTTTTCCGGCGACAGCACGTCGGCAAACCACGCTTTCAGCACGGTTGAGAAGACGGAGTAGGCGCAGTTAATCAGCGCGAAGAAAAACACCACCAGCGCGACGCTATTGATCAGAGGAATAGCGATAAAGCCGCCAATAAACGCCAGCACGGCGAGCGTCATATAGCGCTTTTTGTCGAACTTATCGGCGAGAATGCCAAACCCCATGCTGAACAGCACCCCGACGATCAGCGCGCTCGACAGCGCATAGCCGATTTTATCCACCTCCAGCTGGTACTGGCGGGTGAGGTAGATCGTCATAAAAGGTAACGTTGCGCCGCGGCCAATGGTTAACAGCAACGACGAAGCCAGCAGCGCTGCGGTTGAGCGCCTGAGAGTCGGTATCATTTTTTCCTTGCCTGATGTGATGTTATTTTTGTTGTCACGATCACAAATAGCACGCTAACCGGGGCTTGTATAGTTCCCGGGGGGGATGAAAAGCACGCCAGCGCCCTACCGAAAATAATGATCTATGCGGCGGACGAATTATTCGGTAGTTTGATTTTGTTCGCAAAAATTCCAATAACAACCGAGGCGGGTATGACGCGTAAAGACGGGCTGCTGGCATTGCTGGTGGTGGTGGTATGGGGGCTGAATTTCGTGGTGATCAAGGTGGGGCTGCATAATATGCCGCCGCTGATGCTCGCCGGACTGCGCTTTTTGCTGGTGGCTTTCCCGGCGCTGCTCTTCGTCGCGCGGCCAAAAATTCCGCTGAGCCTGCTGCTGGGCTACGGCCTGACGATTAGCTTCGGTCAGTTTGCGTTTTTGTTCTGCGCGATTAGCCTCGGCATGCCTGCCGGACTGGCATCGCTGGTGCTGCAGGCGCAGGCCTTTTTCACCATCATTCTCGGGGCGTTTATTTTCGGCGAACGTTTGCAGGGGAAACAGCTGGCGGGGATCGCGCTGGCGATTTTCGGCGTACTGGTGCTGGTCGAAGCCAGCCTCGGCGGCCAGCATGTCCCGCTGGTGGGCTTTATGCTGACGCTGGCCGCGGCGCTGAGCTGGGCCTGCGGCAATATCTTCAACAAGAAAATTATGTCGCATGCGAGCCGGCCGCCGATTATGTCTTTGGTGGTATGGAGCGCGCTGATCCCGGTGCTGCCGTTTATGCTGGCGTCGTGGATCCTCGACGGCCCGCAGGTCATGGCGGAAAGCCTGCTGCATATCGACCTGCTGACGATCCTGTCGCTGCTCTATCTGGCGTTTATTGCCACCATCGTCGGCTATGGTATTTGGGGGGCGCTGCTCGGCCGCTATGAAACCTGGCGCGTGGCGCCGCTGTCGCTGCTGGTGCCGGTGGTCGGGATGGCCAGCGCGGCCTTATTGCTCGGCGAGACGCTGAATAGCCTGCAGCTGCTGGGCGCGGTACTGATTATGGCCGGGCTGTATATCAACGTATTTGGCCTGCGGATCGTGCGTCCGGGCATGGCGCGGGGGTAAAAAAAAGCCCCGGTCACGGGGCTAAAGGGATTTTACAGGCTTTGCTGGTTGTAATAGGGCACGCCCAGTTCATCTGATTTATCACTGCCAGAGGCCATGTGATTGAAATCAAAAGGCGAATCATTATGTTCGGAAGGAATAATCATCGCATCCCGGTTGTTGTGGCGAACCGGGGTGCTGGTTTGCTCCGCATAACTTTGGCTCGAGACCAGCGCCAATAGCACGATGGCGGCGGAAGCGAATAGTTTCATGATTTCCTCAATACGTCTTTTTGCAGGCGGTTAACAACAGTTATTTAATGGGAGCAGGTAGCGCGACTCGCCCGGCACGTTGGTAATACGATACTGGTGCGGCGGAACATCGAAATAGTTCTTAAAAGTTCGCGTCAGCGTTTGCTGCGATTCAAAGCCATAGCGTTCGGCCAGGTATAAGATAGGCTCGTTGCTCTGCTTCAGCTTCTGCGCGATCTCGGTCAGCTTACGGCTGCGGATATACTGTCCCAGCGAGTGACCGGTCTCTTTCTTGAACATTCTTTGCAGGTGCCACTTGGAGTAACCTGAGCGCTCTGAAACCTTCTCCAGCGACAGGGGCGATTCCAGGTTATCCTCGATCCACGACAAAATACTATGGATAGTGATGGCGTCGTTATTGCGTCTGGACATCATCTTACCTCTTCTTATTACGACAGAACTTTTTTGAGTAAACACTCAAGAGTGGCCACTTCATCCGTCGACAGATTTTTTGTTAGTTCCTGGTGCAATTTCTGACCCACAACCTGATGACATTGCTCACAAAGGGCTGCGCCGTCTGGCGTTAACTGTACCAGCACGCCACGCTTGTCAGTCGGGTTGGGTAACCGTTCAATCCAGCCTTTACAGACCAGGCGGTCGAGCATGCGCGTCATTGCGCCTGGGTCGACCGAAAGCACGGTTTTCAGCTCAACGGGGGTAATACACACTTCGCAACGAATGGAACAGAGCACCCGGAACTGGGTGGAAGTAATATCCATCGGCGAGAGATAGTCGTTGAGCAGGCGATCTTTTTTCTGGTTAACCATCTGGATCAAGCGGCCAAGAGGGATCATTTCGTTAAACAGGTCGCTTGTACTTTTCACAATGGTTGCCCAGGCAATGACTTAGTTGCGGGAGATATTATTGCCTAGGCAAATATAAGTCAACCTGATGAATTAGCCGATGCCACGATTTGCTAAAACGAATTGTTGTGAGGCAGGTCACTCTATTTCACGTTGTTATCTTATGATTTGAAGGAAGGGTGAATGCGTCCTGAGGAGAACGGGTACAATCTGGCAACAGACGATATACTCAGCACGCGTCATTTTTTTGATAATCCAATATTGACAGGACCTTAATTCACTATGATGGATCTTTTTAAAGCGATAGGCCTGGGACTGGTAGTGATTCTACCGCTGGCGAACCCGCTGACTACCGTGGCGCTGTTCCTTGGCCTGGCCGGGAATATGAATAACGCCGAGCGTAACCGTCAGTCGCTGATGGCCTCGGTTTATGTGTTCGCCATCCTGATGGTCGCCTGGTATGCCGGCCAGGTGGTGATGAACACCTTCGGAATTTCGATTCCCGGTCTGCGTATTGCCGGCGGCCTGATCGTCGCCTTTATCGGCTTCCGCATGCTCTTTCCCCAGCAAAAAGCCCATGATTCGATGGAAGCTAAGCTGAAATCGGAAGAGCTCGAGGATGAACCGACGGCGAATATCGCCTTCGTTCCGCTGGCGATGCCAAGCACCGCAGGGCCGGGGACAATCGCGATGATTATCAGCTCAGCGTCTACGGTAAAGCACGGGGCGAGCTTCCCGGACTGGGTTGTGCTGGTCGCGCCGCCGATTATTTTTGCCCTGGTCGGGATTATCCTGTGGGGCTGTCTCCGCAGTTCCGGGGCAATCATGCGTCTGGTCGGGAAGGGCGGCATTGAGGCGATTTCCCGCCTGATGGGCTTCCTGCTGGTCTGTATGGGCGTGCAGTTTATTATTAACGGCGTGCTGGAGATTATTTCCACTTATCACGCCTGACGGTCATCGCCGTCCTGATACCAGACGTAAAAAAACCTGCCGATCTCACGGCCGGCAGGTTTTTTTAGCAGCACGATCAGGAGTGATGCGGCTGCTGATCTTCCAGCGACACCGGCCAGCGGCGGAAAATCATCACCGCCCACACTAACGCGACGACCGCAGGGATCGCCCCGACATAGCCAATGGACGCCATTGACAGATGGGTACTGACCTGGCTGCCCACCAGCGCGCCCGCGCCGATGCCGATATTAAAGATCCCCGAAAATAACGACATCGCCACGTCGGTCGCGTCCGGCGCCAGCGCCAGCACTTTGACCTGCATACCGAGACCGATAATCATGATCGCCACGCCCCAGAAGACGCTCAGCAGCATCAGGTGGTTGGCGTTGTGCGAGGCGGGCAGCAGCAGCAGCAGGCACGCCAGCAGCAGGCCAATCGCCGCGTTAATTAACCCGGACGCATGCAGGTTGCCGAGCTTACCAAAGAGGATGCTGCCGACGATGCCCGCGCCGCCCAGGGTCAACAGCAGCACGGTAGCAAAGTTGCCGCTCAGGCCGGCGACCGTCTGAACGAACGGTTCAATGTAGCTGTAGGCGGTATAGTGCGCGGTCACCACAATCACCGTCAGCAAATAGATGCTCAGCAGCGCAGGGCGACGGAACAGCACCGGCAGGCTTTTCAGCGACCCTGAGTGCTCGCTCGGCAGCTTAGGCAGCAGCTTGATCAGGCAAACCATGGTAATCAGCGCGCCGAGGCCGATGACCAGGAACGTGGTGCGCCAGCCAAAGTATTGCCCGACGATACGGCCAATCGGGATACCGAAGACCATCGCCAGCGCGGTACCGGTGGCAATCAGGCTCAGCGCCTGCGCGCGTTTACCCGCAGGCGCCATTCGTATAGCCAGCGCCGAGGTGATTGACCAGAACACCGCGTGGGCAAAGGCGATACCGATACGGCTGATCACCAGCACGTTGAAGTTCCAGGCCAGGAACGACAGCACGTGGCTGGCGATAAACAGGATAAACAGGCCAACCAGCAGGCGACGGCGCTCCATCTTGCTGGTCAGCAGCATAAAGGGCAGCGACATCAGGGCGACAACCCAGGCGTAGATCGTCAGCATAATCCCAACCTGCGCCGTTTCCATGCCAAAGCTGTCGGCGATATCCGACAGCAGGCCCACGGGCGCAAATTCGGTGGTATTAAAGATAAATGCCGCAATCGCAAGCGTGACTACGCGCAGCCACGCGACCTTGCGTGAAACCGTATTTGTCATCATAAGTTCAGGGCTGGTTACAAAGAGGAAAGAAGTGGGACGATCTTAAAACGATTGCTGCTGAAAATACAACCATTTTGTGATCTACATCTCATTTTCGCTTCAGCCAGATTTTCGGTACTAACGGATTAATTTTTCTATTAAACGTGTGGATTTCTCACGTTTATGTCATGTTATCGATAAGTAAAAAAAATAGAGGGACAGAACAATGCAGGAAATTAGCTTTTATCTGGTGGATGCCTTCAGCGATCGGAGCTTTGGCGGCAACGCGGCGGCCGTCTGCCCGCTGACCGAATGGCTGCCGGACGAAACGCTGTTGAAAATGGCGCAGCAGCACAATCAGTCGGAGACCGCGTTTTTTGTGCGTACGGATGAGGGGTATGAGCTACGTTGGTTTACCACGCTGGATGAGATCAACCTTTGCGGCCACGCGACCCTGGCGGCCTCGCACGTCATTTTTGAATATTTTGACCACCCCTCATCGACAATCGTATTTAGTACCCGCTTTGTCGGCGAGCTTCGCGTCACGCGCAGCGGCGACTGGCTGACCCTGGATTTCCCGGCCTGGGCGACGACCGCCGTTGAGCAGCCGCCTGCGGAGCTGCTGGGCGGGCTGGGGCTGAGCGACGCGGTGGAAGTCCGCGTGGCGCGTGATTACCTGGTGGTTTTAGCCGACCGCCAGCAGGTGGAAGCGGTGCGTCCGGATATGCAGCTGCTTGAGCGCCTCGGCAAAATGATCTGTATCAGCGCCCCGGACGAAGAGTATGACTTTGTCAGCCGTTTCTTCTGTCCGGGCGAGGCGGTGGCGGAGGACCCGGTCACCGGCTCGGCGCACAGTATGCTGATTCCCTACTGGGGCGAGAAGCTCGGCAAAACGGACATGCAGGCGCGGCAGGTGTCGGCCCGCGGCGGCGACCTGCGCTGCCAGTGGCGGGGCAACCGGGTTCTGATCGGCGGTCAGGCTACTACCTACTTAATCGGCACGATTACGCTTCGTTAAGGAGGGACGATGACGGAAATTCCTTTTTATCTGGTGGCGGCGTTCAGCGACCAGCCTTTCGCCGGCAACCCGGCTGCGGTATGCCTGCTTAAAAAGTGGCTGCCGGATGAGCTGCTGCTCAAAATGGCGCAGCAGCACAACCAGTCGGAAACCGCGTTTGTGGTACCTGAGAGCGATGGTTTTGCGCTGCGCTGGTTTACCACCCGCAATGAGGTCAATCTCTGCGGCCACGCCACGCTTGCCAGCGCGCACGTGATATTTCATCACCTGGATTATCCTGATGCGCTGATTCACTTTGCGACCGCTTCTGGTCGGCTGACCGTGAGCCGCGAGGGCGACTGGCTGACCCTGGATTTCCCGGCGGGAGAAACGGAAGAGCGCGAGCCGCCCGCGGAGATGCTCTCCGCGCTGGGGATTGAGCGCTACCTGCATGCCCGCAAGGGGCGCGCATGGCTTATCGAACTGGCCTCCCGTGACCAGGTCGAAGCCCTGCGGCCGAATATTGCTGCGATGACGCCCGGCGAACATAAAGTGACCGTGACCGCCGCGGGCAGCGGGGAATATGACTTCGTTAGCCGCTTTTTCTCACCCGGTGAAGCGGTGTGGGAAGATCCGGTAACCGGTTCGGCGCATACTATGCTGATCCCCTACTGGAGCGCAAAGCGGGGTAAAACTCAGCTGCTGGCGCGACAGGTTTCCGCGCGCGGCGGCGATATGCGCTGCGAGCTGAAAGGAAAACGCGTATTGATGAGCGGCCAGGCGGTGACCTATTTAAATGGCGTAATAACGCTACGCTAGCTCACCCGTCATCATAAGACGGGATCGGCAACAGACCCGCCGATCCCGAATCCGAGTGGGTTACACGGCAAACTTATCCTGCGCGCTATTTCTGCGAAACCCGCAGGGAAAATAGGCCATCACGGTAGACGGGCGATATTGGCTTTAATCACTTCGATAGAGTGGCGGAATTTCTCCGCTTCATCATCGGCCAGCTGCAGCTCAATAATCTGCTGCACGCCGCTTTGCGTCAGCACCGCGGGAACGCCAGCCGCCGCGCCGGTTACGCCATATTCCCCGTCAAGAATGCACGACACCGCCAGCGCGCGATGGCTGCCGGTGAAAATATTGCGGCAGATTTCGGCGATGGTTCCGGCGACGCCGTACTCCGTGCAGCCTTTGCCGGCGTAAATCTCAAACCCCAGCTTGCGCACTTTTTCGGCAATCAGCTCCCGGTCGAGAGCCTGGCCGGTATGTTTGTGGTAAACATCGGCGATGGCGGAGCCGTAAACCGCCGAGTGTGACCACACCGGAAACTGGGTATCGCCATGCTCGCCAAGAATAAAGGCGTCGATGCTTTGCGCGCCGATATCCAGCGCCTGGGCCAGTACCCGGCGTAAGCGCGTCGTGTCCAGCCAGACGCCGGTACCCAGCACCTGGCCGCGCGGCAGGCCCGAAAGCTGCCACACCTGCCAGGTGATGATGTCGCAGGGGTTGGTGGCAACCAAAAAGATGCCGTTGAAGCCGCCGCGCATCATCTGCGGGACGATGCTTTTGACGATTTTTGCCGTGTTGGTCAGTTCGTCCAGCCGGGTTTGACCCGGCTTGAGCGCGCCGCCGGAAACGGTGATAACCGCGATATCGACATCGGCGCAGTCGCTGGCTTCCCGGGTGGAAATCGTCATCATGCCCGGCATGTAGGCGGCCGCGTCGCTCAGGTCCTGAGCGTGCGCTTCGGCGCGTGGTTTATTGAGATCGACAAGGATCAGCTCCTCGCAAATATTCTGGTTTAACAGGGCGTAGGCCGCTGAGGCGCCGACGTTTCCGGCCCCGACAATCATCACCTTGCGCGCTTTGGTATTCATCGTATTTTCCTGATAAAAGACGTTATGTCGCAAAATTACTGCCTCTCAAGGGGGGAGCGCAAGTCGGGTCAGAAGCTATAAGTTAATGCTATGGCGGCTCCGCGGACGCCCCGCGCTACAGTACGCTCAAAAAAGGAGCTTCTTTATGTACACTATCGCCGCGACCCCGCTAAATCACCCGGACCTGACCGCCTTAATTGCCGAGCTGGACGCATACCAGCAGACGCTCTACCCGGCGGAAAGCAATCATCTTATCGACCTGAGCGCGCTACCGGCGGCGTCGGTCATCGCGCTCATTATCCGCGATGGGCAGCACCGGGCCGTCGGCTGTGGGGCCATCGTGCTCGGCGAAGAGGGGATTGGCGAGATGAAAAGGGTGTTTATTCACCCGGCCCATCGCGGCCAGCAGCTGGGGGAAAAACTGCTGGCGGCGCTGGAGAAAGAGGCGATAAATCGCGAATGCCATACCGTACGCCTGGAAACGGGCATCCATCAGCACGCCGCCGTCGCGTTATACACGCGCAATGGCTACCAGACCCGCAGCGCCTTTGCGCCGTATCAGCCGGATCCGTTAAGCATTTTTATGGAGAAGCTGCTGCTTGTCGATCTTCGTTCAGCAGCGCTATAAACGCCTCGAGCTGGCGAGTTTTCGCCCCGCGCCGCCAGACCAGCCAGGTCGTCAGCCAGCGCCACTCTTCGGCCAGCGGCCAGGCGGATACCTGCTGATGGCCCGGCATACTCTCCAGCATACTGCGCGGCATCAGCGCCAGTCCGGCGCCTGCAATGACGCAGGCCAGCATCCCGTGGTAGGACTCCATCTCATGGATCCGCCCCGGGGTGGCGCGATCGGCGTGGAACCAGCTCTCAAAATGACGGCGATAGGAGCAGTTGGCGCGAAATGCGTAGACGCTGGCGCCGTTCACTTCGCTGGCGCGGGCGATGGGCGGGTGGCCAAAGGGCGCGACGATCATCATCTCTTCCGGGAATACCGGTAACCCCTCCAGCCCCGGGTGCACCAGCGGACCGTCAACGAACGCTGCGCTCAGATTTCCCTCAAGTACGCCGTCGATCATGGTGCCGGAAGGACCGGTGGAGAGGGCCAGGTGAATCTTGGGATAGCGCTGATTAAAATGCGCCAGGGTAGGGGAAATGCGCACGGCGGCCGTACTCTCCAGCGAGCCGAGCGAAAACAGCCCCTGAGGTTCATCTCCGGCGACCACCATCCTCGCTTCATCAACAAGGGCGAGGATCTGCTGGCTATAGCGTAAAAAGCTGTGCCCGGCGGGGGATAACCGCAGCCGCTGATTTTCGCGAATAAACAGTTCGACGCCGAGATCCGCCTCCAGCTGGCGGATGCGTGTAGTCAGGTTTGACGGCACGCGATGCACCTTCTGCGCGGCCTGGGTAATGCTGCCGGTGCTGGCGACGGCGTTGAACATCTCAAGCTGGGTCAGATCCATGGTGTTCTTCTTTTGTGAATGGGTTGCTTAATATTATTCATTTTTAATGAAAGGAAGGGTAAGCCAGAATAAGGTCACTTCGCAATCAACACAGAGAGAAAAACGATGAATTTATCTGCTACTCATGCGATTTCCGTGAGTCCGACCACCGGTGAAACTTTGTCGTCTGTGCCCTGGGCCAGCGAACAGCAGGTCGATGCGGCCATTGCCCTTGCGGAACAGGGGTATCGTCAGTGGCGCAACGTCAGCGTGGCGGAGCGCGCGGCGACGCTGCGTAACGTCGGTAGCGCGATGCGCGCCCGTGGCGAAGCGCTGGCGCAAATGATTAGTCGCGAAATGGGTAAACCGATTGCCCAGGCGCGCGGCGAAGTGGCTAAATCCGCCAATCTTTGTGACTGGTATGCTGAACACGGCCCGGCGATGCTCAATACCGAGGCGACGCTGGTTGAAGACAATAAAGCGGTGATTGAGTACCGCCCGATGGGGGCTATCCTCGCTGTCATGCCGTGGAACTTCCCGGTGTGGCAGGTGCTGCGCGGCGCGGTGCCCATTCTGCTGGCGGGCAACAGCTATCTGCTTAAGCATGCGCCAAACGTGCTGGGCAGCGCGGCGATGATCGGCGAAATTTTTGCCGCTGCGGGCGTGCCGGACGGCGTCTTTGGCTGGGTGAACGCCACCAACGATGGTGTTTCGCAAATGATTAACGATCCGCGCATCGCCGCGGTGACCGTCACCGGCAGCGTGCGCGCCGGGAAGGCCATTGGCGCACAGGCCGGCGCGGCGTTGAAAAAATGCGTGCTGGAGCTGGGCGGCTCCGATCCCTTTATCGTGCTTAACGATGCCGACCTTGACGAGGCGGTGAAAGCGGCGGTGATAGGTCGCTACCAGAATACCGGTCAGGTCTGCGCCGCGGCGAAGCGTTTTATCGTCGAAGCGGGCATCGCCGAGGCCTTTACGCAGAAATTTGTCGCCGCCGCTGCCGCGCTGAAAATGGGCGACCCGCGCGATGAGCAGAACTATATTGGGCCGATGGCGCGGTTCGATCTGCGCGATGAGCTGCACGAGCAGGTGAGCGCGACCCTAAAAGAGGGGGCGACCCTGCTGCTGGGGGCGGAAAAAATCGAAGGCGCCGGCAACTACTACGCGCCGACGGTGCTCGTAAACGTTACCGCGGAGATGACCGGTTTCCGCGAGGAGCTGTTTGGCCCGGTGGCGACGATTACCGAAGCCCGCGATGCCGATCACGCGCTGGCGCTGGCTAATGACAGCGAATTTGGCCTTTCAGCAACGGTTTACACCACCAGTGAAGCGCAGGCCCAGCGTTTTGCCGATGAGCTGGAGTGCGGCGGAGTGTTTATCAACGGCTACTGCGCCAGCGATGCCCGCGTGGCGTTCGGCGGCGTGAAGAAAAGCGGATTTGGCCGCGAGCTCTCCCATTTTGGTCTGCATGAATTCTGCAACGTGCAGACCGTCTGGAGAGATCGCCGCTAGCCTGCGGAAAAATCCCCGGGTTGCGGTTAACGCCTTTCCCGGGCTACCGATTCGTGCGATTTGCGGGTTTGGTAGCCCGGGCAGGCGCCCCGCTGACGAGCGAACCATCCCCCTGGCGACGCGAGGGCGAGAAAGAGGCTGTTTCTTCGCGTCCCGTGCGCCTATAATTACCGCCCGAATTTTGTTGTTGGCAAGGAGCCGCGCGTGGCGACGGTAATGAATAACGCAATGCTCGATGCCATTTTGGCTGAAGTCAGGCCGCTAATTGGTCGCGGTAAAGTGGCGGACTATATTCCGGCGCTGGCCAGCGTCAGCGGCGATAAGCTCGGCGTGGCTATCTGTACGGTCGACGGTCAGCACTACAGCGCCGGCGACGCGCACGAGCGCTTCTCTATCCAATCTATCTCGAAAGTCCTGAGCCTAGTGGTCGCGATGAACCACTATCAGGAAGAGGAGATCTGGCAGCGGGTGGGTAAAGATCCCTCCGGCCAGCCTTTCAACTCGCTGTTGCAGCTGGAAATTGAACAAGGCAAACCGCGCAACCCGTTTATTAATGCCGGGGCGCTGGTGGTCTGCGATATGCTGCAAAGTCGTCTCAGCGCGCCTCGTCAGCGGATGCTGGAAATCGTGCGTCGTCTGAGCGGTGTGGGCGATATCGCCTATGACCCGGTGGTTGCCCGCTCGGAGTTCGACCATTCGGCGCGCAATGCCGCGATAGCCTGGCTGATGAAATCCTTCGGTAATTTCCATAACGATGTCGCCACGGTGCTGCAAAACTATTTCCACTACTGTTCGCTGGAGATGAGCTGCGTAGAGCTGGCGCGCACCTTTCTGTTTCTTGCCGACCGAGGTATCGCTCCGCACCTTGAGACGCCGGTTATCGCCCCCATTCAGTCGCGGCAGGTCAACGCGCTGATGATGACCAGCGGCATGTATCAGAACGCCGGTGAATTTGCGTGGCGCGTCGGTTTACCGGCGAAATCCGGCGTCGGCGGCGGGATTGTGGCCATCGTTCCGCAGGAGATGGCGATTGCGGTCTGGAGCCCGGAGCTCGATGACGCCGGGAACTCGCTGGCCGGGATCGCTTTACTGGAAAAACTCACTCAAAAACTGGGGAGGTCGGTATTCTGATGGTGCCCATAGAAAACCTGTTTGCCCGCCTGCAGCGCTCCACTTTTCGCTCCCGTTTTCGCCTCGGCGTGAAAGAACGGCAGTATTGTTATGATAAGGGCGCGGAGGTTATCGACCAGCACGCGGCGGACTTTATCGCCAGTCGGCTGGCCCCTGCGCAAATTCCTAACGACGGTAAGCAGACCCCGATGCGCGGACATCCGGTGTTTATCGCCCAGCATGCCACCGCGACCTGCTGTCGCGGCTGTCTGGAAAAGTGGCACGCGATCCCGCGGGGGCGCGGCCTCAGCGACGAAGAGCAGCGCTACGTGGTGCAGGTGATTCACCACTGGCTGGTGATCCAGATGAATTCGCCGGACCGCAGCAGACCGTAATTCATCGGGCGGCGGTATATGCCTGATAATTATTCTCATGATATGATGAACCGCTTACTAATTATTAACATAATAATTGCCTGAAACAATTAGACGGATAATCATGAATGTCTCCACTGTCGATTCGGTCATTCACGCTGTTTCGTGAGGAACAGCCCGTGCGTGATGCGCTGGTGTTGTTCACTTTAACGCTACTACTGCATTTCTTTGGCGCGATGCTGCGTCTGGTACAAGAATTGTCGTTCTTCTGGCCGCTGAACGCGGTAATGGCGGGGATTTTTGCGCGTTATATCTGGCTAAATCGCAGCTATTTTTACGCCGTTTGTTTTGCCGCCATGCTGGTATATGACGGTTTAACATCTCGTTGGGGAATGGGGTTCGCCTCCTTTCTGATCAACTTCTCCAATATCGTTTTTATCGTCACCCTGGCGCAGCTCATTTTGTGGGATAAGCGCCGGGCTGATTCGATGCCGGGACCGATAAATGCGCTAAGCCTGTTTTGCTACTGTCTGCTGGCGGCGCTGCTCTGCGCGGCCGTCGGGGCGCTGGGTTCGGTAGATGTGGAACGCGCCACGTTTATTCCCCAACTGGCGGACTGGTTTAGCGAACAGTTTTCGACTGCTGTGCTGATCCTGCCGTTCATTTTAACCCTCACGCTCCCTTCGGCGTTCGGGCGTTTTCGCCTGCGTCAGCTGTTGCCGGCGATTGCGCTGGTGCTGTCGATTGTGCTCGGCGTGGCGGTGGGCGGGGCCGGGAGCATAACCTTCCCGTTACCGGCGCTGATTTGGTGCGCGATTCGCTATCCGCTACCGTTAACCTGCCTGTTGACCTTTATTACCGGGATTAGCGAAATTCTGCTGGTGGCGAACTCGCTTATCCATCTCTCCCCCGATACCCGGATGCAGCCGTGGCAGCTGTTTTCAACGCGCCTGGGGATTGCTGCGATGCTGATCAGCCCCATCATCGTCGCTTCCAGCGTTGAGGCGATTAATAACCTGGTCAAACAGCTGGCCCTGCGCGCTGATTTCGACTTCCAGACCCGGGTCTATTCTCGCTCCGGGCTAAGCGAAGCGTTGAAACGTCAGCCGATCGCGGAAAACGAGCTGCTCACCGTGATGGTGCTCGACATCGACGGCTTCAAGCAGGTTAACGATCGCTGGGGCCACGAGTGCGGCGATTGTATGCTGGCCCAGTTTGCGCAGCAGGTGCGGCAGCTGGTGGGTGAAGAGGGCATGGTGGCGCGTATTGGTGGAGAAGAGTTTGCCGTCGCGGCGCTGACCTCATCCGCGCGAGACGGAGTGCTGCTGGCGGAAAAAATTCGCCAGGGCATCGAGTCGCAAACCTTCACCTGGGGGCAAAACAGGATCCAGCTGACCATCAGCATGGGGCTGGAGAGCCGGGCGCCAGGTTCAGCCAGAATAACGGATCTGTTCAACCAGCTGCTCATGGTCGCCGATGATTCTATGATTCGGGCAAAAAAAGCCGGACGCAATCGTATTTTTACGCAAGAAATGGTGTGAATCGTACATAAGAAAATACGATGGTAATTCCGCTTGTGTTAAATATAAGTTAAAAACATAGTGATGTGGTCAATTTCAAGGAGTTACCTATGGCCACATCCTTTTCTCTGCGCACGCTGTCGCGTGACGATATTCTTGAACACCTTCCTGAATTAACCGACATCCTCGTCAGCTGCGTCAACGGCGGGGCCTCGGTGAGCTTTATGCTGCCTTTTTCCCCGGAAACCGCGACGGCGTTCTGGCTGCGAATGGCGCAGAGCGTCGCCGCCGGTGAGCGCATTGTTCTCGCCGCAGCGGATGCGCAGCAGCGGCTTGTTGGTACGGTACAGCTGATTACCGACCAGCCGGAAAACCAGCCGCACCGCGCCGATGTCGCCAAACTTCTGGTTCACCAAAATGCGCGGCGTCAGGGGCTGGCGAATGCGCTGATGTCCCGACTGGAAGCCATCGCGCGCGAGCAGGGTAAGAGCGTTCTGGTGCTGGATACGGCGACCGGCAGCGGAGCAGAAAACTTTTATGTACAGTGTGGTTGGGAAAAAGCCGGGGAAATTCCACGCTATGCGCTGATGCCCGACGGCGAGCTGACGGCAACATCGCTGTTCTATAAATTTCTGTCATAAATTTTATATTGCATACAGCTTTGATCAAAACAGGGTTTCACTTGCGTAAAAACCTGATAACTTATTGGACCAATTACTCAGGTTGTATGACTACTCTATGAGGGAACCCTTGTGAAAACACTAAACCGTCGCGATTTCCCGGGCGCGCAGTACCCTGAACGTATCATTCAGTTTGGCGAAGGTAACTTCCTGCGCGCGTTTATCGACTGGCAGATCGATCTGCTGAACGAGCATACCGACCTGAATGCCGGGGTGGTGATCGTGCGTCCGATTGAGAGCTCATTCCCGCCGTCCCTCAGCACCCAGGATGGCCTCTACACCACGATTATTCGCGGCCTGAACGAGAAAGGGGAAGCGGTCAGCGATGCGCGTCTGATTCGCTCGGTAAACCGCGAAATCAGCGCCTATGCGGATTACGATGAACTGCTGCAGCTGGCGCACAACCCGGATATGCGGTTTGTGTTTTCCAATACCACCGAAGCGGGTATTAGCTACCACGCGGGCGACCGCTTCGACGATGCGCCTGCGGTGAGCTATCCGGCTAAACTGACCCGCCTGCTGTTTGAACGCTACAGCCATTTCTCCGGCGCGGCGGATAAAGGCTGGGTCATCGTTCCCTGCGAGCTGATTGATTATAACGGTGAAGCGCTGCGGGAACTGGTGCTGCGCTATGCGCAGGAGTGGGCGCTGCCGGAAGCGTTTGTGGCATGGCTGGATGAAGCCAACGCTTTTTGCTCTACCCTGGTAGACCGTATTGTGACCGGCTATCCGCGCGATGAAGCCGCGCAGATTGAAGAGCAACTGGGGTATAAAGACGGTTTCCTCGATACCGCCGAACATTTCTACCTGTTTGTCATTCAGGGGCCGAAATCCCTGGCCGCCGAGCTGCGCCTCGATAAGCTACCGCTTAATGTGCTGATTGTTGACGATATTAAACCGTACAAAGAGCGTAAAGTGGCCATTCTTAACGGCGCGCACACCGCGCTGGTGCCGGTCGCCTTCCAGGCAGGCCTGGATACGGTGGGCGAAGCGATGAACGATGCGGAAATCTGCTCATTCGTCGAGAAGGCGATTTATCAGGAGATTATTCCGGTTCTCGATCTGCCGCGCGATGAGCTGGCGTCCTTCGCCAGCGCGGTAACCGGTCGTTTCCGTAACCCGTACATCAAGCATCAGCTGCTGTCTATCGCGCTGAACGGCATGACTAAATATCGTACCCGCATTCTGCCGCAGCTGCTGGCGGGCCAGAAGAAAGAGGGGGCTCTCCCGACGCGTCTGACCTTTGCGCTGGCGGCGCTGATCGCCTTTTATCGCGGCGAGCGTAACGGTGAGAACTATCCGGTTCAGGATGATGCCGAATGGATGGAGAGCTATAAGGCGCTATGGGCCCAGCATCGGGATGCGCAAATTACCACCGGCGAGTTGGTAAAAGCCGTACTGTCCGTTGAATCCCACTGGGAGCAGGACCTGACGAAAGTGCCGGGTCTGGTTGATCGGGTCACGCAGGATCTGGATGCTATTCTGCGCGACGGCATGCGCGCCGCCGTTAAGCCATTATGCTGATACTCTAAAGTCCGCTGACGGACGACCAGAATAGCGTCGATTGTGTCGGCCGGGTAAGGCGTCAGCCGCCGCCCGGCACTCATCCGGGCACATTCCTGAAGCGATGGAGCATCACTCTCAACCCGGCAGCTGCCGGGTTAGTTTGGCATTCGCATTAGTTACAACATACTGATGTGTTTTTTTATAAACGCAGATCTGAAAGATTGTGCCCATTTCGTCCGGCAGCGGAAACAGGGGCAATTAAGAGAAAAAGATGAATTGTGCCCCCGGCGGTTGAACAAATTATCTGACTGGAAAATAATGGCTTATCCAAACGAGGGATGAGACCCATGGTCATTGAAATTCGTGAAGTGAGCCAGCAGGACAAAGCGCAGTGGCTACAGCTTTGGGAAGGCTATACCCGTTTCTACGGTAGCCCGCAGCCATCCGACGTCACGGAATATACCTGGCAGCGGATGCTTGATTCCGCTTCTCCCATGCTGGGTCGGGTTGCCCTGGCGGATGGCAACATCGCTGGATTTGCGATTTGTGTCCTTCACGAAGGCACCTGGGTAAAGACGCCTGTTTGCTATCTGGAAGATCTGTTTGTTGCCCTGCCGATGCGCGGAAAAGGCATCGCCAGGGCGTTGATGCAGGCGCTGCAAGCGGAAGGGAAAGAGAAAGGGTGGTCGCGGCTGTACTGGCACACTCGTACTGATAATCCGGCCCGGCGTCTGTATGATGAATTTACGCCCGCCGATGACTATGTTCGTTACCGCGTGACGCTCTGAAAATCTGAGATTAAGAAGTTATTAAGATTTCCCCTGTAAAACAGGGGAAACGACTCAGGAGTAACAAAATGGAAAAACGCATAGAGACGGTTGTGAACCTCATCATGTTTCTTTCGCTGTTGGCCACCGCATGGGATCTCTCTCTGGTCCATCATCTGTCCTGGTAAACCTGGCCTACGGCGCCTGCTTCCTGCGCCGTAGCGTTCTCTCCCTCTTTTTACACTCCGATGACGCTAGCGGCGCGCGACGATAAACAGGCGCGGAAATCGCAGCAGTACCTTTCCGTTACACTGTAACGGATAGTGCTGTTTCAGCCGCTCCAGATAGCGTCCGAGAAACGCCTGGCGCTGCTGTTCGTCAAGCGGTTGTAAAAACGGTCGCAGGCCCGTTGACTGTAGCCATTCAATAATGGCCTGGTGCGATGCCAGCGGGTGATGGTAGGTGGTGCGCCAGATATCCACCTCGCAGCCGCTGGTGGTCAGCATATCGTAATACTCCGACACATCCGGCAGCGGCTGCCGCCCACTGGCCGGATGCCCCAGCTCTTCAGCAACCTGACGCATCAGCACGTGCGAGGGCTCTTGCCAGTTCACCGGCATTTGCACCGCCAGTACGCCGTTTTTCGCAAGATTGCTGACCAGATATGGGAAAAGGCGCTGATGATCCGTGAGCCACTGCAGCGAAGCATTGGCATAAATCACGTCCGCCGGCCGCTCGGGGCGAAATGTAGCGATATCCGCCTCGACGAACCGGCAGTCCGGTAGCCGCCGGGAGGCCTCTTCCAGCATGGCCGGAGAATTATCAACGCCGATAATCGTGGCATCTGGCCAGGCATCGCGCAGCAGAGCGGTACTGTTGCCAGGTCCGCAGCCCAGATCAACGGCCAGCGTGGCGGGATGGTGGGTGATGCGGGCGAGAAGCTCGGCGGCGGGCCGCGTACGCTCAGCCCCGAATTGCAAATAAAGTGAAGGATTCCAGTCTGCCATAGCGCGCTCCGGTTAAGAGAAACTCGTTCATCAGCATAGACGGCAATGCTTATCTGGCAACTAAACAGAATCAATATGTTACTTTGTTGTGACGCTGTCACTTTTCCTTATGCAGGGTTCATCACGGCATCCCCGCCAGCGGTTGGCTACAGTAGGCGTCGCAAACCAGGGGGATGGTCATTAAATGGCGTTAATCATTAAGGTGTTACTCGAAAACCGGCTCGGCAAGGGGCAGGACAGCCTGCTGCAGGCGAAACCCGGATTAAGCCTGCTTGTGGAGGATGAAACCAGCCGGGTGCTGTTTGATACCGGGCCAGACGGCACGTTTCTTCATAATGCGCAGCGTATGGGCGTCTCTTTATCTGACCTGACCGCCACGGTGCTCTCCCATGGACATTACGATCACTGCGGCGGGGTGCCGTGGCTGCCGGACAACAGCCGTATTATTTGTCATCCGCAGATTGGACTCACCCGCTACTCGGCGTTATCTCTCGCAGGACGCAACTGGAAAGTCAAAAAGCTGTCGCGAGATATCGACTACTCCCGCCACCGCATGGAGTACAGCCGCGAGCCGGTGGCGATCGGCGAACGACTGCTGTGGTCCGGTGAGATTACGGTCGCTCACCCGCGTGCCTATGGCCTCCTGACGGGTCAATCCCAGGGTGAGGACTATATTGTCGATGAAGGCGTCCTGATCTACCGCTCGACGCGAGGGTTAGTCATTATCTGCGGCTGCGGACATCGCGGATTGATCAATACCGTTCGCCACTGCCAGAAGATCACCGGCATCCAGCAGATATACGCCATCATCGGCGGTCTTCATCTGCGCAGCGCGCCGCCGTGGGCAATTCGTCAGCTTAGACAATTCTTGCGCCAGCAGAAGGTCGAGGAGGTGATGGCCTGCCACTGCACCGGTTCATGGGGGCGCTGGTGGCTAGCGGAGAGTAGCGCGCCGGCAACCGGCGATACGTTGGTGCTGGAATAATAATCGCGTTCACTTTTGCTAATTACATATAAATAACATTTTTGCTATTTATTAAATACATTATCCGCCGGCTATACACCTTCCCCCAAGGGGAAGGTCAAATACTGATATCCCTTTTTGGTGTAAATATTTATAGAGAAACTTCATTCTATTTAACCTGGAGTTTTCTCTTTGAAATATCGTTTAATTCTTGCAGTGAGTATGATTTAATCCAGCGGTCGTCTAATTGCGAATATCACTATGATTCAGTCACTACAGGCATTATTTAAACAAGCAACCCGGCGCCGGCTTCGTATCCGCGCAGGGCTTGTTATTGCCTGTTGGTTACTGCTCAACCTTCAGCTCGCCGTCGCGGCGCACCATGGCGGCCAGCAGCAGCCCGCGGCGCCGCAGGTGCAGATTCACCATATTGTCGATGGCATGATGAACATGCCCGGCATGGAAAACGTCGGCCAGAAAGTTATCTGTGAGAAGCACTGCGACCCCGATACCGCGCAGCCTAACTCTTTAACCTCTCTACAGCTGAACGCGCTCCCCTCCGAAACCGCGCTACTCGTGGTTTCCCCGCAGCAGGAGACCTGCGCTGAACGTATGGACTGGCGCACGCCGCCGGTCACCGGTCCGCCGGTTGAGATACGCTTCTGCCGTTTCAGGGAATAACGCACCGTTAAAAACATCCATCAGATCTGCCCGGTCTGCGGGCGACTTTATGTTTTTTTCGGAGACTTTATTATGCGTTCGACCTCTATTTTTCTGCTTATTACCAGCGTACTGACCTTTTCCTTCAGCGCATTTACCGCCAGCGCGGAAGACGCCGCGATGCACCATCACACCATGTCCTCCATGGCGGATATGCCGGAGATGAAGAAGGCGGATGATTCCGCCACGCTTTATTCGGCCAGCGGGGTCATTAAAGCCTGGCGCGACGATGCCGTCGTGATTGCCCACTCTCCGGTTACCGAGCTGAACTGGCCGGCGATGACCATGAGCTTTGCGCTCGCTGATAACCACGATAAAAAGCTGGCAGTGGGAGAGCAGGTCGATTTCACCTTCCGCCAGGCCGACTCCGGCTACGCGATCGTTTCAATTACCGCGCGATAATTCCGGAGTCATTATGCACATCTTCAATAAGGCGGCCTGCGGGCTGCCGCTTTTACTATCGCTGATGTCCACCAACGGCTGGGCAACGACGCTCGCGGAGGCCCTGTCGGCGGCGGAAAACTACTCCGCCGAGCTCTCCGCCAACGATCATCAGGTTAACGCTTTGAAGAATATGGCGGATTCCGCGATGCAGCTCCCCGATCCGAAGCTGAAATTTGGTATTGAAAACGTCCCGCTGGGCGGCAATAACGCCGGCCGTCTCACCCGCGAGGGGATGACCATGCAAAGAGTTGGCGTGATGCAGGACTACGTCAGCAGTACCAAGCGTGAACGGAAAGCCGACTCCATTACCGCCGAGGCGCGCCAGACCGCCGCTAATGCCGATGTTATTCGTGCCCGGCTGCAGCGGGAAACCGCCCAGGCGTGGCTGGCGCTGGCGCTGGCGCAGAAGTCGCTGCGCTCGGTGCAGACGTTGATTAGCGAAACGTCCCGGCAAATCGACGTACAAAAGGCCGGCGTCAGCAGCGCCAGCGCCAGTCCCAGCAGCGTGCTGGACGTTCAGCTGGCGCTGAATGCGATGAAAAATGAGCAGGATAACGCCCGCCGCGATGTACAGATCGGCACGCCTGTTGCAGCTCACCGGGAAGGAGATCCGCGATATCTCCGGCCCGCTGCCGCGCATTGAACGTCTGCCTGCCGACGAAGCCGACTTAATGGCCGGGATTAAACTTCACCCGGAAGTGATCCAGGCCGCCAGAGAAGCCGATCTGGCGAAAGCGAAATCAGGTCAGTCGGAAGTCGCGGCGATCCCCGACGTGGGCGTTGAGGTTTATTACGCCCGACGCGGTGATGATTATGACGACATGGTGGGGGTCATGTTTACCGTCGATATGCCTATTTTTCAGGGCAAACGTCAGGACAAAGACCACGCAGCGGACGTCTCCCGTACCTATGAAGCCAACGATCGGCTGACGTTATTGATGCGCGAACATCAGGCGCAGCAGTATCAGCTGATTTCGCAATATAACGCCGCGAAAGCCATTTACGATCGCCAGCAAAGCGAGATGCTGCCGCTGCTGCGCAAGAAGGTGAGTCTCGTCAATGCCCAGTATCGGGGCGGCAGCTCCGCGCTGCCTGAACTGCTCGCCGCCCGTCGCGATCTCCTGAGCGGAGAAATTGCCAGCAACAATGCGGAGAAAGCGCTTGCCGATGCGTGGGCCGCTATTCGCTACCTTATTCCACAGGATGTTAAATAATGAAGCTTAAATCTGCTCTTACCCTTGTGGCGCTGGTCGTCGCCCTTGCCGCCGCGGGCGGCTACTGGCTGGGGTCGCGAAGCGCGCCGATGCCCGCCGCTGGCGGCGGCCAGGCGGAAACGGGCCGCAAAGTGCTGTACTGGTACGATCCAATGGCCCCCGCTACGCGCTTTGATAAACCGGGTAAATCGCCGTTTATGGATATGGATCTGGTGCCGCGCTACGCCGATGAAGGCGCGGGAGAAGACGCCGGGGGCGTGCAGATTAGCGCCCGCCAGCAGCAAAACCTTGGCGTCCGTACGGCGAACGTCTCCCGCCAGACGCTGGCGATGAAGCTCAATGCTTTTGCTACCGTGGCCATTGATGAGCGGGGCGTTGAAACGGTACCGGCGCTGGCCAGCGGTCTGATTGAGAAACTTTACGTCAACGCCTCCCAGCAGTTTGTGAAAAAGAACGAGGCGCTGGCGGAGCTGTGGATCCCGCAGTGGGCGGCGGCGCAGCAGGAGTATCTGGCGGTGAGGCGGCTGGGCGATAGCGGGCTGACCGCCGCGGCCCGCGACCGCCTGCGGCTGCAGTTTATGCCGGAAGCGGTTATCCGTAGCGTTGAGCGCAGCGGTCAACCGCAAACCCGCATGACGGTGCGCGCGCCGCACGATGGCTACGTCAGCAAGCTGGATGTGCGCACCGGCGCGCAGGTCACGACAGCCCAACCGCTGTTCGAGCTGGCCAGCCTCGATCCGGTCTGGATCGTGATTGATTACCCGCAAAGCCAGGCCAGCCTGCTGCGCGAAGGCAGTAAGGTGACAGCCACCACCGGCAGCTGGCCCGGTATGGCGTTTCAGGGAACCGTCAGCGAACTGCTTCCCGACCTCGAAGCCACCACCCGTACGTTGAAAGCCCGCGTAGTGCTGAATAATCCGCAGCATCGGCTCAAGCCGGGCATGTATTTGAACGTTGAGCTGGCTGAGGCGCAGCAGGAGAGCGCCGTTCTGGCTATTCCGGAAGAGGCATTAATTGCCACCGGCACCAGCAATCGGGTGCTGATCGCCGACGGCGAGGGGCATTTCCGTCCGGTCGAGGTGACCGCAGGGCGAACGCAGAATGGTCTGGTTGAGATTAAATCCGGCCTCGAAGCGGGCCAAAAGGTGGTGACTTCCGGGCAGTTCCTGATTGACTCCGAAGCCAGCCTGCGCAGCGCGCTGCCGCAAATGGCCGGGCAAGAGGAGGAAGCAAAAAGCTACTCAGCGCAGGGCGTTATTAAGGCCGTGAACGATGAGGCGGTAACCATTGCGCACCAGCCGGTACCGGCGCTGAAATGGCCGGCGATGATCATGGATTTTGCTATTACGCCGCAGCTGCGGGAACAGATGCGGCCCGGCGAGTCGGTGATGTTTCACTTCGTCCTGACCGATGAAGGGGCGCGAGTCACCTCAATGATGCCGCTGAACGGCGCTAAGGAGCAGCCATGATTGCCGCCGTTATCCGCTGGTCATTGCGCAACCGCCTGCTGGTATTGCTGGCGACGCTGATTATGGCCGCCTGGGGCGTCTGGTCGGTACAGCAGGCGCCGCTGGACGCGCTGCCGGATCTCTCCGATACCCAGGTGATCATTCGCGTGAGCTATCCGGGGAAAGCGCCGCAGATTGTCGAAGATCAGGTGACCTACCCGCTGACCACCACCATGCTGTCGGTGCCGGGAGCGAAAACCGTGCGCGGCTTTTCGATGTTCGGCGATGCTTATGTCTATGTGCTGTTTGATGATGGAACGGACCCGTACTGGGCGCGCTCCCGCGTGCTGGAGTACCTGAGCCAGGTCCAGAGCAGCCTGCCGGCGGAAGCGAAAGCGTCGCTGGGGCCGGATGCCACCGGCGTCGGCTGGGTGTTTGAATATGTGCTTACCGACAAAAGCGGCCAGCATAGCCTCGGCGACCTGCGGGCGATTCAGGACTGGATCCTCAAATATGAACTGAAAACCGTGCCGGATGTTTCGGAGGTGGCCAGCGTCGGCGGAATGGTCAAAGAGTATCAGGTGATCCTTAATCCTGACCGGCTGCGGGCGCTGAACGTCACCCACGAGCAGGTGATTAGCGCGATCCAGAGCGCCAACCAGGAAGGGGGCGGTTCGGTGCTCGAGCTGGGCGAAGCCGAATATATGGTGCGCACCACCGGCTACCTGAAGTCCATCGACGACTTTAACCAGGTGGTTATCGCTGCGCGCAGCGGCGTGCCGGTGCTGCTCTCCGACGTCGCCAGCGTGCGCCGGGGACCGGCGATCCGGCGCGGCGTCGCCGAGCTCAACGGCCAGGGCGAGGTGGCGGGCGGGATAATCATTATGCGCTCGGGTAAAAACGCGCTCAGCACCATTAACGCGGTAAAGGCCAAACTGGCGGAAGTGCAAAAAAGCCTGCCCGCAGGCGTGGAGATTGTTCCGGTCTACGATCGTTCGCAGCTGATTAAAAACTCCGTCGAGACCCTGACCCATAAGCTCATTGAGGAGTTTATCGTCGTGGCGGTGGTCTGCTCGCTGTTTCTGTTCCACTTCCGCAGCGCGCTGGTGGCGATGATCACGCTGCCGCTGGGGATCCTTGGCGCGTTTATTGTGATGCACTATCAGGGCGTCAGCGCCAATATGATGTCGCTCGGCGGGATTGCGATCGCCATCGGGGCCATGGTCGATGCGGCAATCGTGATGATAGAAAATATGCATAAGGTTCTGGAGCAGTGGCGGCACGAGCACCCTGAACGCCAGCCGTCCTCCGCCGACTACTGGCAGATTGCCCAGCACGCGGCGTCGGAAGTGGGGCCGGCGCTGTTTTGCAGCCTGCTGATTATCACCCTGTCGTTTATTCCGGTGTTCACCCTCGAAGCGCAGGAGGGCAAGATGTTCTCGCCGCTGGCCTTCACCAAAACGTATTCGATGGCGGTGGCCGCCGGACTCGGGATCACCCTGGTGCCGGTGCTGATGGGCTACTTTATTCGCGGCAAAATTCCTGATGAAACCGCCAATCCGCTCAACCGCTGGCTGATTCGCGCCTATGAGCCGCTGCTGGATAAAGTTTTGCAGTGGCCGAAGGCGACGCTGGCGGCGGCGGGCCTGCTGCTGGTTGCCACGCTGTGGCCGCTGGCGCAGCTCGGCAGCGAATTTCTGCCGCAAATTGACGAGGGTGACCTGTTGTATATGCCCTCCACGCTGCCGGGGATCTCCAGCCGCGAAGCCGGACGCTTGCTGCAGCAGACCGACCGTCTGATCAAGACCATTCCTGAAGTGCAAAGCGTATTCGGCAAGGCCGGGCGGGCGGACAGCGCTACCGACCCGGCGCCGCTGACCATGCTGGAAACCACGATTCAGTTCAAGCCGAAAAGCGAATGGCGGCCCGGCATGACCATGGATAAGCTGATCGAGGAGCTCGACAATACGGTGAAGGTACCGGGGATAGCCAACGTCTGGGTACCGCCGATCCGTAATCGCCTGGACATGCTGGCGACCGGCATCAAAAGCCCGGTCGGCATCAAAGTGAACGGTAACAATCTGGCGGAGATCGAAAAGACCGCCGAAGAGATTGAGCGCATCGTGCGTAGCGTACCGGGGGTGACGTCGGCGCTGGCGGAACGCCTCGACGGCGGCCGCTATATCGATATCGCTATCGACCGGGTGAAAGCCGCCCGCTACGGCGTGTCGGTGAAGGAGCTGCAGTCAATCGTCGCCAGCGTCGTCGGCGGCGATAACATCGGCGAAACCATCGAGGGGCGAGAACGTTACCCGATCGGCGTCCGCTACCCGCGCGAAATGCGCGACTCGCTGCAAAAGCTGCGCGATCTGCCGGTAGTGACCAGCGGCGGGGCGCAGGTAGCGCTCTCGGAACTGGCGGACATCACCATTACCGACGGCCCGCCGATGCTGAAAAGCGAAAACGCCCGCCTGTCGGACTGGATCTACGTGGATATTCGCGGGCGCGACTTAAAATCCGCAGTTGATGAAATGCAGAGCGAGGTCGGCAAACGGGTCAGGCTGCCGGAAGGCATCTCGCTGACCTGGTCCGGGCAGTATGAGTACCTCGAGCGCGCCACCGCGAAGCTGAAAATCGTGCTGCCGTTTACCCTGATGATTATCTTTATCCTGCTTTACGTCACTTTCAGCCGCGTTAAAGACGCTCTGCTGATTATGGGAACTTTGCCGTTTTCGCTGATCGGCGGCGTCTGGCTGCTCTGGCTGCTGGGCTACAACCTGTCGGTAGCCGCCGCCGTGGGCTTTATTGCGCTTGCCGGCGTGGCGGCGGAGTTCGGGGTGATTATGGTGCTCTATTTGAACCAGGCGATCGCGAAACGCCGCCCTGAGCTGAACGATCGCGCGCTCAACGAGGCGATTCATGAAGGGGCCGTGCTGCGCGTGCGCCCGAAAGTGATGACCGTGGCGACAATCATGGCCGGACTGCTGCCGATTATGTGGGGAGGGGGCACCGGATCGGAGGTGATGCAGCGTATCGCCGCGCCGATGATCGGCGGGATGATCACCGCGCCGCTGCTCTCGATGCTGGTGATCCCGGCAGTCTATCTCCTGACGCACCGTAACAAACGCTAAAGTACAACGCCCGGGCCAGGCGGCTCGGGCGTGAATCAGTCGGCGTTCTTAAGATCTTCCGCGCGTTTGGCGGTGGCGTAGACAAAATCGAGCATGGGTTCAAGGTCGGTATCGTAGCCGGCCTGAATGATTTTGCCGCGCAGCCATTCGATCTCGCTGGTAATATCCGGGTGGAATATATTGTTGTCCTGCGCTTTACGCAGCCACTTGAGCAGGAAATTATTTTTCCCGCGGATACCGCCTGATTTCTTCGATTTTGCGTGTATTTTCAGCGCCACCAGAATGCAGTAATAGAAATGAACGCGCTGATTAAAACTTTGGTGCATGTCTTTGTTCCCGCCAGAATCAGGTTGCGGACGGGCATGGACCTTAAACATGCGGTCTCTGATATTCACCCGTACCACCATCGCGCCGCTTGCCGGACGCTGAGGCGATGGTGGCACGGAAGCCGAATTGCCGTCAATTATTGATTAATTTTTTACCCATATTTGCGCCGGTTATCTTTCGACGATGCCTCCTCAGGTTCGCGGTAAAGCAGCGCGTTGTTGCAGGTAAATGCGCAAAATCAAGATAAATGCCAGCGCGACCACCGCCGCCGCCAACAAATAAATAGTCTCCAGATCGTAATAACCGGCCACCCAGCCGGCGACCGGGCCGGTTAATCCCAACGCCAGATCGAGAAAGGCCGAATAGGTGCCCAGCGCGGTGCCCTGATTCTGTTCTTCAACCTGTTTCACCGCTTCCACGCCAAGCGCCGGGAAGACCAGCGAAAAGCCCGAGCCGGTGAGAAAGGCGCCCATTCCGGCCATCCACGCCGAGGAGGCCGACCAGATGATCAGCAGGCCGATACATTCGATCGCAAAACAGATTAACGATACCCGCACGCCGCCGTAGCGGGTAATGGTGTTGCCCAGGATCAGGCGGATGCAGATAAAACCGATGCTGAACAGGGAGAGGGTAAACGCCGCGCCTTGCCAGCTATGGGCGGAAAAGTAGAGGGTAATAAAGGTTGCGATAACCCCAAAACCGACGGTACCCAGCGCCAGCCCCAGCCCGTAGGGCCAGATTTTGCGCGCCACCACATGAAACGGCGCTCTGATCCCCGCCGTCACGCTGACGTCCTGCCGCGTACGGGCATAGAGCAGGCCAACCGCCGCCGCCAGGATCACCACGGCGGCAAATCCGCTGATGCCAAAATAGCCGTTAAGCATGACACCCAGCGGGGCGCCGACCGCCATGGCGACGTAGGTCGCCACGCCGTTCCACGAGATCACCCGCGAAGTGTGAATCGCACCGACGGTTTTGATCCCCCAAAGGGTCGCGCCGGTGGCGGTAAAACTTTCCCCTACGCCGAGGAAAATGCGCCCCACCAACAGCGCGGCAACGGCCAGCGGCGGCGAGGATTGCAGCAAGACCGCGAGCAGCGTGAAGAGACCGCTGAGCAGGCAGCAAACAATCCCCCGACTGACGACTTTTTTCGGCCCCCAGATGTCGGTGTAGCGGCCCGCATGCGGGCGGCTGATCAGGGTTGAGATGTACTGAAGGCTGATGACCACGCCGGCGATAAAGGGGCTATAGCCCAGCTGATAGTGGATATAGCCCGGCAGTACGGCGAGCGGCAGGCCAATAGAGAGATAGCAGATACAGGTAAAAACAACGATAGAAATAATACGCAGATTAAGCTGAGTGGTGCTGGCGGAAGTGGTCATAACGCGAAGTATTGAAAACCAAAGGGAAGCTAAGCATAGCGCAGCGCCGTCGGGCGCAACGAGCAGAGCATGCGTTTTCTCAATGATTCAGGCAAACGCACTAAAAATAGTCATGAGAAAAGAGGATTCTGGGCAAGTCGTGCGCGGCAGAGTATAAAATCTGTTAACGCATCACGGATAATGACAGGAGAGAGTATGGAATACGATTTAGACGGTATGGATGTGCTTTTTGTCGCCGGCTTTGGGCCGATAACGCAATCGACGCCGGCCAGCAGGGAGTTTTATGTGGCTGCGCTGGGCCTGCCGCTAAAACCGATGCCCGGTAACGAAGAGTATCTGCTGACCGAACATGACGCCATCGGCGGGGTAAAACATTTTGCCCTGTGGCCGCTGGCGCAGGCGGCGCGCTCCTGCTTTGACGCCGATCTCTGGCCTGACTATCTGCCGGTGCCGCAGGCGTGGGTCGAGTTTGAAGTGCGCGATATCAACACCGCCACCGACGCGCTGAAGGCCAGAGGCTATCGTCTGCTGGTGGACAACCGCATTGAGCCGTGGGGGCAAACCGTCACGCGGCTGCTGAGCCCGGAAGGGCTGCTGACAGGGATTACCGTGACCCCGTGGCTGCGCGAGGGCAAAGCCTAATGGCATGCATGAGCCGCCCATCATCCCCTGCGATCGGCAGGGTGATGGAATGCTGATTTATGACGTATTCGGGCGCCATATTGGCGTCCAGCGCCAGGGCGAACGCTGGCTACTTTTCCGCGTCGATCTGAACGAGCAGAAATGTTCGCCGCTGCGTGGGATCATCATCCCGGACGATCTCCCGGAGGCGGAAATTCCCGGCTGGCTGGGCGATATTTTTCACGAAGCGGCAAGCCCGCGCCATCCTGACGTCCGGCTTATGGAGTAGCGTCTATGGCCAGCTTCTGTTTTGCAGCACCACGCGATAACCGTCGCCGTCGACAAAGGTTTTACCGTTCACATTCCAGTACGGATTGAACGCGCTGACCGGCGCAAAACCGGCGGTCAGCATTTTCGCACACTGTTCCCGCCATTCCGCGGCTTCCGGGTAATAAAGCACCAGCAAATCTTCCTCGCCCGGAGAGGGCTTCACCGGATGATGATGGCAGAGGGTGAATTCAAGATGCCAGCCGAGATCGCGGCGTCCGACCATCACGCCGCTAAAGCCGTCATGATCGGCAAACTGCGCGATTTGCTCCAGCCCCAGGCCTGTGCAGTACATGTGGCTACTGAGTGAAAGGTCGGTGACCGGCCTGGCGATGCGGATAGCGTTAAGCGTCATAACAGCCTGTATCGATAAAGGTTTGGTCGATTGACTGTATCCGCTTTTGCGGCGGCCATTTGTCACAAAGAGCTTTTAACGCGCCCGGCAAAGCGAATTTATTCGATTGTCTCTGCGGCGGGTTTTATCTAGAATCTTCGCTTTCGGAGAGAGAAAATGTCCGTTGCTGATTCCCTTCTTGCTTACTCTTTTGCTGCCCTGTTGCTCACCCTTACCCCAGGCCTGGATACCGCTTTAATCCTGCGAACCGCGACCGTTGAAGGCGGAAAAAAAGCCTTTCAGGCGGCGCTGGGCATTGATACGGGATGTTTTATCTGGGGGGCTGCGGTCGCCTTCGGTCTTGGGGCGCTACTGGCGGCATCGGAGCTGGCTTATGACCTGCTCAAATGGTGCGGGGCCGCCTATTTATGCTGGCTGGGCATTCAGTTAATTCTCAAGCCGCGCGGCCATTTTGTTCATCAGGACAGGGCGACGGCGCCGGCAAGTAACTGGTTTTTAAAAGGGATGATGGGCAATGTGCTCAATCCGAAAATGGGGATCTTTTACGTCTCTTTCCTGCCGCAGTTTATTCCGGCCGGCCACTCGCCCATCGTCTGGACGTTCCTGCTGGTCGCCATCCACGTGGCGATCGGGACGCTCTGGTCGTTAACGTTAATCCTGACCAGCCGTTCTGCCGCTCGGCTATTAAAGACGCCGCTATTTATTCGGTGGATGGACCGCGCAACCGGCGGCCTCTTTATGTTATTTGCTGCCAAACTGGCTTTTAGCCACCGTTAAATCCCTCTGGACAAGGATGTCCAGCGCCTCACTCCACATTTCGTTACTCGCCGAAGCATCCCGCGGCCGTTGCCGTAAAGTTTCTCCCCGCAGGCCGGGCGCTGCCGCATGGCGCTGCTTGCGCATCGTGGTAAGCGAAATCATAATAAATAGAGAATTATTGTTAGTTATAATTCTTTATTTGAGAATAATAATGGAGGGGAGTGGGTGAACGTTTTTGCAACCAGGCCGGAATGGAAGGCCTTTCTGCTGGCGCTGGCCGGTTCGGTCGTGCTGATCGTTGGCATGGGCTATGGCCGGTTTGCCTATACCGGGATCCTGCCGCTGATGCTCAATGAGCAGCTGCTGACGCTGCGTGAAGGTAATCTTGCCGCTTCGGCGAACTATGCCGGCTATCTGGCCGGCGCGCTGCTGCTGGCGAAAGCCAGGCCCGCGGACGCCAGGTGGCTAAGCCTGCTTTCCGCACTGTTGACGCTGGTGTGCCTGGCCTTACTGGCGTTCCTGGTTTCCCCCCTGGCGATTATTGTGGTGCGCGGAATTGCCGGATTACTCAGCGCGGTGACGCTGATCGCCGCCTCCCTCTGGCTACTGCAGCATATGAAGCACCCTAACGGCGCGCCGGTGCTTTTTTCTGGCGTCGGAATGGGGATATTCTTGTCGGCGGAATTTATCTCCCTGGGGAAGGCGCTGGCGCTCTCCAGCCAGCAGATATGGCTGATATGCGCGATAAGTTCTGGCGTGCTTTTTGTTCTCGCGCTGCGTCTGCTGCTGAGCCCCGCCGACTACCTTATCGCTTATCAACC
This sequence comes from Klebsiella sp. CN_Kp113, assembly GCF_040064585.1. Taxonomy (NCBI): domain Bacteria; kingdom Pseudomonadati; phylum Pseudomonadota; class Gammaproteobacteria; order Enterobacterales; family Enterobacteriaceae; genus Klebsiella; species Klebsiella sp. CN_Kp113. The sequence continues at coordinate 14,945 of NZ_JBEAID010000018.1, read as the reverse complement.
CGCCGCGAGCGCACACCGCGAGGAGGGCGAGGGGCGGGTGCGGGAGGCGTGGAAACTGCTGCTGATTTATGGCCTGGCCGGCTTTGGCTACATTATTACCGCCACCTATCTTCCGCTGTTTCTCAGCGGTTCGCTGAACGTTATCGATCCGGTGCAGATCTGGGCCATTTTCGGCCTCGCCGCCGTTCCCTCCTGCTTTATCTGGCACCGGCTGGTCATTAAGCTCGGCTACCGCCGCGCGTTTACCCTTAATTTGCTGATTCAGGCAATCGGCGTCATTCTCCCGGCGTGGAGCCATGCGTTACCGTTTTGCATATTAAGCGCGCTGCTGGTGGGTTGCACCTTTTTGGGCACCGTGACCATCGCGCTGTCCGAGGGGCGGCGGCTTAATCATCTGGTTTCGTTCAATATGATTGCCGCCATGACCGCGACCTACGGCATCGGGCAAATCGTCGGCCCGCTGGTTGCCGGAACGCTGTATGACCGCAGCGGGTCGTTTAATCCTTCGCTGAGCGCGGCCGCCATTGCGCTGCTGGCTGCCGCCGCGCTGGTGGCGGCAGGGGCGCGGCGAGCGTCAAAGGTCGGAGGCTGATTCCAGAAGCTGGCGCATTTTCTCGAGAGCGGGGGACGCGTAGCCTTTGCGCCAGATAAGCTGGGTGATCGCCTGGCCAACCGGCCGCAGCTGGCTGGCTTCGGGCAGCGTCAGGGTATCGAGCACGCTCTGCGGCACGATACCGGCATAGCCGCCGGAGGCGACGCAGGCGAGCATCGCGTGATAGGAGCCGACGTCCTGGATCTCGCTCTCCACCTCCTCTGATTGCGCCAGAAACGCTTCGCCCATCGCCCGGTAGGTACAGCCCTGCGCAAAGGCGGCAAAGCGAAAGCGCTGTGGGCTGGCGGGAAGCACCAGCAGCAGCTGTTCTTTAAAGATGGATACGTACTCCAGGTCATCGGGCGGAGGCGTTCCCTGCGGCAGGCTCACCAGCGCGCAATCCAGCGCGGCGTCCAGCACCTGTTGGGTCAGCTGACGGGTGGGCTGGGTTTTGAGGGTGAGCGTCACCTCCGGGCACAGCGCGCGAAACCGGGGAAGCAGCGGCGGCAGGCGGCTGGCGGCGGTGGCGTCCATCGCCCCCATGCGTAAATTGCCGCCCGGCGTCGCCGGATGCAGCGCCTGTCTGGCCTCTTCGGCCAGGCTGAGGATCTTCAGCGCGTAGCCCAAAAAATGTTCACCGGCGGGGGACAGCAGCATCCTTTTATTGCCGCGGGCAAACAGCTCCACGCCCAGCTCCTCTTCCAGCTGGTGAATGCGGGTGGTGATATTGGACTGGGCGCGCCCCAGCCGCTTTGCCGCGCGGGTGACGCTGCGCTCTTGCGCCACCGTTTTAAAAATCTCTAATGTGGTGTGGTTCATATTTTTATTCTTAATTTGAAAATAATGTTGATCTTATCATCTCTAAAAGAGATTTTAATGGCCCGAACGCACAAATTTCAACAGGGCAAACCATGAGCAACAGGCTTACGCAGCAGCTTGATATTGATTACCCCATTATTCAGGCGCCGATGGCCGGCGTGTCGACGCCGGAACTGGCGGCAGCGGTCAGCGGGGCCGGCGCGCTCGGCTCGCTGGGGCTGGGCTCGTCAACCGTAGAGCAGGCTGAAACGCTGATTAACCGGACCCGGCACTTAACTACCCGTCCGTTTAACGTCAATCTGTTTTGCCACGCCCCGGCGGTAAGGGATCCGCAGCGTGAAGCCCGGTGGCTGGCGCGGCTGCGCCCGGAATTTGCGCGCTTTGGCAGCTTGCCGCCGGAGACGCTGGCGGAAATTTATCTCAGTTTTCAGCAGCAGCCGCGGATGGCCGAGTTGCTGCTCGACCTGACTCCGGCGGCGGTGAGCTTTCATTTTGGCGTGCCGGATCGTGAAACCCTTCGCCGACTGCGGGAAAAGGGGATCGTCACTCTGGCGAGCGCGACCAGCGTGGCAGAGGCGCTGCTGGCCGTAGAGCAGGGAATCGATATGGTGGTGGCGCAGGGCTACGAGGCCGGCGGCCATCGCGGCATCTTTGATCCGCTGGCGCCCGACGGGCAGATGAGCACCTTTACTCTGGTTCAGACGATAAGACGGCATACCGATATTCCGCTTATCGCCGCTGGCGGCGTGATGGACGGCGCGGGAATTAACAGCGTAATGAACCTGGGCGCAGACGGGGCGCAGCTAGGGACGGCGTTTCTGCTGTGCCCGGAATCGTCCACGGATGGCGGATACCGTGAGGCCCTTAAAAGCGCATTTGACGGGCAAACGGTTTTAACCTCAGCCATTTCCGGACGCCCGGCGAGATGTCTGGTTAACGGCTGGCGTGAAATAAACGATCCGCCGCTGATTCCGGCTTATCCCGTGGCTTACGACGCCGGAAAGGCGCTGGCATCGGCGGCGAAAGCGCAGGGAGATCGTCAGTACGGTGCGCACTGGGCCGGGCAGGGAGTGAGCCTGATTCGCGAGCTGCCGGCAGCGGAGCTGATACGCACCCTGGTGCGCGAAAGCGGGTTTTAATCGCGGATGGCGCGCGGCCACCCGCTTATTGTTAACGACGGTGGGCGAGGCCGCGGACCAGACGGTCGCCGGCCATCTGCACGCCCTGCACCAGCGCGACCAGAATGAGCACGGTACCGAACATCACCTCGTTATTGAAGCGCTGATAGCCGTAGCGAATGGCCAGATCGCCCAGTCCGCCGCCGCCAATCACGCCCGCCATCGAAGAGAAGCCGATCAGCATAACGATGGTCAGCGTGATGCCGGCCAGCAGCGTCGGCAGCGCTTCCGGCAGCAGCGATTTAAAGATCACGTGCCAGATATTGCCGCCCATCGATAAAATCGCCTCGATACGCCCGTAATCCACTTCATCCAGCGCGTTCTCCGTCAGCCGCGCAAAGAACGGAAAGGCGCCAATGGTGACCGGAACCACCGCGGCGGTACTGCCGAGGGTGGTGCCAATAATCAGCCGGGTGAACGGGATCAGCGCGATCAGCAGCACGATAAACGGCAGCGAACGACCAAGGTTGATAATCGCGCCCAGCACGGCGTTGAGCTTCGGCATCGGCGCCAGGCCGTTGCGGCGTGAAACAAACAGCAGCACGCCGGTCGGCAGCCCGAGCAGCACGGTAAACAGCGCCGCCAGGCCGACCATATAAACGGTATCTACCGTGCCCTGAAGCAGCAGCGGCCAGAGATCTTCCCAACTCATGCTACTCCGCATAATGGCCTCCCGTGAAAACCGTGGCGAGCGAGGAAATCCCGCTCTGCCTGAGGATCGTGCAGCAGCGACTGCCGTAGCCGCGACCATGGCGCCACCAGCAAATCGGCAATTCTGCCGCTTTCAATAATCTCCCCGTGCTCCAGCAGCGCCGCGTGGTCGCAGAGGGTTTTCACCACTTCCAGCTCATGGGTGATCAGCACGATGGTGAGGTTCAGCTTTTGGTTGATATCCGCCAGCAGGCTGAGCACCGAGGCCGTGGTCTCGGGGTCGAGGGCGCTGGTGGCCTCATCGCACAGCAGCACATCCGGCCGCGCGGCCAGCGCGCGGGCGATCCCCACGCGCTGTTTTTGCCCGCCGGAAAGCTGTGACGGAAAGGCGGCGGCTTTATCCGCCAGCCCGACCAGTTCCAGCAGCTCCGCCACCCGCGCCTGGCGGGCGGCTTTCGGCACTTTGGCTATCTCCAGCGGCACCGCGACATTGTCGGCGACGCTGCGGGCGTGAAGTAAATTAAAGTGCTGGAAGATCATGCCGGTACGCAGCCGGTACTCGCGCAGCGCGGTTTTATCCATCCGGGTAATATCGTTCCCGTTCACAATAATGCGGCCCGACGTGGGCCGCTCCAGCAGATTCAGGCAGCGTATCAGCGTACTTTTGCCTGCACCGCTGCGGCCGAGGATGCCGTAAACGGCTCCTCTCGGCACCTGCAGAGAGACATCGTTTAGCGCCGGTCGGCCTGTTCCGGCATAGGTTTTACTCAGCCCGACAATCTCAATCATGACTGAGGAGCTACCGGGATCACCGAGCCGTTATACTGCTTACGAATAAATTCGGCGACCTGCGGCGAGGTGAGGTCTTTGGCCAGCGCCTTGATGCGCGGATCGTTCGCCAGCGCCGGCGTTGTCACCAGAATGTTGGCGTACGGGTTGTTGGTCGCGCTCTCCAGACCCAGCGCGTCTTTGGCCGGCACCAGCCCGGCTTCCAGCGCGTAGTTGCCGTTTATCACCGCCAGGTCAACGTCATCCAGCGACCGCGGGATCTGCGGTGATTCAATCTCAAGGATTTTCAGGTGCTTCGGGTTTTCCACGATATCTTTCGGCGTTGCCAGGGTGGTCGCCGGGTCGGTGAATTTTGCCGCCAGCTTAATCAAACCCTGATTTTGCAGCAGGAACAGCGCGCGGCTCAGGTTAGTGGTGTTATTCGGTACCGCCACGGTGGCGTTCTCGGGCAGCGATTTAAAATCTTTATGCTTGCGCGAATAGATCCCCAGCGGCTCAATATGGACGGTCGCCGCGACGGCGAAGGTTTTGCCCAGCGCTTTTTCCTGATCTTTCAGATAGGGGACGTGCTGGAAGTAGTTGGCATCGACATCGCCGTTGGCCAGCAGTTCGTTGGCGTTAACGCCGCTGGTGAGTTCGACGATTTTCAGGTCGAGGCTGGGATCGATCTTCTTAATGTAGTTAAGGATCTCGGCGTGCGGCACCGGGTCCGCGGCGACGCGCAGCGCGGCGGCCTGGGCGGAACTCCATGCCAGAGAGAGAGACAGTGCAACCCCTGCCAGTTTAAATGCGGCATATTTCATCATCTTATTCCTTGTGTTGTTGTTATGTTTATACCCGTCATACTTCAAATTGCATGTGCGTTGGCTGCGCGCGCTCACCCGAATCACTTACCAGAGTAAGCTCATCGGGATTCACTGACTTGCCGCCTGCCTGCAACCCGAATTATCTAGGGTCTACACGATCAATTGCTCGGCGCGTTCGCGAAAAACATCCTGGTAGTAGCGCTCGGCGACATCAGGATGCGAACGCAGACGCCCTTTCAGGTAATTCCAGCCCACCTCGCGCAGCAGCGGGTTTTGCGGGTCGCTATCCGGTCCGAGGGCTTCGCGGGCCAGCTCGTCGGGCAGCGTGTAGACGGGGACCACGGCATTCAGCTGGGCGCCGAGGAAGAAAGCGATCGACAGCCGCTGCTGGTTGGCAGGCGGCGAAACGACCCGGTGCACCGTTGCCCGCAGATAGCCGTTGGTTGCCAGCTCCAGCAGCTCGCCGATATTCACCACAAAGCTGCCCGCCAGCGGGGTCGCGTCAATCCAGCGGTCAGGGGAGACTTCGACCTGCAATCCTTTCTGCTCATCCTGCAGCAGGAAGCTGAGGAAGCCGGAGTCCTTATGCGCGCCAACGCCCTGGGCGCTCTGGGTCTCCTGCTGGCCGGGATAGCGGATCAGCTTGATATGTTCATTGGGCTTATCGCCATACAGGCCATCGAAGGCATCCAGCGGCAGGCGCAGCGCTTCGGCGAAGGCGCGCAGCAGGGTTATCCCAACCTGGGCCATTTCCCGTTGCCAGGTCAGTAATGTGGGTTTGAGCGAGGGCAGCGCCTCTGGCCAGAGATTCGGCCCCTGCAGGCGCTGCCAGCGCGGCGCGCGTTCGCTAAGCTGCAGGGCCGGGCGCTCGGCGCCGATATCGAACTGCTCGCGCCAGTCGGGTTGACCGCGGGTTAATTCAGAAGCGGCGCGGTTGTAGCCGCGAAAATGCGGAGAGTGAATCATTGCCACCCTCTGCTTTTGATCGTCGGGCAGGGCAAAAAAGGCGCGGGATTGCTGCTGCACGGCCTGCTGCAGCGACTCATCGACGCCGTGGTTGATCAGATAAAAGAAACCGATATCGCGGGCGGCGTGGCGCAGGTCGGCGAGAAACGCCGCTTTTTCAGCGGGGTCCGCGTAGCGGGCCAGATCCAGTATCGGTAAGGTTGTCGCGTTCATTGTGTTCTCCGAAGGCGGTATTCAGTTGTTTTCGTCGATTCAGATTCAGGGTTCGGGGACAACAACAGCGCATGATCGATTCCTCAGTCGGGTGGTTGAAGCCAGCTTGCCTTAAGCGAAAATAATCAACCAATAACGTTCTTTTCTAATTTATGACCGTGGAGGGTTCTGTGCTTTTGCGAATTTTGGATAAGGGGGAGGCGGGGCTGTTGCGATTGGCGTCGGGAGCCAGTATGGTGAGCAAAATTTTTAATTCAGGTAAAGAGACGCAATGCAGCACCCAAACGATCCTCTGCACGGCATCACGCTGGAAGCGCTGTTAAACGCGCTGGTCGCGCGATATGGCTGGGCCGAACTGGCGAAACGCATCAACATCAACTGCTTTAAAAGCGAGCCGAGTATTAAGTCGAGCCTGAAGTTTTTACGCCGCACGCCGTGGGCGCGTAAAGAAGTGGAAGCGCTGTATATCGATTCGTTGTCCGATACCGATACGGCAAAAGCGGAAGCGCCGGCGGATAATCCGTGGGCACACTGGCAGAAAAAGTAGGGCGCGCAGCGGATAATTCCGCGCGCGCCCTGGGCTGTGTGTTACTGAAGATTGCCTGCGGTCAGGCTCTCTTTATCAAAGGCATGGCTGACATCAATATGATTCTGATGCACGGACGTGTCGATATTTGAACCTGCCTCCGGACGCGCAAAGCTATTCTCTGCAGCCATCGCCCCGGACGAAAGTGTAGCGGCTAACAGCAGTGCGGTGACTACGCCGATATTTTTCATATTCTGTTCCTTATTTCATCGTGTTGTCGCTGTCGCCTGTGTCTTCCGGCGGCCCGGCAATATTGTTATATACCCTAAATAATTCGGGTTGCAGGACAACGCACATGCAACTTGAAGTATGACGGGTGAGTTTATTTCGTCAGTTCTGCGGTCATATGCACGCGGTTATTGAACTGAGCGCTGGTGATTTTGTAAGAGGCGCCTTGCTCTGCGGCCTGAGCGGCAATTTTGGCTTCTGCGCGGTCCAGTGTGGAAGCGCTGGCGCTGATGCTCTGCGCAAACGTACCGAAAGAGATCATAGAGAGTGCGGCAACTGCAACGAAAGTTTTGATGGATTTCATGGTCGTATTCCTTAAGCGTTTTGTCAGTGTTGGAGCGTTGTTGCCCTGATGTGATAAATAATAGGCCGACGACGCGATGATTAAAATCGAAACAATTTGTTCTCATTGTTCAGTAAATTTGAATAAAAAATGTCGGTTACCGCAATCCTGTTTTGCAAATAAGGTTTAATTACAATCAAGCCTCATTGTCATAACAAATATATAAAAAGTTATTTTTTGACTTTCGATAGATGATTTTCTTGTTTGCTATCATCTGAACGGCGGCAATATAGTTTTTGTACAGCAATAAATGCCGGTGTGCGGCAAATAATCATTATTCACGAATATCTCATTATGATAACGCTCAATAAGATCAGTAAAAGCTTCTCCGGTGAAAGAGTGCTAAAAGAGGTATCGCTTAGCATTCATTCCGGCGAGATTATTTGCATTATTGGCCCCAGCGGCTCGGGGAAAACCACGCTATTACGTACGCTTAATTTCTTAGAGCCTGCCGATAGCGGGCAAATAAGAATAGATGATGTGGCGCTGGATTGCGCAAAAGCGGGAAAAAAGGAGATTGAAAAACTACGGTCAAAAACCGCTATGGTTTTTCAATCGTGGAATCTTTTTCATAACCTTACCGCACTGCAAAATATTACCGAAGGACTGATATACGCTAAAAAACGCCCGCGGCAGGAGGCGCTGGCTATTGCTGAACGACTCTTAAAGCAGGTGGGGTTGCTGCATAAAAAAGACCACTATCCGCACAGTCTCTCCGGCGGCCAAAAGCAGCGTATCGGTATTGCGCGGGCGCTGGCCATTAACCCCGCCGTTCTGCTGCTGGATGAACCGACCTCAGCCCTGGATCCGGAAAAAGTCGGTGAAGTGCTGGAGCTTATTCAGACCATTGCTGCCGCGGGCCAGACGATGATCATCGTGACCCACGAAATGGCGTTCGCCCGTCAGGTCGCTTCCCGGGTGGTATTTATGGAAAACGGCGAAATCGTTGAACAGGGCCCGGCGGAACAGATATTTGGCGCGGCGCAGCAGGGCCGAACCCGGGCGTTTCTTGCGCAACTGCACTATCATGCCTGAGGCTGATGATGAACAATAACCCGCTGTTTAGCTGGCAGGATATCGCCGGAATAGTGCCGAAGCTGCTGGAAAATTTACCCGTGACCCTCGGTATAACGCTGGCGTCGCTGCTGCTTGGTTTAACGATCGCGCTGCTGATTGTGCTGCTGCAGTTTAGCCGCTTTAGGCCGCTCAGCGCGGCGGCAAATGGGTATACCGACATTCTGCGCGGCGCGCCTCTGGCGCTGCTGATCCTGCTGTTTTTCTTCGGCGGCAAATTAATTTTGACCGCGCTGGCGCTGCCGCCGCTGTGGATTAGCGATACCACCTTTGCGGTGCTGTCTATTTCGGTCAGCATCAGTCCCTACTTTGCAGAAATGATGCGTTCAGCGTGGCGCGCGGTGGATAGTGGCCAGAAAGAGGCCATTATCAGCCTGAATATTCCCTGGCATCAGGGAATACGGCGGATTATTTTCCCCCAGGGGCTTATTATTGCTATTCCCGTCTTTGGCAATCTTTTAATTAATCTCGTAAAAATGACCTCGCTGGTCAATATTATTGGTATTGTGGATATTTTTGGGCGGGCACAAAAGATTTCGCAAAATAGCTACGGGGCGAAACAAGTCGCGGCATTTATTAGCGTGATTATCGTCTACTGGGTGCTGAATAGTATTATTCTCTATTTTACCACTCGTATTGAAAAGAAATATCAGTTCCTGCTGGAGTGATAAATTAACATGTTTAGCCTGGCGTTCATTCGCGACAATTTTACGTTTATTTTAAGCGCGCTGCCGGTCACCCTGACGATAACGTTATTATCCTTACTGTTTTCCACTTTGCTGGGCGCAGCGCTGGCGTGGGCGATTATTCGTCAGGTACCCGGCGTTCAATGGCTGGCGAGGGTATTCCTCTCCTTTGGCCGTTCGGTCCCGGTCCTGGTGATGCTGTATTTCTTTTTTTACGTCTGGCCGTGGATTGCCGCCGGGCTGTTTGGCGGCCCGCAGGACACGATGTACCGCTATAAACTCTCGCCGCTGGCGGCGGCGGTCACCGCGCTGTCGCTGATCTTCAGCGCTTATTTCGCCGAAACCTTTCGCGCGGGATGGAATGCGGTTGATAAGGGGCAGCGCGAGGCCGCGTGGTCAATCGGGCTAAGCGGATTCACGCAGTTCCGACGCATTATTTTTCCACAGGCGGCGGTATCCGCGCTGCCGAACTTTACCAGCGTGCTGATCGATCTGATTAAAGACACCTCGCTGGTTTACACCATCACCGTTGTTGATCTGATGGCGAAAGCCAATATCGCCGCCGCGCGCGGGTTTCATTTTGTCGAAGCCTACTGCGTCGTGCTGGTGATTTATATCGTGCTGTGCCTGGCGATTGCCAGAGCATTGCGCAGTGCAGAAAGGTTTCTGAGCGCCCGCTGGCAAGGAAACGCAGAAAAGAGTGTTCCACGGTTATCATTTTGGGGAAGGTATTTTGAAAAATAAAATTTTACTGGTGAGTGCGCTGGCGTTGGCAATGGGAATGAACGCCGCGCAGGCGGTTGAAAAAAGCGCAAACGCGAAAACGGTTGAGGTTGTCGTCAATGCTAACGGTTTTCCCTTTAGCTTTGTTGACGATAACAACAATATTACCGGTTACGATGGCGACCTGTTAAAGGTGCTGGACCAGCGTTTAACCGACTATACGTTTCATTTTAATGCGGTCTCGCGCGATGCGATGATCGTCGGCCTATCGACCGGCGCCTATACCCTCGCGGCGGATCACTTTTATCTCACCAAAGAGCGGGCGGAAAAATACGACCACTCCGGCGAGCCGACAGGGATCAGCGATTTGCGCCTGATTGTGCGTAACGATGAGAACGATATACATAATCTCGGCGATCTCGCCAGCGGGAAGAAAAAGCTGGTGCCGATTCATACCTCCGACGCCCGTTATACGGTGATTGAAAACTACAATAAAAAACATCCAGGCCAACAAATTAACCTGCAGCCCAACGGCGAGCAGTCCGCCGCCGATATCTTTAAAGCGGTAGCTTCCGGGGAATACGATGCGGCGATTTACCCCATTGGCGCGCTGCTGGCGTTAAATAAGGCGCTAAATCTTAATCTGAAAGCGTCGGATTCCGTCGGCCTGTTTCCTAACGTCTATTTGTATAAAAAAAATACCGATCCGCAGCTAATCAAAGCGATTGACGCGCAGCTGGTTGCCCTGAAAAAGGACGGCACGCTCGCTGAGCTCTCGCGGAAATGGTACGCCGAAGATGTGTATGCCCTGCCGGGCGCCAGCGACGTGAAAGTGAATACCGACTGGGAATAAGCGCATGACGCAAATAAGCTCGGAACCGGCGCATAACGCCGCCACCTTAAACGATGAGGTGACCCTGGCGCTGCGCGCCATTACTGAAAAACGCGCGGCAACGATCGGTTACCTGTTGGACGAAAGCCGACAACGCCATATCGCGGATGATTCTGTCCGTGAAGCAATACGCCACTATGGCCGCGATATCGGGCATAAGCTGCGCGCGCAAATGCGCGATCGAAAAGATTTGCAGGAGTTTGCCGGGCTGTTTACCCGCGGTCTGGAATCTCAGGTTTATGAGATGGAGCCCGTTAGCGCCAGCCGGGCCGAATTTATCGTCCTGTTTCACTACTGTCCCTATGTCAACTGCTGGCGGCAGCAGGGGCGAGGCGCCAGCGAAATTGAGACGCTGTGCGATATCTGCATGGAAGGCGATCGTGCGCTAACCGACGCGTTTCCGGGGCTGCATTTAGAGGTGCAGACCGCGCTGGCTCGCGGCGATGCCGCCTGTCGGCTGCGTTTTTATCAGGCAGAGGAGCGGGAGGGCGAATGGCAATCTTAACGTGGGACCACGCGGTCCAGTTTGTTAATCAGCCGGAAGCGGCGATTCAGGCGCTGAGCGGGCAACAGCTCAACGCGGTGGCCGGTGGACACCACCCGGGCTGGGGGACCAGGAATGCGCTGAGCTATTTCGGCCTGACCTATATCGAATTTCTGGCGATTGCCGATGATGCAGAGCTGCTTTCCGCCGCGGAGAAGTTTTTACTCTCCCGGGATGCGTCGCGGCTGCTGCCGGATAATGAAGCGCTGTATCGGGTGGCGCTGCGTAGCGACGATATTGAGCGCACGCATGCGGAGTTGCACGAGCAGGGCCTGCGGGTTTCGCCGATCGTCAACGGCCAGCGCGACGATCCGCAGGGCAACGTTATCCGCTGGCGGATCTTCACCATTGACGGCGATTTTGACGGCCTGGTCTATCCCTTTATTCTGCAATGGGGGGAAGAGGATGACGCCCGGTTGAGCCGCCTGCAGGCACAGGGTCTCGCTGCGCCGCATCCTCTGGGGGAGATTGAACTGCAGCGCGCGGTTTTCACGGTACAGCATCCTCAGGCGGTGCGCGACCGCTGGCAGCTGCTGTTTGGCTTTGCCCCGCAAGGCGAGCAGGGGCTGGCGGTGGGCGGTCGAGAGTTTCTTTTCCGTCAGGGCGCGGCGAACCAACTGACTGAACTGGTGTTTCGCGTTGCTGACCCGGCGCTCAAAGGCCGACGCTTTCGCGTTGGCAACGGCGAATATCTTTTTGAATAAGGAGTAAGACTCATGACCAGGGTCCATTTTTTTGGCGCCGGACAGATGGCGGAGGCGATTATTCGCGCGTCATTAAGCCACGGTGCGCTGCGGGCGGACGCGATCTCGCTGGAGGATATCGACAGCGCGCGAGTCGAGGCTCTGCGCGCCCGTTATCGGCTGTCGGGCGACGGTGGCGTAAACGAAGCCGCTTTGCTGGTGCTGGGGATCCGTCCGCAGGACGATCTGGCGGGGGTGGCGAACCGCGTGCGCTCGCAGCTAAACGGCTCGACGACGGTGGTTTCTCTGATCGCGGGGGTGACCCTGGAAAAGCTGGCCTCCCTGTTTGGTGCGGCAACGCCGATTGCCAGGGCGATCCCCAATACCCTGACCGATACCGGATTTGGCTATAGCGGCGTGACCTTAAACCCCCACGCCAGCGCGGCTGAGATCGAGCCGTTTCTGCGCGGCTTTGGCAAAGTGCTGTATCTGCCTGAGCGGTTGATCGATATCTTTACCGGCTTTGGCGTCGCGGGCCCTAACTATATTTACTACTTTATTGAGTCCCTTACCGATGCCGGCGTACTGGCGGGGCTGCCGCGGCCCCAGGCAACGGAGGTGGTGCTGGAAAACCTGCTCGGCGCGGTCGAGATGCTGCGCCAAAGCCAAAAGCATCCGCGCCAGCTTCTGGATATCAACAACTCCCCGGCGGGCGTCGGGATCCACGGTCTGTATGAGCTGAACAACAGCGATTTTGCCGCTGGGCTTCAGCGCAGCGTACTGGCGGCGGTCAGGCGCACCCGTGAACTGGGACAGTGCTAAAATCCTTCTTCCCGCGACAGATCGCGCAGCGCGCCCGGCGCCTTTCCGATAATGCGTTTAAAGGCGCGGCTGAAGGCGGCATGAGAACTGTACCCCAGCCTGAAGGCCACTTTTTCCAGCGCCTGACCCTCATGGGAAATGTACTGCACCGCGAGGCGCATACGCAGCTCGGTGAGATAGCGGGCGGGCGTGGTGCCGGTGGCGGAGAGGAAGCGTTCAGCAAATACCGAACGTGAAATTCCCGCCTCTCGGGCCAGATCCTCGACTTTCCAGTTAATGCCCGGCTGCTGATGCATAACGTAAATGGCTTTAGCCAGCTTAGGATCGCGCAGCACCTGTACCCAGCCGGTGGCGTTGCCGCAGCCACACTCCACCCAGCCGCGGACAATCAGCGCGGCGACCACATCGGCCAGCCGCGCCAGAATGCCGGCGTAGCCCGCCTGTCGAGTGAGGCTTTCGCGTTCCATGGCCGCCAGCATCGGCGGGATCTCCGGACGGCTGGTCAGCAGGCTGCTGACCAGCATCACTTCGGGCATCGCTTTGACCAGCGGCTGCATACCGCCCAGCTCAAAGTCCATACAGGCGCTGAAGATAATGGCGCTGTCGCTTTTCGCGTCGTCGCAGGCGTTTTTGACGCAGCTTACCGAGTCGCAAACCGGTTCGCTGGGCAGTCTGGACACGTTAACCACCGTTGCCTGGTCATCGGAGAGCAGCACGTGACCATCGCCGTTCGGAATAAACAGCGCATCGCCGCTCTGCAGCATCAGGCGCTGGCCGCTGACCATGCGCAGCAGTACCGGTCCCCGGCTGATAAAGTGGAACTGCGCTTTACCGGGTACGAAGCCGAATTCGACGCCAAAAGGGCGGGAGATTTCGATGCGGCGGTAGTTGACGCCGGAAAGGCGCATGCCGCGCAGAAGTTCGCTGGTGAGATCGAGGGCGTGCTGAGTCATAACATCATTCCCGGACGAATTATCAATAATCAAGGAGTATGCATCATAGATCGTCCGAACAGAACCGCCTAATCTTAACGAAATGTTAATTGTTCTGGAGAGATGTTTATGAGTTCCTGCATTGCAGCTGAAGAGAGCCAGGCCAACGCCAGGCCCGCGTGGCGCGCCGTCTATGCGCTGGCGCTGGGGGTGTTTGGCCTGATTGTCGCCGAGTTTCTTCCTGCCAGTTTGTTAACGCCGATGGCGGCAAGCCTGGGCGTTAGCGAAGGTATGGCGGGGCAGGCGGTCACCGCGACGGCGCTGGTGGCGTTAGTTACCGGGCTGCTGATCACCACCGCGACGCGAAATATTGACCGCCGCTGGGTGCTGATGTTCTTCTCCGTTTTGCAAATTATCTCCAGCATGATGGTGGCCTTCGCCGGTTCGCTGGAGTTTTTGCTGCTGGGGCGTCTGCTGCTGGGAATCGCCATCGGCGGCTTCTGGTCGATGTCGACCGCGACCACCATGCGTCTGGTTCCGGCGGCGATGGTGCCGAAAGCGCTGGCGATTATCTTTTCCGCCGTTTCCATCGCGACGGTGGTTGCCGCGCCGCTGGGCAGCTATTTCGGCGCGCTGATCGGCTGGCGCAACGTATTTCTTATCTGTGCGCTGCCGAGTGTGGTTGCGCTGCTCTGGCAGCTGTGGGTTCTTCCTTCCATGCGTCCGGAGAGCGTCGGCAGCTTCGCTACCCTGTTTAAGGTGCTGCGTCGGCCAGGTATGATTGGCGGCATGCTCGCGACAATCCTGATTTTCAGCGGCCACTTCGCCTTCTTTACCTATCTGCGTCCGTTCCTCGAAACCGTGGCGCAGGCCAGCGTCGAAGGGGTTTCTCTGATCCTGCTCGGTTTTGGGGTAGCGAACTTTATCGGCACCTCGATTGCCGGACATCTGTTGGCCCGAAGCCTGCGCCTGACGCTGGCGCTGGTGCCGCTGGCAATGAGCGTGCTGGCGCTGATGATGGTAACGTTCGGCCACGTCGCGCTGCTGGACGGTCTGCTGGTGGCGATGTGGGGCTTTGCTTTTGGTCTGGTGCCGGTGGGCTGGTCGACCTGGCTTGCCACCACGGTGCCGGATGAAGCTGAAAGCGCGGGCGGCCTGCTGGTGGCGTCTATTCAGCTGGCGATTAGCGCCGGTGCGGCTGGCGGCGGTGCGGTATTCGATCTCAACGGCGCGAGCGGCGTTTTTGTCGGCAGCGGCGTGCTGCTGGTCAGCGCCATGGTGATAGTGCTGTTTGCGGTAAGAGTCAAGCCAGTCGTGAGCGAGGAGTAGGGCCTTTCAGGGCTACAGCACCGCAGATTGCTGTTAACCCGTAGCCCGGGTAAGGCGTTTACGCCGCAACCCGGGGAATATGCCGTGAC